>JAJUGV010000111.1 GCA_029265795.1 Alcaligenaceae bacterium
GCCCGCCTGATAACCCCGCTCGACCGCCCGTAAGGCCTCGGTGGTGGACTGCACAGCGGCTTCCAGCGCGCGAATGCGCTCTGCACCGCTCACCACCCCGTGATACTGACGGGTGACTTCCACCGCAATGCGCTCGCGAGTCGCGGCCAGTTCAGAATTGGCCTTATCGCGGTTGTGGCGCGCCTGGTCGACTTGCGCGCTGGTAAGCCCGCCGGAGAAGATGTGCAGGTTGACCTGCACCCCTACCGACGTAGTCGCGCTTTCTTGGTTGCGGGTGGAAATGGTTTCACGCTCGACTACGCGCCGTGACGCGACCAGATCAACGGATGGCAGGTGACCGCCAAAGTTCCGGTCGATTTCGTAGCCGGCGACGCGCAGGCCTTCTTCGGCGCTGCGAATTTCGGCATTGCCCGCCATCGCCATCGCCATCCAGTCGGACAGGGCCGGTGGGTTGAGCGGGCGCAATGAGAACCGGCTGTTGAGCGCCACCAGCCTGTCAGGCGATGCCCCCACCATTTCCTGCAGTTCCCGGCGGGCGACCACGAGTGCATCTTGGCGGCGTATCAGCTCTGCGCGGGCGAGATCGCGGCGCGAACTGGTTTCGCGCACATCGGTGATGGTGCCTTCACCGCTATCGAAGCGCCGTTGCGCCACCACGATGTGCTTTTCGTTGGCGTCCAGGTTGTTGCGTGCCAGTACCACGTTCTCGTAGGCAAGCAGCGTCTGGAAATAGCGGTTCACCAGCCGCACCGACGTATCCTTGGCGCGGGTATCGAAGACGGCCAGGCTGTAGTCGGCGCGCGCATGGCCCTGGCGGTACTCGGCAATACGGCTCCAGTTAAAGACACTCTGGGTGGCTCGGATCTCGTTAGTCTTGGCGGTGTAATCGAGGTCTTCGGTGGCCACCGTGCCGCTTGCGGTCGGCGAATCGAGTGTGCCGTCCATGCGAGTACGCCCCAGCGAGGCACTGACCTGCGGCAACAGACCGGCACGGCCCATGGCCCGGTTGGTCTGGCCGGCTTCACGTTCACTGATGGCGGCCTGATAGCTGGGGTCGTTCTGCAGCGCGGCGCGCCATGCCGTCGCCAAGTCGTAGCTGCCGATTGCCGCGGTGGACGCCGATGCTGCAGCCGGTGCCTGCTGACCCTGTGCCAACGCCGGCACAAGGGCAACGCTCAGAACCGTACACAGCAGAGCCACGCGCATTTATCGCTCCTTAAAGGCTTTGTCCAGACGTTCCAGGAACGGCTTCACCAGATAGTTCAGCATAGTACGCTCGCCCATGCGAATCAGCACGGCCGCGGGCATTCCGGCACGAATGGTTTCATTCTGCAGTGTTTCCACGCCCTCGGGGGTCACTTCCACCTGCGCCAGGTAGTAGGGAATATTTGTGGCTTCGTCGACCAGGCGGTCGGCGGACACCGTCAGCACTTTGCCGGGAATATTTGGAATGGTTCGCTGGTTAAGCGCCGGGAAGGTGATATCGACATCCAGCCCCGGCATGACGCGGTCGATGGACTGCACCGGCACACGCGCCTGAATCAAATACGTGGCATCGACCGGCACCACTTCCATCAACAACGTACCCGGGCCGATCACGCCGCCCACGGTGTGCACACTGAGGTTTTGCACATAGCCGCCGATAGGCGCACGAATGACGGTCTCGCGCACGGTGTAATCAATGGCCGAGAGCCGGTCGCCCAGCGCCGAAGCCTCTTTCTGGATTTCAGAAAGCTGCGACTGCACTTCTTTTTGGTAGTCTTGATAGCGCTGCATGATGCGCAGCTTCAGCTCCGCAATCTGGTTGCGCGTACGGCCGGCTTCCACCATATCGTTAGACAAGGCGGCTTGCAGCTGCGCGGCATCGCGTTCCAGTTCGAACATGCGGTTGCGCGGCAGATAGCCTTCTTTGGCCAGTTCGCGCACGCCGGAGAGTTCGCGGTTGATGTAGCCGATCTGGGCCTTGCGGCTTTTCTGAACTTGTTCCAGCCCCGCCAGCTGTTGCTCGGCGCCGGCCAGGTTTTCACGGAGGATGTCGATCTCGCCCTGCAGGGCATCGCGGCGCGTCTTGAACAGGCGTTCCTGCGCAGCGACGGCGCGCTGGAAGCGCGGGTCATCCTGGAAGCGTTCGACTACCGCCGGGTCGATCTCGATGGTGTCCGTGCCGTCGCGCTCTGCCAGCAGCCGGGCTTCGGTCACCTTGGCAATAATGTACTGGGCGCTGACCACACCCTGTTCGGCCAAGGCTCGGGTGGCGTTCAGCCGCAGCAACACCTGCCCTTGTTCGACCCGGTCGCCTTCCTTGACCAGCAGTTCGTCGATGGTGCCGCCTTCCAGATGCTGCACGCTCTTGCGATTTCCCGCCACCTGCACCGTGGCTTCGGCCGTAACACCCGCATCCAGAGGCGCAAAGCCCGCCCACGCGGCAAACCCGCCGAAGCCCAGCAACAGAACCATTAGGCCCCAGCGCAGGGGCGCGGAAAAATTCGTGTCGACGCGGCTGCCGGGAAGCTCCAGCGCGCGATCTTCGCTCAATGCCACGTCAGTGCCCGGCTTCTTGCTGAACCAACCCATCTTAACTCTGTCCCTTCGAGACAATCTGTAATGGCGACGTACCGGCCACCTGCGCCTTGGCCTTCGCCTGCGCCTGCAGCTGCTGCTGACGCAAGGCCTTGAGGACTTCGTCGCGCGCGCCGTACATGGTGAGCGCACCATCGCGCAGCACCAGGAGTTTGTCAACGGCGTTCAGCACACTCATGCGGTGGGTGATGAGCACCACCGTCGCGCCACGTTCCTTGAGATCTTTGACGGTTGCGACCAGCGCTGCCTCGCCGACATCGTCCAGGTTCGAGTTGGGCTCGTCAAGCACGATCAGCCTGGGGTTGCCATAAATGGCCCGCGCCAGGGCAATGCGCTGCTTTTGCCCGCCGGACAGCGAGGCGCCATCGACACCCAGAGGCGTGTCATAGCCTTGCGGCAGGTGCAGAATCATGTCGTGCACACCAGCCCGCTTGGCGGCGTCGATCACCAGCGCAGAATCAGGTTCGGCAAAGCGCGCAATGTTTTCGGCAATGGTGCCTTCGAAGAGTTCGATATCCTGGGGCAGGTAACCCACATGCGGGCCGAGCTCGTCTTTATTCCATTGGAAGATGTCGGCGCCGTCGAGTCGCACCGTGCCGGCCCGGGCCTGCCAGACCCCCACCAGCAAACGTGCCAGGGTGGACTTGCCGGAAGCCGAGGGGCCGATCACGCCCACCACTTCGCCCGGCTCGATATTGAATGTCAGCCCCTTCAGGATGGTGCCCTGCATACCAGGCGCACCCGCGTAAACGTTTTCAAGCGACAACGCACCCTCGGGCGCCGGCAGGCTGAGCGTTTCCCCACGCGGCGGCGCGGATTGCAGCATTTCGTCCAGGCGTTGATAGGCACCGCGCGTCGAGATGGACTGCTTCCACGTGCCGATAGCCATTTCCACCGGTTGCAGCGCCTTACCCATCAGAATGGAACAGACGATCATCATGCCTGCCGTGATCTGCCCTTCGATCACCAGCAGCGCGCCGGCACCCAGAATCAATGACTGCAAGGAAATACGTACAAACCGCGACACCGTGCTAATACGCGAGTTGCGATCGGAAGCGAGCGTCTGCAGCCCCAGCACCCGCTGATGTTGCTGGAACCAGCGCCCGCGCAGGCCGGGCAACATGCCCATGGCTTCGATCACTTCTGCGTTACGCAGGTGATTATTGGCGAAGGCCGCCGCGGCAATCGAAGCCTGGTTGGCCTCTGCCAGCGGCTTCTGGGTGGAAATATTGGTGATCCAGGCCAGTACGAAGAGAATAATGGAGCCGCCCAGGGTAATAAAGCCCAGCAGCGGGTGCACCATGAAGGTCACCGCGATATAGATCGGGGTCCAGGGGGCGTCGAAAAAGGCGAACAGGGCGTTGCCCGTTAGAAACTGCCGCAGATTGGTCAGGTCGTGGATGGCCTGCGAGGGGTTGCCGCCCTGCCTGCGCAGATTACGCTCGAAGGCCGCCGTGAACACACGCTGGTTCAGCATCATGTCAAAGCGGTTACCCACGCGAATCAGCACCGATGAGCGGGCGAATTCGAGCATGCCTGACAGCCCGTAAAGCCCCACTACCAGCAGTGTGAGCATAAGCAGCGTGGTTTCGTTGTTGCTGGCAAGCACGCGGTCGTAAACCTGCAGCATGTAGAGCGCGGGCGTCAAGCCAATGATGTTGATGACACAACTGAAGGCTGCCAGACTGTAGAAGGTCTTGCGAAAGCGGTATAGCGCCTCGCCAAGCTCTGTGCGGCGGGTTGGCTTCATTATGAACCTGCGGACAAGGCACGGCAGCGCCGCCGTGCCATAGTGGAAAAAAGGGCCGACTTCCTGAAAAAGCCTTTTACTATAGCATTATGCAACGATTCCCAGCTGCTGATAAATGTGCCACTAGGAAAACCGAATCGTATCCCCATCGCGCAAAAATTCCAGGTCCAGATCGCCCGTTTCGCTCAGCGGAGAAGTACTGGCCGCGTGCTGGTTGGCCAGCCGGGCTAACTGCTGCAGGTGTTGCATAGAAAGCAGCTGGCAGTACACCAAAGGGAGTGCGCCGGCCTTACGCAAGGCGTCCAGCGCGTCGGCCGACACGGCATTGAATGCGGCTTCGTCCACCCGATACAGGCCTTCGGTACTGCGCTCGGCGTCGTCAGTTCGCAGCTTTACCTTCCAGGGCTGAATCAGCCCGTGTTCTTCCAGAAGGGCGCAAATGCGCGTCGTGAGCTGCGCGCCGGCGGAAACCTGTTCCAGGAATTTCAGTACATCCTGCACCACCTTGGCCGGTTTTCCTTCTTCGTCGAAAAATGGTTCGCCTTCGGTATCGTTCACCAAGCCGCTGTCTTCGCGCACGCAAAGCACGCGACGACCGTCTGAGGTGTTGGCCAGCACGAACGGATAGCTGCGGTACGCCGCCGGGACATAAGCGCCCAACCAGCGCCCGTCGGGGGCAACCCAAAGATTCTGCCCCGGCAGCAAGCCCTGAACGGCTACCAGCTGAAAGCCCTTCTCTACCTTTACGAACCCTAGCGGAAGGCTAAGGCAGGCACGCGGCAGTTCCTGCGCCACCAGTGGAGCGACAGTATCTTTCGCGGCAAAGGCATAAGAGGTATAGCGCTTCCAGCGCTTGGCGGCGTGTTGTTCGCGCGAGATAACGGTAAGTTGTGCCATGGTTTCTAATTGTAGCCGCAGACCTTCCTGGGGCAGACCCCTAGTGCAGCAAACCCAAAGTGGTGGCGGGCGGATCAGCCGGGCTTTCCAGCCAGGGCAGGTTCACGGGCAGATGCCAGTCGGCTTCTTGCGCCTTGTCGATGAGCAGCTGAATGAGCTGGTGCACATGCTCGACCTGCAATGGAATGGCGAATAGAGGCTCGCGCTCGCAGGGTTCCGTCATGGCGCAAGGCATGGGCAGCCCCGTAATCGCCAGAATCAGCTGGTCGTCTTTGCGCTGCATCGTAAGGGAGGTCGCCAGATAAATATCCCCTTTCAGCTTGCCGTGCTTTTTCTTGGGTGCGGGTGAGCCGGTGAGTTCGACCCCTTCTTGCTCCGCTGTATCGGGAGCCGAGCCGCTTTCGGCCCCGGGCTCAGAGCCGCCCGCCGTTGCCGTATCCGTTTGCGCACTGCGGCCCGATTCCAGTGCATTCTGGTGGGCGATCTGCAGAACTTCCTGCCAGTATTGGGCGGGGGTTTTATCCAGGCCGCTAAGTTCGGGCAGATTCGCGAGCAACTGGGCGAGAACAATAATAGTCATGCGCCGAGTCAGCAGTACATTGACCTGGGGGCGGTTCACCCGCTGGCTGCGCAACACCAGGCGATCTTCATAGGCGCTAAAGACTATGTTCACGCTGGTGCTAAGCGGAAACGCGGTTTCCTGCAGGCCGGCGGTGGATTCGCGGGCACTGCCCGGCGGAGTGAAGTCGGCTTCTGTCGACATACGATTCATCCTGATGCAATCACCAAACCCATACAGTAGCACTCTGCTTGCCTGATGGCGCGCAGAAGCGTCATGGTGAAAAGCGCTAGGGAATCGAGGGCGCGAGACGGCCCCAAGGCTTGCAACGTGCTGAAGAAATGGTGCCCATGGCGCGGATCGAACGCGCGACCTCTCCCTTACCAAGGGAGTGCTCTACCACTGAGCCACATGGGCAAGGCGGGCAATTATGGCTTGCGCGGGTAAGAGCGTCAAGCCGGGCGCCTTGCCCAGCGGTACCGTGCGTTGAAACGGCGGATCACTTGTTGGATTTCAGCCCGCAAGTATTTACGCCCAGCAGGGAGTAGGCAGGGCACGTGCTGAATAGACCTGTAAGCAGGGGCACAACGCCTATCCAACCCCACCAACCGATGTTGCCGGTGGCCGCCAGTGCGATCAGCACGATACCAACCAGTATGCGCAACATTCTGTCTATGGTTCCGAGATTGCGTTTCATAGTGACTCCTTCAGTCGTTGTCGCCCCTGGCCGACGTCAGGGACAGTAAATGTTCTTCAGCGTGGCGATGATTTTCTCGACATCCGGGTCGGCAATACGGTAATACAGCGTTTGAGACTCACGCCGGTATGTCACAAGCCCTTCTTCACGCATGCGCCCCAGATGTTGAGAAAGCGCAGACTGGCTTAATGGAATATGTTCAAGCATGGCACTGACGGACATTTCTCCCACCTGTATCAACAGGCAAAGCACTAGCAGGCGACGCTCGTTACCCAGAGCCTTGAGCATTGATGCCGCTTTCGAGGCGCCTTCCTGCAGGAAAGCCCGATCTTGCTCACTGAAAGCCAAGTCAACCATTATCTATATCACCTAATTTAGTATAACCTAATATATAACGACGACAACAAGGAGCCGTGATGATTCAGCCCCCGAAGATCCAGGCGTATTTTCATGAACCCACCAACACTGTTTCCTATCTTGTATCCGACCCTTCCACTTGGGCGGCTGCCGTTGTCGACCCCGTGCTGGACTACGATGCCGCCAGCGGTGAGGTGTCCACCGAATCAGCCCGGCGCATACTTGCCGATATAAAAGATGCAGGTCTGACGCTGGAATGGGTATTGGAAACCCACGCCCATGCCGACCACCTGAGCGCCGCCCCCTTCTTTCGCCGCGAAACGGGCGCCCGCGTGGTGATTGGGCGCCATATCACCGACGTACAGGAAATCTTCAGCAAAACCTTCAACCTGGATGACATTTCGTGCACCGGCAAGGAATTCGACAAGCTCGTGGACGATGGCGAGACCTTCATGCTCGGCAACATGAAAGTGGGTGTCTTACATACACCGGGCCACACCCCCGCCTGCGTCAGCTATCGCATCGGCGATGCCGTGTTTGTGGGCGACACCCTGTTCATGCCCGACTTTGGTACGGCCCGCACTGACTTCCCCGGCGGCGACGCCCGCCGGCTATACCGTTCGATCCGCCGGCTGCTGGCGCTGCCCCCGACGACCCGGCTCTTCCTGTGCCACGACTACAAGGCGCCCGGTCGCGACCACTACGCTTGGGAAACCACCGTAGCCGATCAGCTGGCGAACAATATTCATATCCATGAAGGCGTCACGGAAGAAGAATTCACCACCATGCGCGAAGCGCGTGATGCCACGCTGGCGCCGCCTGAACTGCTGCTGCCTTCCGTGCAGGTGAATATCCGCGCGGGGCACCTACCCCCTGCCGAGAGCAATGGGGTGGCCTATCTGAAGATACCGTTAACGGTGAAGAAAGACGCTTAGCCCAACGCCGTCCTGCGAAATCCTTGATTCCTTAAGATTTATCATTTCATTATTTTAGTTGGGCCTAATATAATGAGTTATACGAGACGTAACGAATCAGGCGATACGCAAGGACATCACAGTGAAAGCAAACGCTCACCAGCCCACCGATTTCCCGGGTGATGCAGACACCTCCCGCCGCCGCTTTCTGGCACTCGCCGCCGCCGGCGCGGCGGGCGCGGCGTTACCCGCACAGGCCAAATCGGCAGACAAACTCAAGACATCTGCACGCATAGTCATTGCCGGAGCCGGCGCAGCCGGGCTGGCGGCGGCATCACGGCTCTCCGCCGGGCTGGACGGCGCGCGCATCACCCTTATCGACGCGCGCATGCCTCATTACTATCAGCCCGGTTTCACGCTGGTGGGCGCCGGCATTAAACCGCCGCACTATGTTGTCTCGAACACGGCCGATTACATCTCCTCCAATGTCGACTGGGTACAGGAAAGCGTCGCCGAGATCGACCCTGACGCCAACAAGGTGGTTACCAGCCGCGGCAAAACCATTGCGTACGACTATTTGATTGTGGCCACCGGCCTCACTCTGCACTACGAAGAAATCGACGGCATGGAAGCCGGCCTCATCGGCAAAGAAGGCATCGCCAGTATCTACAACGGGCCGGATGCCGCCCATGCCAGCTGGCAGGCGCTGTCTGAATTCATCGACCGTGGCGGTCGCGGGGTCTTCACCCGCCCAGGTACTGAAATGAAATGCGCGGGGGCGCCCCTTAAGTACACGTTTTTGGCAGAAGACCACGCCACGCGCCGCGGTCAACGCAGCAAGATCGAGATCGAATACTTCTCGAACAACAAGGTACTCTTCAGCGTGCCCATCGTGGCCGAAAAAGTCCGTATGCTGTTCCGTGACCGGGGCATTCCGGCCACCTACGAACGTGTACTCACGGCTATCGACCCCGGCCGGCGCATTGCCACCTTCCGCAGTCCTCAAGGCACTGAAGAGCAGCCCTACGATTTCATCCATGTCATTCCACCCATGCGCGCACCTGAAGCGGTACGCAATAGCCCGCTGCCCTGGCAGAGCGGCAACTGGGCGGCGGAAGGCTGGATGGAGGTCGACCGCCATACGCTGCGCCATGTGCGTTATCACAATGTGTTCGGGGTGGGCGATATTGCCGGCGTGCCCAAAGGCAAAACCGCCGCCAGCGTGAAGTGGCAGGTTCCGGTGGCGGTAGATCACCTGCTCGCCGAAATCGCCGGCACCACCAGCAGCGAGCGCTACGACGGCTATACCTCCTGCCCACTCATCACGCGCTTGGGGCGCGCGATGCTTATCGAGTTCGACTACGAGAACAACCTGGTGCATTCGTTCCCCGGCTTTATTGCACCGCTCGAAGAACTCTGGGTCAGCTGGGTCATGAAGACCATGGCGCTCAAACCCACCTATATCAGCATGCTGCGCGGCCGCGCCTAACCCAGGCAAAGGAAGCTGTCTATGAAAGAACTCGACCCTCTAATTCTGATTGCCGTCTTCCAGGAGATGCTGGGGCCCCTGCTATGGTTACTGCTGGCTGTTGTGCTGGTCGGCACCGTGGCGTTTCTGGCGCTGCTGATACGCGAGCGCAAGCTGCTGGCCCGGCGGCTGATGTGGTCGCAGGCAGTGGGTCTTTTCGGCGGCGTAATGTCGCTTGTTATCATGGCTAAGGTCTCGGCCTCCGGCTATACCGACGCCGTGGGCCC
>JAJUGV010000006.1 GCA_029265795.1 Alcaligenaceae bacterium
ACTCACACTCCAAGGAGCACTACCATGGCTAAAGCCAAAACGGCCGCCAAAGTAGCAAAAAAATCCAAGAGCACCAAATCAGCAGGCGCAGAGGATGCTGTAGTGAAGAGTCCGGCGAGCGCCAAGAAAGCGCCTTCCAAGACCTCCGCCAAATCGGCAGCCCCAAAGAAAGCCGCGGCTAAGAAAGTAGCTGCCAAGAAAACGGCTGCTAAAAAGGTTGCTGCTAAAAAGGTTGCTGCTAAGAAAGCCGTTGCGAAGAAAGTGGCTCCAAAAAAAGCAGCCAAGAAAGTGTCTTCCAAGACAAGTGTCAAGACAGCGGTAAAATCCACGGCCAAGAAGGCCGCGAGCAAAACTGCCGCAGCCAAGACAACATCCACTTCAGCCGTGAAGAAAGCCGCTGCCAAGAAAGCCGCAAAGACCGCGGCCAAGGCCGGCAAGACCGCGACGAAGTCATCCAAGAAGGAAGCATCGATGACTGATACAGCAACCACCAGTAAGTCAGCCAAGGCGAAAGAAACAAAAATCAGCAGTAAATCTGCCGCCAAGGCCGCGAAAAAATCAATGCCCGCTACTGCGGCCAAGAAAACTCGCAATCCTGCCGCTTCCTGGCCGTTCCCGACGGGCAACCGCCCCTGAACTGCAGCAAGTCCGCAGCCGCCTGGCGAGCCTGACCGGCCCCCCGCCGGTCAGGCTCGCCTGTTTGGAAGGCCTACGGTCTCGTGCGACAATGTCGCGTCTAGTTTTTTTCAGTAGGCAACTATGTTCAGCGATGTCTTGTATTTCGTGCTCAACATCCTGTTTTCACTTTTTGGCATCGCACTGATAATTCGGGCGTGGGCATACGCTATCCGCCTGCATCCCTTCAACCCTTTTTCTCAAGCAGTGCTGCGTGCCACCAACTGGGCGGTCACCCCAATACGGGCTGTCATTAAACCGTCCAACCGCGTGGACTATCCCAGCCTGGTTGCTTGCTGGCTCACGGCACTGATCTATTTGTGGTTGACGTGGGTGCTGCTGACCGGCCAGATTCCCGCAAGCGAAAGTATTGTCAGGTCGCTGGTGGCCGCACTTATCACGATGGCCAAATGGGCCTTCAATGTTGTGCTATGGGTAACCCTGATTCAGGCGGTCCTGTCTTGGGTCAATCCTATGGCCCCAATAATGCCCTTGTTGCATACGCTGACCGCACCCCTACTGAACCCCATTCGCCGCGTGCTGCCCGACCTCGGGGGGCTGGACCTATCGCCACTCGTGCTGCTCGTGCTGGCACAAGTGGCGATTATGGTACTGCAGCGTTTCGCTTTTTCGTTATTCGGGGTCTGACCCCAGTTGTTACAATTTTTACATTGGGGTGACGCGGGTTGGGCCGCCGCCACTGATGACTCGGACTCGCTGGCCCACGCTGATGGGTACGTCGGCTTCCTGGGCGATAACTCTTGTTTCGCCGTTATCTAGGCGAACGGTGATTTCCAGGCCGTCTTTGCGGCTCATGCGATGTTCGATGGAATCGCCGGCCATGGCACCCAATACGCCACCGCCGATGGCTGCCAGAACACGGCCGCTACCGCCGCCAATGGTGCTGCCGGCTACACCGCCCAGTGCGCCACCGGCCAGTGTGCCGGCACCCGTTGTGCGATCTTGCTGGATCACCACGTTGCGGACACCCTCGACGGTGCCCAGGCGCACGATCTGCTCGCGCTGCGCCTGACCATAGGTATAGACCGAGCTGGACGCGCTTTGATGCGCACACCCAGCAAGCACTGCCAGCGATCCTGCTACTGCCAGCACGGCCAACCAGCGCCGCGTATCGCCGTGCGCACCTTGCTGCATGTTGGACTTCTTCATTTATCGCTCCTGAACATTCACTGCTCGCGCCTACAGGCTCAACCCATAGCGGTGCTGCAGTATCGCTTCGATATCCTGACGCGTGGGCCGGTGATTCTGCGGCCCACGGGATGCCACTTTGAGGCTTCCCATGACATTCCCGAGTTTACATGCGTCGCGCAAGTTCCAACCACGCGTCAGACCATACAACAGACCAGCTCGATGCGCATCGCCGCACCCTGTGGGGTCCACCACTTGCTCTGCGGGCAAAGCAGGCACACGTGTGCTCTGGCCACCTTCGTAAACCACGGCGTCTTCCCCGCCGTGCGTCACAATGACCCCCTGCAACGTGGCGGCAATTGCACCCATGTCCATCCCGGTTCGCTGAGTCACGACACTGGCCTCGTATTCGTTGACGCACAGAATGGAAGCCATTTCCAGCATACGAAGGATATCGTCGCCATCGAACAAGGGCATTGCCTGCCCCAGATCGAACACAAACGGAATGCCTGCTGCATGCATGCGACCGGCATGTGCAAACATGCCCTCTTTCGCGTCCGGCGCGACGATGCCCCATGCAGCATCAAAGCCGCTGATGTCATTGTCAGCCGACTTTTCCATGGCGCCGGGGTGGAAGGATGCAATCTGATTGTTGTCGAGATCGGTGGTGATGAAGCATTGCGGCGTGTACATATCGGGCAGCACGCGCACGAGGCTGGTGTCAATACCCAACTGCTGCATATAGACAAGATAATCGGCTGCGTCGCCGCCAACCGTGCCCACGGGCACCGGTTTGCCACCCAATAGACTCAAGTTATAAGCAATGTTGCCGGCACAGCCACCGTATTCCTTCCGAAGGCTGGGCACAAAGAACGATACGCTTAATGATTGGATACTGTCGGCCAAAATGTGATCCTTGAAATGGCCCTCAAACACCGCAATGGTGTCAAAGGCGATAGAACCACAAATCAACACTTTCTCAGACATAGCCGCACTCATAATTCAGGGGAAGAATTTGTCGAGCTGGTAGCCGTTTGCTCGTACGCCACGAACCGCCACCGGGAGTTCAATTCGCATTTCTGCACCCGCGGCGAACGGCCCTTGCCGCATTGCAGCCGGCACCCAGACGTCCGGTGTGAGATTACGACGCACCACCACCACCCCGGCCGCATCCTTGAGATCCAATACTAGAGTGGGCCACTCCTGCGGGCGGTCATGTACGTTTCTCAGGGTCACTTCGAGTGTGAGGTTGGAAACTTCATCCTCCGGCGGCCCGCCGGCACGCAGCGCAGAGGCGGCTATGAGTATTGAGTCAATACGCCGTTCATATGGCACTGTACAGCCTAGACGATCACATGCTGCTTCGAGAGCCGGTCGCAGCGCAGGCATATTGTTGGCAAGTTGCGCACGAAAGACGTATACACCTTGGATAGCCAACAACACCAACCCACACAATATCAAGATTGCCCATAACGGCGTCACCCAGGCGCGCGGGCGGTGGGTGTCCGCCAAGAACTCAGGTTGGTAGCGGTCGGAGCGCCGCTCTACACGTGGCTCGACGAAAAGGAAGTCGTCAGTGGGCGTATCTTCGGCTGCCACCCGAGTGTCCGGTTCTGCAATGGAGAACGACACCGCTGCGCGAGAAGATCGCCCCTGCATGTCTGCACGCTGCCTTACGACAGAAGGCAGACGCGGCTCATTATCCTCAGGCTCAGGCGCCATGGGCGGCGTCGCGGGAATGGAATGTTCACCGATAGCCTGAGCCTGAGAGGCTTCCGCGTGACGTGTTGGCCTGCTGTCAACTCCGATGGTGAACGGACGCGCCGGCTGGGGGCCCACGTCATGGGAGGGATCGACGGGAGGAATGTAGAACCCCTGGTGAGCCGGACGATCGTCATCATTCGGCGCAGCACTGGACTCAAACCGTTGTGCCGACAGCGTTGGCTCGGCCCCGCTTTGAGGCTGCGTCGCGGAGCCGCGCGCAGTCTCGGCCGGCACCACGGCCTCGAAACCATCGAAAATATGAGCACATTGAATACAGCGGATATACCCCTTACGAAGCTGCAGCTGCTCCAGGGAAACCGGGAAGATGGTTCCGCAATCTGGACAACGTGTAGTCAGCTCCATATTCGTCTCACCCGCACATTACACGGCGTCTCGTTGGCCATGCAGACAGACCCAACCGTCGCGTGCCTGCCATACCTGCATTTTTAGCCAGGGTGCATAGGCCTGCGCCACTTCGTCCGCCTGTCGCTCCAATATGCCGGAGAGCACCAGGCTGCCGCCGGGCGCCACACGGTTGGACAGCATGGGGGCAAGCACCATTAGGGGATTGGAAAGAATATTGGCGACCACCACATCGAACTGCCCCGGCCCGAAGTCATCCGGCAGACACGCATGAACGCGCACCTGATTTTTCTGCGCATTGTGCTGGGTGGATAATACCGCCTGCTCGTCGATATCGACGGCATCAACCCGAGCCGCACCCAGCATCGCAGCGGCGATAGCCAAAATTCCGGAGCCACACCCATAGTCAAGCACGGTGGCATCAGCCGGCAAGCTCTGCGCAAGCCATTCCAGGCAAAGATGGGTGGTGGGGTGGCTACCCGTGCCAAAAGCGAGGCCCGGATCGAGCTCAATTCGGATAATGCTCCCGTCTGCAGTATCGGCGGCGGGAAGAGAAGGGTCGGCGGCATGCCAGCTGGGAACGATCCAGATTCGTTCCCCGACTCGTATGGGGCCGAATTGCGACTGTGTCAGGCGTACCCAGTCCTCGTCGGGCACGTCGCGCACATGCCATTCACCCTCGCCGATCAATCCACCCTCATGTGCTGATACCTGTTCCAGCACTTGCGCGGGATCCAGCCCGTCAGGCAGCAAGGCCACGACGCGATTATTGCGCCAGGCCTGTACGGCAGGCTCCAGCCCCGGCTCACCGTACAGCGGAGACTCGCTCTGCGTCTCGCTATCGGCATCTTCAACGGAGACGGCTAGGACGCCGGCCTCCAAAAGCAGATCCGACAAGGTTTCTGCTTGCGCTTCGGAACAGTTCAGGACCAGTTCACGCATGTTCTCTTCCGTGACAAAGCCCGGGTGTTGCCCGGGCTTTCGCTATCCGGCCAGTCGTGCTTCAGGGCCGCTGGGCCAGTTTCTGCTCAAGGTAATGGATGGAAGTGCCGCCCTCGACGAAACGAGCGTCTGCCATCAGTTCCCTGTGCAGGTCAATATTGGTCTTCACCCCTTCGACCACCATTTCAGACAAGGCAATGCGCATACGTGCAATAGCCTGTTCGCGCGTGTCACCGTAGGTGATGAGCTTACCAATCATCGAGTCGTAATTGGGAGGCACTGTATACCCTGCAAATACGTGGGAATCCATGCGCACACCAGGGCCGCCCGGCACATGCCAGTTCGTAATTTTGCCTGGGCTGGGCATGAACTTGAATGGGTCCTCTGCATTAATACGGCATTCGATGGCATGGCCCCGAAACTCGACGTCACGCTGGCGTAGGGTGAATTTCTCGCCCGAAGCGATGCGTATCTGTTCTTGCACCAAGTCGATGCCGGTGATCATCTCAGTGACCGTGTGCTCGACCTGGATGCGGGTGTTCATTTCAATGAAATAGAACTCACCGTTTTCGTACAGAAATTCGAACGTGCCGGCCCCACGGTATTTCATTCCACGGCACGCATCGGCACAGCGCTCGCCTATACGCTCGATAAGCCGACGTGGAATGCCGGGCGCGGGCGCCTCTTCAATGACCTTCTGGTGGCGCCGCTGCATGGAACAATCGCGCTCACCCAGCCACAACGCGTTGCGGCCGCCATCGGCTAGCACCTGCACTTCGATATGGCGCGGGTTCTCGAGAAATTTCTCCATGTAGACTTCGGCATTATCGAAGGCTGCCTCAGCCTCGGTACGGGTCATCGCTACTGCATTGAGCAGCGCCGCCTCGGTGTAGACCACCCGCATGCCACGCCCGCCGCCACCGCCGGCCGCTTTGATGATGACCGGGTAGCCGATCTCACGGGCGATACGCTGGATTTCAGCCGGGTCGTCAGGCAAGCCACCTTCTGAGCCGGGCACCACGGGTACCCCAGCCTCGATCATGGCTTGCTTGGCCTTAACTTTGTCGCCCATGACCCGGATGGTTTCAGGGCGAGGGCCGATAAACACAAAGCCGCTTTTCTCGACGCGCTCAGCAAAGTCTGGATTTTCAGCCAAAAATCCGTAGCCGGGATGGATCGCCTCGGCATCAGTCACCTCTGCCGCCGCAATAATGGCAGGCATATTGAGGTAACTTTCGCGTGGCGATGCCGGACCGATACAGACGGATTCGTCAGCTAAGCGTACGTACTTAGCATCGCGATCGGCTTCAGAATGCACGACGACCGTCTTGATGCCGAGTTCGCGGCACGCCCGCTGAATACGCAATGCAATCTCGCCGCGATTGGCAATGAGAATTTTCTCGAACATGGGTCAGCCGATAACGAACAGGGGTTGACCGTACTCAACCGGCTCGCCGTTCTCGACGAGGATTTCTTTGATCACCCCGGCCTTGTCGGCTTCGATCTCGTTGAGCAATTTCATGGCTTCGATGATGCACAGCGCATCACCTTCCTTAACACTCTGACCCACCTCCACGAACGGAGCCGCACCCGGATTGGGGGCACGGTAGAAGGTGCCGACCATGGGGGCTTTCACTACGTGACCGGCAGGTTCCGCCGGAGCTGCGGGAGCAGCAGGTGCCGCCGCGGGAGCCGCCGCAGCCGCAACCGGGACCACCTGTTCCTGCATAGCCACCTGAGCAACAGGCTGGGTGCGTTCAGAGAACTTGACGATCCTGACCTTGCCATCTCCCTCGGTAATTTCGAGCTCCGCAATGCCGGAGTCGGCAACCAGGTCAATGAGGGTCTTGAGTTTTCTTAGGTCCATACGAACTTTCCGTGACATGGCCCCGACTATGCTTCTACAGAGCCCATGCGTAATGTTTTAAAAAAAGGAGACGCCTGCGCCTATGCGGCCAGGGCGTACTGCAAAGCCGCTTCGTAACCGAATGCTCCCAGCCCCGCGATGACTCCCTGTGCCGTATCCGACAGGTATGAGTAATGACGGAACTCCTCTCGCTTGTACACATTGGATAAATGTACTTCGACGAAGGGAATGGCAACCGCTGCCAGAGCATCCCGGATTGCAACGCTGGTATGCGTATAAGCAGCAGCGTTGATGATGATGTATTCGGTACCGTCGCGCCCCGCCTCCTGGATACGATCCACCAGAGCCCCTTCGTGGTTACTCTGGAAGACAGCCAGTACAGCCCCTTGTTCGGCCGCCAGGCTTTCGAGACGTTGATTGATATCGGCCAGGGCAAGCCTGCCATAGACCTCGGGCTCGCGCGTACCGAGCAGGTTTAGATTAGGGCCGTGCAGAACCAGAATGCGCTGCGCCATTATGAAAATCTTGTGAAGACAGACCGCCTTTTTACGCCAAAAAGCCCTGTTTGTCCATTAAGTTCGCCGTAAGAGGCCTCTGTGACGCAAGCATTTCGGCCCTTGTATGACGGGTCTTAGGCCGCCTGCAAACGTGCCAGATAAGCATCCAAGTCGGCTGGGTCAACCTGCCCCAGAATATCGCGGGCCACTTTGGACTGGCCATCGAAAATGACGGTGTAAGGCAGCCCACCCTTGCGATTGCCCAACGCTTTCATAGTTTCGATACCCCCATGCCCCGCGACCAGTAGCGGATACGACACCTGCACCTTCTTCAGGAAGCGTTCGACGTTTGCCTGCGTGTCGATCGCGATTCCGACAAAGTGCATATCGGGATATTTCCGAGACAGTTCGTCCAGGTCGGGCATCTCTTTTACGCATGGCGCACACCAGGTAGCCCAGAAGTTGACGATTAATGGACGACCGGCATAACTGGACAGGGGCACAGATGCCCCTTCTAAGTCGGGAAATGATTTTGCAAGAAACGCGCTTGCCGCGTCGTTCTGCGAGGCAGCCAGCAGCGGCACCGGCGACAAGGCAGCTGCAGACGCCACCAGCCCTTGGCGCAGAAAGTCTCGCCGATTCATGATGCAATGCCTTCTTAAATTAAGAGGATCAGAACCGATCATAGCATCCGCCCCCTACGGCGAAGGCCCACCCACTACAATAGGCGCCGGAGGAAAATCATGCACTTGCACATCATCGGTATCTGCGGCACTTTCATGGGAGGCCTGGCCCTCATTGCACGGGCCGCAGGGCACACCGTCACAGGATGCGACGCGGGCGTCTACCCCCCCATGAGCACGCAGCTCGCTCAACATGGAATTGATCTCATCGAGGGTTTCGATGCCGATCAGCTGTCTTTGCGGCCCGATCTGTTCGTCGTCGGTAATGTGGTGACTCGCGGCAATCCTTTGATGGAAGCCATACTCAATGCCGGCCTGCCGTATGTATCCGGCCCTCAGTGGCTGGGCGAGGAAATCCTGCGCGGCCAACACGTATTAGCAGTGGCAGGCACTCACGGTAAGACCACGACCTCTGCGATGCTCGCTCATGTGCTGGATCGCTGTGGCCTAAAGCCTAACTTCCTGATTGGTGGTGTCGCCCAGGATTTCGGCATTTCCGCCCGTTATGACCCCCGGCACACGCACTTTGTCATTGAGGCTGACGAATATGACACGGCGTTTTTCGATAAACGGTCGAAATTCCTCCATTACCGTCCGCGCACGGCCATATTGAATAATTTGGAATTCGACCACGCGGATATTTTCCCCGACCTGGGCGCAATCGAAACCCAGTTTCACCACCTAGTGCGCACCATCCCCTCCGAAGGTCGCCTTATTTTTCCCGCCGACGATGAAGCTTTGAAGCGGGTCATCACGCGTGGCTGCTGGACGCCTGTCGAAACCTTGGGGGACGGTGGGCAATGGCAGGCTCGCGGCGAACCGGCATCAGGGTGCTTTGACGTCCTGTTGCATGGCGAGGCGGTGGGAACGGTCGACTGGCAGCATGCCGGAGGCCACAACCAGCGCAACGCCTTGGCGGCCATTGCCGCAGCCGGCCATATCGGCATAGAGCCGGTCCAAGCCATCACGGCGTTGAACAGCTTTCAGGGCGTGAAGCGACGGATGGAAGTGCGTGGCACGGTCAATGGCATTACTGTCTACGATGATTTCGCGCACCACCCCACGGCAATCGCCACAACACTGGCCGGCTTGCGGCACCAGCAGCCGGAAGGCCGCATTCTCGCGGTCATCGAACCTCGCTCAAACACGATGAAGTTGGGCGCAATGGCTGCGCGATTGCCGGGCGCATTGGAACAAGCCGATCTCGTTTTCTGCTATGGGGAACAGCAGGGCAAACATGCGCTTGGCTGGGACCCGGCCGCCGTGCTGGCCCCTCTGGGGTCACGAGCCTCCACTTGGCACAACATCGATAAAATGGTGGCTGCAATTCACGAGGCCGCTGGGCCGGGCGACCATGTATTGGTCATGAGTAACGGAGGATTTGCCGGCATACACGAGCGTCTGCTCAAGCGCCTGGCTGAGGCAAGGAGTCAAACATGATTCTCTATCTGCACGGTTTTCGTTCGTCGCCGCAATCTGCCAAGGCAAGCCTGGTCGCTCGCGCCATTCATGCAGCAGGGCGAGGCGACGACTGGCGCTGCCCGCAACTGCCTCCCAGCCCACGCCGTGCATACGAACTGGCCAATTATCTGATCGAGCAGCAAGTGGCGAAGGGCATGGACCCTCAGAACGATCTCGTCATACTGGGCTCGTCACTTGGCGGCTACTATGCCACCTGCCTGACCGAAGCGTGGCAATGCCGCGCAGTGCTCTTCAACCCCGTGGTATATGCCGCCCGAGATCTTGCGACACAAGTAGGCGAGCACACCATGTGGAATTCCGATGAACGCTTTCACTTCCTGCCCGAATACGTTGACGAACTTGCCGAAATGGCAGCGGGTAAGCCTGCTCAGCCGCAGCGCTACTGCCTGCTGGCTGCCAAGGGCGACGAAGTTCTGGACTGGCGTGAGATGGTGGATTGGTACCAGGGCTGCGAATTGCGGCTGCTGGAAGGCAGCGACCACGGCATTTCCGATTTTGAGCAATGGCTGCCTGAAGTACTCGAACGCGTGCTGCAGCCACGCTAAAACCCGCCGCTCCTGCGGCATCAAGCAAAGACATCATGTACGTTCTTTATGAAGAAAGCGGCGTTTTCAAGGCCGCAAGGGTTTTCTCCCGAGCAGACTCCACCATGCAAGTAGAGTCCGAATCGGGTAAACGCAGCAAGATCAAGAACGCCAACGTGCTGTTCGAGTTCGAGACGCCTGAGCCGGCGAAACTGCTCAGTCAGGCCCAGGCCGCAGCCGAAGAAATAGAAATCGATTTTCTGTGGGAATGCGCCCCACAAGAAGAACTGGAAGCCATCAGCTTCGCCGAAGAATATTACGGGCACACACCAAACGCCGTAGAAAAAGCGGCACTGATTTTTGCCTTGAGCAGCGCTCCCGCGTACTTCCATCGGCGCGGCAAGGGTCGCTACCGACCAGCACCACCAGACATCCTGGAAGCAGCTCTGGCGGCAATCGAAAAGAAACGACTACAGGCGGAACAGCAACAGCGCTGGACCGATCAATTGTTGGCTGGTGAGCTACCCGACGAAATCCGCCAGGTCGCCACCTCGCTGCTGACCCGGCCGGACAAGAACTCAAACGAGTGGAAGGCCTTTGCCGCGGCCGTAGAGCAGAAGAAGACGACGCCCGAACGTTTGCTGCTGTCGGTAGGCGCGTGGCCACATCCGCTTGCGTTGCATCAGGCTCGATTTATGGCTACCCACTTTCCCAAGGGCAGCACCTTCCCGGCTGTGGCGGTACACACCGCCTTCGACGACCTTCCTGTAGCCGATGTGGTCGCCTATTCGATGGACGACAGCTTCACTACAGAAGTCGACGACGCGATTTCCGTCACGGTCCTGGGCGAAGACGTGATCCGTCTTGGCATTCATATTGCGGCACCGGGCCTGGCGATCGAACGCGATGGCGAGCTGGACCGTCTGGCACGCTCACGGATGTCTACAGTGTATACACCGGGAAACAAGATCCCGATGCTACCTGGCGAAGTCATATCCGCGTTTTCATTGGATGCGGGCAAACTACGGCCCGCCCTTTCCCTCTATATCGATGCCAACCTGGCGACCGGCGAGATGCTGAATCAAGAGACGCGTCTGGAACGCATCACTGTCGCCGAGAACCTGCGTCACGACATGCTCGATGATGAGGTCACTGCCGAGGCATTGGCCGATGCGTCCGCCGTTCTGCCTTACGATGAGTGGCTGCGCCCATTGTGGCGTTACGCGCAGCATCTATACGCACAGCGGGAAACCGTTCGTGGCAAGGCTGAAAGCAATGGCCGTGTGGAATACAGCTTCGTCCTCGAAGGCCCGCACGACGACCCAAACACCCGGGTTAGATTGGTTCCCCGTCGCCGCGATGCGCCTTTGGACCGAATCATCTCTGAATACATGATATTGGCCAACAATCTGTGGGGAGGCCTGTTGGCCCAACACGGAGTTCCCGGCATCTACCGTTCACAGCAGGCCGGCAGAGTGCGCATGTCAACGCACGCCTTGCCACATGAGGCGATTGGCGTGCCTTACTATGCCTGGTCGACTTCACCGTTGCGCCGCTATGTCGATCTCGTGAATCAGTGGCAGGTCATCGCCACCGCCCGTCATGGCGTGTCGGCGAGGCTGGCGGCCCCGTTCAAACCCAAAGATGCCGATCTGTTCGCCATTATTGGCGCTTTCGATGCGCAGTATTCGGCATGGGGCGATTACCAGAGCACCATGGAACGCTATTGGGCGCTGCGCTGGCTGCAGCAACAAGGGGTGCAGACCATCGAAGCCGCGGTGTTACGCGACGACCTTGTGCGTCTCGAAGGTGTCCCCCTGGTTGTCAGGGTCCCCGGCCTTCCGCCCCTTGAGCGTGGGCACAAAGTAGTCATCGACATTCTCGGCTACGACGAGCTCTCGCTTGAAGTGGAATGCCGCCTGCGCGACACTGCCCCTGTCTGAGGTACCGCAGCATCCGTCATGTCCGTGCTAGCCGCCCGCCTTCTGCAGATACGTGGTCGTCGCGACGACCACCTTGGTATCGCCCTGCTGATCTCACTGGTGATCCATGGCGGGTTGCTGGCCGTGCACTTCGCACAACCGGCTTCTCCTCCTTCCCCGCGCGAGCCTACGCTGGAAGTCGTGCTACTGAATGTGCGCGGCGACACTGAAGCGCAGCAACCCCAGGTGCTGGCACAGCATGATTTCGAAGGAGGCGGGTCAGCCGACGAAGCAACGATTGCGTCCAGCCCTTTGCCGCTTACGGCGGAAGACGCACCCTACGAAGTGGTGCTGGCAGCCTTGCTTCAACGGCAGAAAGAGTTGGAGGCCGAGCAGGAGCGACTATTGACGCTGCTTGAGACACGTGCTGAAGCGGCTGTCTCCGACACAGCGCAGTCCGGCGACGTACCCGCCGAGCCGGGTGAAGATGAGCTGTACCAGGAAAGCCTGATTGTCAACGCACAGATCGCCGCTCTCAAGGAAAAGATCGAACGCTACAACGCGCGGCCCCGCTACCAGTTCGTGGGCCCATCTGCGCAGTCGGTTGCGCAGGCTCGCTATGTCGAAGCCTGGCGGCAAAAGATTGAGCTGCTCGGTACCGAACATTACCCAGATGAAGCGCGCGGCAAGATTTACGGCAGTCTGCAGCTCACGGTCTATATCCGACGAGACGGCTCGCTGGAGCGCGTAGAAATTGACGAGCCCGCCACACAGGCGGTCTTGAACCAAGCGGCGCTGCGCATCGTACAGCTCGCCGCGCCCTTCCCGCCCCTTCCTCCGGAGCTTGCCAGGGACACTGACATTCTGGCCATTACCCGGACATGGCATTTCACACACGAACAACTGGAGACCAGGCAGCCTTGAAGCCGCACACCCCCACCACGACTCTGCGCTACGCCGTCATTGGCAACCCCGTCGAACACAGCCGCTCACCGGCCATTCATCAGGCGTTCGCACGCCAATGCGGCATCGCGCTGGAATACGACAAGCTGCTCGCGCCCCTGGACGGGTTTTCCGCGACGGTCGATGAGTTCTTCTCGCAAGGGGGTAAGGGGCTGAACGTCACGGTGCCCTTCAAAGAAGAAGCCTACAACTTGACGCGCGGTGCGCAAAGCCGCCGTGCGGAGCTGGCCGGTGCGGTCAATACTCTGTGGAAAGAGAACGGCCGCCTGCATGGCTGCAACACTGATGGGGTGGGGCTGCTCTCCGACCTGCGTCGCCTCGGGCATGATCCACAAAGTCGACGTGTACTGCTGGTGGGAGCCGGGGGCGCCGCTCGTGGCGTGCTGCTGCCCTTGCTGGAAGCCGGCTGTGCACAACTGCATATTGTGAATCGCAGTGTAGAACGCGCACACCGACTGCTCGCCGAAGTCCAGGCGCAGCTACCGCAATACGCCGCCAGGATGTCATCGGGGTCTCTGCCGGATGCAGGGCGGGCCTGGGATATTGTCATCAACGCCACCTCGGGCAGTCTGTCCGGTCAGGCTCCCGCGCTACCGGAAGGGCTCTACGCCAACAACGCGTTAGCCTACGACATGGTCTACGCCAGCGAGCCGACGGCATTCATGCTGCAGGCACGCGCCGCGGGCGCCGGCCAATGCGCCGATGGCCTGGGTATGCTGGTGGGGCAAGCTGCGGTCAGTTTTGAGATCTGGCACGGCGTCATGCCACAGACAGAAGCTGTTCTCGCGCAATTGCGTGAAGCGTTGCACGCTGCCTGATTACTATGCTGCGTTTGTTTAGGACACTGCTGCTTGCCGCAACAATTCTTGTGGTGCTCTACCAGGTTGGCCTGTTCATTCTGGTGCTTTGGTATGGCTTCTACAACCCGTCCAGCACAGCCATCATGCAGCAGACTCTACGCGAACTGCGCCGTGATGATCCAGAGGCAGAACTGGCGCATCAATGGGTGCCATACGAACAGATCAGCGTGCATGTGAAGCGTGCTGTCGTCGCTTCGGAAGATTCCAACTTCGTAAACCATACAGGGGTCGAATGGCAGGACATCAAGCGGGCGTGGCAGTACAACCGCCAGCAGGCCGCCCAGGGCAGCAATGCCATGCGTGGAGGTTCCACCATTTCGCAGCAGCTGGCCAAGAACCTATTTCTGTCGAACTCCCGTAGTTATGTGCGTAAGGGGCAGGAGCTCATCATCACCTATATGATCGAGCTTACTATGAGTAAGGAGCGTATTCTCGAGCTCTATCTGAACGTGGCCCAGTGGGGTGTGAATGTATTTGGTATTCAGGCCGCCGCCCGGCATTATTACAAGAGCCAGGCCTCGGAACTGGGCCCGCGCCAAGCAGCGCGGCTGGCTTCCATGTTGCCACGACCTGCCTATTATGACCGCAGGGGTGATACCAACTATCTGCGTTCGCGTACCGCCACCATACAAAAACGTATGCGACTGGTGGAGGTCCCCTGATCGACTTCATACGCTGAATGGCCTGGGTGGCGGCCATGGCCTGGCGGTTGGGGAATATGACGATGCCCCGACAAGCCAGTAATGTTAACCTTGCATATTTAGCACTTCCAGCATCAACCCTTCTCCATGCGCACGACCCGCCGCTATCTTGCGAAAGAGATCTACCGATCCAGCTCCGTCGTGCTCATCGCTCTTCTGGGGCTGTTCACATTCTTTGCGCTGATAGAAGAGCTCGACAAGGTCGGCCGTGGCTTTACCTTGATCAATCTGTTCTACATGCAGGCGCTCGCCCTGCCGACTTACCTCTACGACTTGCTGCCGATTGGTGTGCTGATCGGTTCGGTGCTTGCTCTGGCCAGCCTCGCCCAACGTAACGAATTGGTCATTTTGCGGGTTTCCGGCATCAGCGGCTTCAAGCTTCTGGGCATGCTGTGGATGGTGACCATTCCGTGGGTGGTGGGCGCGTTTCTGCTTTCTGAAGTCATCACACCTGCAGCCGAGCTTAAGGCCAGCGACGTCAGTTTGCGCTTGTTGGGCCGCGCTGAAGGCGGCCGCATGGTCAGTGGCTATTGGTTCAAGGAAACCGACGCCCAGGGCGGCACTCGCATTATCAATATTTCGCAACTGAGCGCGGACGGCACGGTCAGCGACATCACTCTTTATGAATTCCGTGCAGGGCAGGAACTGGCCTCGATGTCACAGGCGCCGAAAGGGCGCTTCAGCGGCGGGTCGCTATACCTGAATGAAGTGACACAGACGGTAATCGACGAATCGTCCATCAATGCGCTCGGCGATGCACGTACACCAGAGAAACCTGTTACCCGCATCGAACACGTTCCTGAACGCATGCTGGAAACGAGTTTGACTCCCGAGCGCTTAATCGCCCGGGTGCTGACGCCGGAACGGATGTCCATACTGAATCTGGCTGACTACATCCGTTACCTGGCCGATAACAACCTGCAGACAGAAAGGCAGGTTGTGGCGCTTTGGCGAAAAATCGCCTATCCGTTCACCCTTTTTGTGATGATGACCATCGCGGCCCCCGTCGCCTTCATGCAGACGCGCAGAGGCGGCGTAGGCAGCAAAGTATTCATTGGCATTCTGCTGGGTGTAGGCTTTTTCATGGCCAACCAGCTGGCCCTGAACGTCGGCATGCTTAGCCGCTGGGCGCCGTGGGTAACTGCATTAGTGCCCAATCTGGGCGCACTGGCGATGGCACTCAGTGCCCTGCTGCTGATGGAAAACCAACATCGGGTGCGTCGTTTTATCCAGACACGCGTACCCTGGAGCAAAACCCTGGCATGACCTCCCCAGCTTCCATCTGGATGATTGGAGACGTGCAGGGCTGTAACAATGCCCTGTTGCGCCTGCTCGATCATCCCGACATTGCTTCCGACCAACAAGCCCGATTCTGGTTTGCGGGCGATCTGGTCAATCGCGGCCCTAACTCGCTACAGACACTGCGCACCATTATGTCGCTTGGCGACCGAGCCACCTGTGTTCTGGGCAATCACGACTTTCATTTGCTCGCCATTGCCGCTGGAATTAAGAAGCCCGGCAAGTCAGACACCTTTCATGACATTCTGGCAGCGCCGGATGCTGCGGGAATCATTGACTGGGTGCGCCACCGACCCCTGATGCATCGCGAACACGGGCACATTATGGTGCATGCCGGCATTCTCGCTCCGTGGAGCGCGCAGCAGGCCATGGAGCTGGCCGGCGAAGTTGAAGCGGCTTTACGTGGCCCGCAGTGGAAATCGGCACTCAAAGAAATTTATGGAAACGAGCCCACTTTCTGGGAAAGCGGCCTGGACAAGGGTAAGCGGCTGCGTGTGATTGTGAACGCCATGACGCGCATGCGCATGTGTACGCCCCAGGGAAGAATGAACTTCTCGTACAAACAGGCGCCGGGGGTCGATAGTGGCCTGGTGCCTTGGTTTGATGTTCCGGGAAGAGTCATCGAGAACGAAACCATCGTCTTTGGCCACTGGTCTACGCTGGGTCTGATGATAAGGCCTGATGCGATTTGTCTGGACACCGGATGCGTATGGGGCCGACAGCTCACGGCACTGCGCATGCACGACCACAAACTGGTACAGGTTAACTGCCCGGCGGAACGGACGCCCGCCGCAGCAGAGTGACCCCCTACTCTACGTTCACAATGTCGCGAATCATACGCTCCGCGCGTTCTGCCATCGCGACACGGCCCAGTTGAGCCGCCTCTGCCGCACTGGTCACGGGGCAAAAAACCACCTCAACGACTTTACCGGTCGAAGTCAGCAAATACCAGAGGTTATGCGCCAGCGACTGGTCGCCTACAAACGCATACCGGGTCGTACGCCGCCCACGATGCAGAAATAACAAAGCCACCGGCTGGATGTCGACACCGGCGCGTAGCGCCGGCTCAAACAGACTGCTGTGAAAAGGCAATACGGTGAGCCCCAGGCTTGTCGTGCTCTCGGGAAACAGCCCAACGGCCTCGCCCCGTGCAAAACGTTCACTCATCTGATGCCCCACCGCCCGCACCGCATGGCGACGACCGCGCTCAATGAATAGTGTTCCAGCCCCTGCCACCAGCCACCCCAGCAAGGGCCATTTACGGATATCGCTCTTAGCGATGAAGGAGACGGCCCGTACGCTATCCAGCACGAAGATATCCACCCAAGACACATGGTTGGATACCCACAAGACCGCACCCTCGGTCTTGGGCTGACCTCTGACGCGTATTTTCACGCCGCAACAGGCCATCAAAACGCGCGACCAATTGCGAATCAGCCACTGCCGCTGACGCAGGCGCACGGCCGGGAACACGAGAACAACCGTTGCAAGCCCCCCCAGCACCCAGCTGATGAGCAAGACCAGACGAAACGGGAAAAGCAGAAAACCCACCCCGCGTTATCCTTCCCTGCTGTTTTCAGGAAGGGCGTCAAGGTAGCGCTGAAGTATCAGTGCCGCCGCCACGGCGTCATCATCGGCGTTGTTGCCGAGGATAGCCTGTGCCTCAACACTGGTACCCCGCTCATCAACCAGTTCCACGGCAACGCCATAACGCCCATGAAGCTGATTGGCAAAACGTCTGCAACGTAGCGAGGCATACTGTTCGCCGCCCTCAGTGGTAAGCGGCAAGCCGACCACCACCCGATTTGGCTCCCACTGCTCAAGTAGTGCTTCTATCGCCTTGAAGCGTTGCTCGCGTGTGACGGGGCGCAATACTTCGAGCGGCCTGGCGTGGCGGGTCAGCGTATTGCCTATTGCAACGCCGATCTTCTTGAGACCGAAGTCGAAGGCTAGCAAGGTTTCATCCGCCACACCGCCCTTCCCTATGCATGCCCCGATTCGCCGCTTAGCATGATGGCACTCTTGATGCCCAGTTGTGCGAGTGCGGCCTCGTAGCGCTCTTCGGGGGGCATGTCGAAGATGATTTGATTGGTGGCACCAACATGTAGCCAGGCGTTTTGAGCGATCTCGTCTTCAAGTTGCCCTGCACCCCAACCGGCATAGCCCAGGGTAATGAGCATGTGTTCAGGGCCCTTCCCCACTGCAACATCCTGCAGGACATCGCGCGAAGTGGTAAGCGCAATATCACCCAGCTGAATGCTGGAGCCGTAGCCGTGGGCCGGCATATGCAACACGAAGCCTCGGTCGGTTTGCACGGGGCCGCCGAAGAACACCGGAGCTTGTTCGCGCGCACCGATCTCCAGGGAAAGCGGCAGATCGAGCCGTTTGAGAAGATCTCCCACCGTGATATCAGTGGGGCGGTTGATGACCAGCCCCAGGGCACCCTGCTCTGTGTGCTCGCACACATAGATCACAGTATTGGCGAGACTACCCATGACCTTCCCCGGCATGGCAAGAAGCAGCTGCCGGGACAGGCTGATGAAATTGTCGGACTGCTTGCTGTCAATCATGGCTCACCCCCTGGCTTGGCTGTATACATCGACACCGCATACAGCAACGTTGGCAAGTTTCAGACCTCGATCATTTCAAAGTCTTCTTTGCGGGCGCCGCACTCCGGGCAGACCCAGTTGGGTGGGACATCCTCCCAGCGCGTGCCAGGAGGGATACCCTCTTCCGGCAGACCGGCTTCCTCATCATAAATCCATCCACAGATCAAACACATCCAGGTTCGCATGATTTTGTTGCTCGCTCAAATGGGGAAGCCATGCTGGTATGCGGCGGCTTCCTATAGAATGGGGCCAATGTTACTAAACCCAAGGGGTCTGTCCGCATGCATCAACCCCTTCTGCCCTCTTTACCGTGTCTGACGCACTTCTTCCCATCGTATTGATTTTCGGGCCTCTTGACCCCAGCGGGGCGTCTGCACTGCCTGCCGACGCTATTACTTGCGCTGAACAGGGCTGCCATCCCCTTTCGGTTCTGACTGCCGTGCTGGTACAGGATACCGCCGTCACCGAAACTGTAGAGCCAATAACCCCTGAGTTAATGGATGATCAGGCCAGATGTCTGCTGGAAGATATGCCAGTACACGCCATGAAAGCTGGTCCGCTTTATACAACGGAATCGGTGAGTGTGCTTGCCCAGCTCGTCGCCGACTACAGCAATGTCCCCTTGGTGGTCCACCTGCAACGCCTGCCGCATGTGTCCGTCGAAGACGAATTCGATACGGAAGAAACGCAGGCTGCGCTACTCGAACTGGTGTTACCGCAGACTGACTTGGTGGTTGTCGATCACACGCTTCTGCAGCAATGGCAGTCACACGGTCTGCTGCCTGGGCAGTCGCTGGAGACCGCCATCGAAGCCCTGCTCGAATATGGTGCCAGTGCACTTTTGATTTCCGGCGTACCACGCGTGGGCAATGAGCGTGATTACTTGCTGTGTGACGAACACGGGCAGAAAGCCCGGTGGGGCGGCCAGACGACCGATCCCATCCTCGACAGCGATGGCTTGCTCGCCACAGTGGCGGCCACCCAACTCGCACGCGGTGTCGAGATACCGGCTGCGGCCGAGCGTGCGGTGGCCATAGTCAATGCCATGTCAGGCCGTCAATTTCAGCCCGGCATGGGCGGGCGCATCTTCAACAGGAGCCGTTCATGACTGATCAACTGCGTTTTCCTCGTGGTCTGTACGGCGTCTCCCCAGAATGGGATGACACCGCACAAATGCTGGCTGCATTGAGCGCGGCTGCCGCAGGTGGAATGCGTGCCTTTCAGTGGCGTCGCAAAAACGTGGCGCCCGACGCAGCCATCGAACAGGCGCGCCAGGTTGTGCAACGCTGCCGTGAACTTGGGGTCCTCAGCATCATTAACGATGACTGGCGGCTTGCGGCACTGGTGGATGCCGACGGCGTGCATTTGGGGCGTGATGACGGCAGCCTCGCCGACGCCCGGGTCGCGCTGGGGCCGGGGCGCATCATCGGCTGCTCCTGCTATAACGACCCCAGCCTGGCCGAACGTGCACTGCTAGCCGACGTCGACTATGTCGCCTTCGGTGCCATGTATCCGTCCACCGTCAAACCAGAAGCCGTACGTGCCCTGCCGGAACATCTGCAACAGGCACGCCGGATCGTCCAGGCCACGGAATATCCCCGGCCTGCCGTGGTCGCCATCGGCGGCATCACGCCCGATAATGCCGATGCGGTGGTTCAAGCCGGTGCAGACAGCGTCGCCATCATCAGCGGCATCTTCCTCGCGCCCGACATCGAAGCGGCGGCCCGCCGCTGCTCGGCTTTATTCGACTGATCAACCCTACCGTCAGCCGGCCGTCACGGAAATGCCCGCCGGCTTCGTTCAATTCCTATCGAGCAAGTCATGTCCCGAAATTCTGAACTCTTCGATCGAGCCTGCAAAACCATCCCAGGCGGCGTCAATTCGCCGGTCCGAGCCTTCCGCTCCGTCGGTGGTACGCCCCGATTCATCCAGCGCGCACAGGGCGCTTATGTGTGGGACGCCGACGGCACGCGCTACATCGATTACGTCGGCTCGTGGGGCCCTGCCATCCTGGGCCACGCTCACCCCGAAGTTATCCGCGCCGTGCAGCAGGCTGCGGAGAACGGCCTGTCATTCGGCGCTCCCACCGAAGCGGAAATTGAGATTGCCGAGGCCATTGTCGCCCGCATGCCATCCATGGAGCAGGTGCGCCTGGTAAGCTCCGGCACAGAAGCCACCATGTCGGCAATCCGCTTAGCCCGTGGCTATACAGGCCGCTCGCGTATTATCAAGTTTGAGGGCTGCTACCACGGCCATGCCGACAGTCTGCTGGTGAAAGCCGGTTCCGGCATGCTGACTTTCGGTAACCCCACCTCATCGGGTGTGCCGGCTGAATTCATTCAACATACGCTGGTACTGGATTTCAACGATCTTGACACCGTCGCGGCAGCGTTCTCCAAATACCCGGATGAAATCGCGTGTGTGATCGTAGAACCCATTGCGGGCAATATGAATCTCGTGAAACCCCGTGAGGGATTTCTCGAGGGCCTGCGCGAGCTATGTAACCGCCACGGCGCTGTGCTGATTTTCGACGAAGTCATGACCGGGTTCCGCGCAGGCCCTCGCGGCGTTCAGGGACTGACCGGCGTCCAGCCTGATCTCACCACGCTTGCGAAAGTCATTGGCGGAGGCATGCCTGTGGGTGCTTTCGGCGGGCGCAAAGAGATCATGGCGCACATTGCCCCGCTGGGCGGCGTCTATCAGGCCGGCACGCTGTCAGGCAATCCAGTGGCAGTCGCCGCCGGGCTGACCACACTGCGCCTACTGGATGAGCCGGGCTTCTACGACGCATTGGAAGAGCGCTCGGCGCAGCTGGCCAGGGGTCTGGAAGAACGTGCCCGTGCGGCGGGGATTTCTTTTTGCGCGGATTACGTGGGCGGTATGTTCGGCCTGTACTTCCGCGACAGCATTCCCACATCCTTTGCCGAAGTCTCGGAATCCGACGTAGAGATGTTCAAGCGTTTCTTCCACGGCATGCTTGAGCGCGGCGTTCACTTTGCACCATCCGCGTTCGAAGCCGGTTTTGTCTCCGGTGCCCACGATATCGGGGTGATCGACGAAACACTGGAAATCGCTGAAATCGTGTTCGCGTCCTTAAAATCTGCCTGATTTCATAAAAAAGCGCTCCGGTTCCGTAATAAATCGATATTTTCCTGCCTAACATCAAGGCATAGTGAATTATCGATACCTAAACTGTGCAGACCTTGCCGGTTCCCCCGAGCCGGCTCTTGGAGACAGGGTCTGCACATGAAAGATTCCAATAGCATCAGCGTGGCCGGCTACACCCACCCAGATCGCGAGAGTTGGGCGCGTCCCGGCGACGCTATTGGTTTAAGGCTGTGGTTGCGTATGCTCACATGCAGCACATTGGTGGAAAACCGTGTGCGTAGTCTCATGCGTACCACTTTCGATACCACTTTGCCGCGGTTCGATCTCATGGCTCAGCTGGCGGATGCGCCACGCGGCATGAAAATGAGCGATCTCTCGCGCCGCATGATGGTCACCAACGGCAACATCACGGGCATTACAGATCAACTGGAGCGAGACGGCCTGGTAGAACGGGTAAAGGTAGATACCGACCGTCGCAGTTGCCTGATTCGTCTTACTGCCAAAGGCCGGCAGAGCTTCCGCCGGATGTCGGCCGCCTATCAACGCTGGGTATGCGACATGTTCCAGGACATGCCGCCTGAGCGCCTCGAGCAACTCTACGAACTGCTAGGCGAGCTCAAACAGACCCGGCTATCAGACCCTCCGAGCGCTGAAACCAGATAGAATTGACGGTTCATTTCCCCAAAGCTTGAATACAGGCTTTAAACCGCCTGCAGGAAGAAAATGGCCGTCAACCTACATATCCCTCAGCAATCAGAGATCCATCCCGTCCCCGGTGTCGAAGTGGGCACGGCAGAGGCCGGTATCCGCAAGGCCGGCCGTAAGGATCTCACCGTCTTTCGCCTGGCCGAAGGCACGAGCGTCGCAGGGGTGTTCACCACCAACCGCTTTCGTGCGGCGCCGGTTCAGGTCAGCGAACGACATCTCGCTGCGGCTCAGGGGATACGGGCCCTAGTCATCAACACAGGGAATGCCAACGCCGGCACCGGCGCCTCCGGCTTGCAGGCTGCCGAGCAAACGTGTCGGGTCTTGGCCGCGCAGCTGGGCATCGCAGCCGAGCAAGTATTGCCGTTCTCAACCGGTGTGATTCTGGAGCCGCTGCCGGTAGATCGCCTAACGGCCGCACTGCCCGCAGCCGTTCAAAATCTCGCGCCAAATAATTGGTTCGATGCCGCTTGCGGCATCATGACCACCGACACGCAACCCAAAATTTCATCGCAGCGCCTGGTCTTGGACGATGCCACGGTCACCATCACAGGTATCAGTAAAGGCGCAGGCATGATACGCCCCAATATGGCCACGATGCTGGGCTTTCTGGCGACAGATGCGGGCATTGCGCCAGACCTCTTGCATGACATGACCCGCCAGATCGCAGAACGTTCCTTCAACCGCATCACGGTCGATGGCGACACGTCAACGAACGATTCCTTCATTATTATGGCCACCGGCCAATCGGGTGTTCAGGTACAAAGTACCAACGACCCGCTTTATAAGCGGCTTTTCGAAGCCCTGGCCGCAGTCGCGCTTGAGCTCGCCCAAAAGATTGTTCGTGACGCAGAAGGCGCCACCAAATTCATCACCGTCAGGGTCGAGGAAGCCGCCAGCAGCCAAGAGGCATTGCAAGTCGCCTACGCCGTCGCACAGTCGCCGCTCGTCAAAACCGCATTCTACGCATCCGACCCAAACCTGGGCCGCATTTTGTGCGCGATAGGCTATGCCGGAATCAACGACCTCGACGTCTCTGCCACGCGACTCTGGCTGGGAGACACACTGGTTGCCAGCGAAGGCGGCCGTCATCCCCACTATGTCGAAGAAGACGGCCAACGCGTCATGCAAGATGCCGAAATTCTAGTGCGCATCGCGCTCGGCCGTGGCAACCATCAGGAAACCGTCTACACCTGCGACTTTTCGCACGAATATGTCAGCATCAACGCCGACTATCGCTCCTAAAGCTCACGGTCAAGCCGCATCACTGTCTCGGCAAGCACCTTCGCGCCGTCATGCAGTTGTTCCGGCTCCACCCACTCTTCTGGGCAGTGGCTGCGCCCGCCTTTGCACGGAATAAACACCATTCCCATGGGGCCGATTCGCGCCATGTAGGCGGCATCGTGGCCGGCTCCGCTGGGAAGAACCAGACTGGCATACCCTTTATTCGCCGCCGCCGCTTCGATTGCCTTCATGACCCGTGCATCGCAGGGAGTAGGGGCGGAACGACTCAACTCCCGCATTTGGGAAGTCGTGCGTAACCGGCGCAGATCATCGGCCGTTTCAGCCATAATGGCTTCCGGGAAGGTATCGAGCACCTCAACGTTGTCACTGCGCACTTCCAGCACCATCTCCACTAGACCAGGAACGGCATTGGGAACGTTGGGCGCCATATCGATACGGCCTACCGTGGCAACGACATAGTCGGCTCCTGCCGACAACTGTGACGCTCGCCGATGCGCGGCATCGATCATTCGGGATGCGGCTACTAACGCGTCCTGACGCAGCTCCATAGGCGTCGTCCCGGCATGGTCCGGCCGCCCCTGAACCGTCAATGCGACACGACGAATGCCGACGATATGGCTCACCACACCAATCGGCACACTTCGAGATTCCAGAACCGGACCTTGTTCGATATGCAGTTCCACAAAGGCTGCAATGCTACCCGGTGTGCGAAGCGGCGCGTGCAGCTGATCGGGCCGGGCGCCTACCCTGCGCATACCCTGGGCCAACGTCTCGCCTTCAGGATTGGGCGACCTCAGCATCGATGGTTCCAGCAGGCCAACCATACCGCGGCTGCCGACACAGGAAATCCCATAATCGCTGGGCTCTTCTGAAAGAAAGTCGACGACCTCAAAGGGATGGCTTAGCAGGATGCCGGCCTCATCCATCGCCTGCGCCAGCTCGATGCCCGCCAGCACGCCGATAATGCCGTCAAACCGCCCGCCGTCCACAACGGTGTCGCAATGCGAACCCGTCACGAGCGGTGGCCGGTCGTCACGACCCGGGCGGCGACCGATCATGTTGCCGGCCGCATCCAGGCTCACCTGCAGGCCGGCTTCACGCATACACTCCGCCAGCCACTCTCGCGACTGCTGGTGTAACGCCGTGAAGGCTCGCCGGGTCCATGGGCGCTGCGGGTCGGTGAAGCGCGATAGCGCCTCCACCCGCTGCCACAGACGCTCACCGTTGATTTGCATTACTTGCCCAACTGGGAGCGCATCCATCCCAGCATTGCAACGGTCAGATCGGTGAGATCGCCACGCACTTTGTCAAATCCGGCATGCGGTCGCAAGGTGGTCTCGTCCATATAGAGTTTGCGATTGATCTCGATCTGCAGGCTGTGGCGGCCATTTGCGGGATCTCCACAACTGCGTACGATTTCAACGCCCTTATAGGGGTCGTTCATCGTTACGCTGTATCCGCGGCCGGAAAGGAATTCAGCAACGAACTCCCGAAAAGCCGGCGCAGCAGTTGCGCCGTCCCGATCACCCAATACGAAGTCCGGATGCACGAGGCCGGGTTTATCCGTAGCAAACTCTGCCGCGACACTGGGCATGGAATGACAATTGATATGCCATACCTGACCGTAGGCTGCGTGCAGGGCATCCACACTCGCCAACAGTTGCTCGTGGTAGGGCTTCCAACACGCCTCAATACGATGCCGAACCTCTTCAAGTGTGAGCTTGCGGTCATAAAGCGGCGTGCCGTCATCCATCATGCGCCAGATCAAGCCTTTGCCGAGCCTGACTTTGGGGGAGTCCGGCAGCGGTTCGGGCCAGGGCTCATCCAGCAGCAGCGGGTCAATTTCTTCCAGACCACGATTGGCATCGATGTAGCTGCGGGGAAACCGGGCGGATAGCATCGGCACGCCATGATCTAACGCCCCGGCCCACAGGTCGGCGACCCAAGTATCCTCGGCCGTGCGCAACTGACCAAGCGGCACAGCCGAGTTGAAGTCCGGGGGATACTCAGTACCGCTATGGGGAGAATCAAGGACCAGTGGCACCGGCCCATTTGCCGCTTGTGCAGGTTGAAGATAACGATACGACAGGGGCAGGGTATGTATCTGCATGATTTACAAACTTGAAAGTCAGAGGCCGGCAAATGCCGGCCTCTGGTGGATCAATCCAACGTGATGTTTGCCGTTTCCGCAATTCGGGCATTGCGATCCAGCGTTTCGTTTATGGTCTTCTGAAACTCTTCGGGCGTGTCAGCTATGGGCGTCGCACCCAACTGTGCCAGGCGATCCTTTATTTCTTCGCCTGACAGTGCCTTGACAGCCGCCTTGTTCAGCGTTTCCAAAACATCTGCAGGAAGACCAGCGGGACCGATCAGCCCGAACCAGGATGGATCATTGACTTCGGGGAGCCCGACTTCTGCGAAAGTGGGGACGTCTGGTACTGCCGCACTGCGCTCCGGAGATGCAACCGCCAGCGCAACGAGAGACCCCTCGTTGATATGCGGGATGGAGGACGGCAGGTTATCGAACAGTACATCCACCTGGCCGGCCAGTGTGTCGGTCATCGCAGGCCCCACACCGCGGTACGGTACATGCAACAGATCGGTGCCCGAAGCCATCTTGAACAGCTCACCCATCATGTGCGAAACAGAGCCGTTGCCCGCCGATGCGTAGGCGAACTTACCGGGATCTGCCTTGGCTTCTTCAATAAAACCGGCCATATCGCGCGCTGCCACTTTCTTCGGGTTCAACACCATGACGTTAGGCACAGCAGCGATATTCGTGATGGGGGTGAAATCCTTGCGGGCGTCGTATGGCAGCGTCTTGTACACCACCGGATTGATACCGTGGGTGCTGACAGTCGCGATGCCCAATGTGTAGCCGTCGGGCTTCGCCTGTACTAAATTGCCGGTGCCGATGGAGCCGCCTGCTCCAGCGCGGTTCTCTACGACAATCACTTGATCGAGTTCGTCTCCCAGCTTTTCCGCCAGCAGTCGCGCAACAATGTCAGTCGTACCGCCCGGTGCAAAAGGAACAATAAGACGGATAGGCTTATCCGGGTAGGCAGCCACAGCAGTGCCGGCAAAAGTGGTCGTGAGTGCGGCTGCGCCAGCCACACACATGCCGAGTATGAAGTTACGCCGTTGCATAAGGTCTCCTTTGCGATATCTGGTTAACTTTGCCATTCTTGCGGCATCCTTCCGGTTGTGCAATCGAAAGAATTTCACTAAGCTATTCCATTCAGTAATACATGGTTGCGCCGCTGACTCTCCGGCACAGCAATTTTCATGCGTCGATTCTGCCCCTCAATCGCCGAGCTGCAAGCATTCGAAGTCGCCGCCCGCCAAGGAAGCTTTACACGTGCTGCACAAGAGCTGTGCATCACTCAAGGGGCTGTTAGTAAACAGATAAAAAGCTTAGAGACATTCCTGGGTGTCAACCTCTTTCTACGCACTCGAGCCGGCTTGGTGCTCACCCAAGCCGGCCATGCCTATTTGAACGACATCCGCGCCAGCCTCAATCGCATCGAAGCCGCTTCACTTGCCATCATGTCCCACCGGGGTCGCGGCGGCACGCTGAACATCACTACCATGCCGACCTTCGGTGCCAAATGGCTCATTCCCCGCCTGCCAGAATTACGCAGGCATTACCCAGAGCTGCAATTGATATTCCTGCCCTATCTCATGGGCTACGACTTCGACTCCCCAGAGGTGGATGCCGCCATCCGCTTCGGCACCGGCTCCTGGCCGGGCAGTCACGCCGACTACATCACGGGGCGCGAGGTCGTGCCAGCCTGCGCTCCAGGCCTGTTCACCTCCCCTGTACGCGACGCACGTGACTTACTCGGGAAACCATTGCTGCATCACACCAGCGCTCAGCATCAGTGGCCGGCATGGTTCAGGGCGGCAGGCTATGAAACGCCGCACAGCCAAGACGGCGCCCGCTACGATCAATACACACTATTGTCACAGGCCGCTATCGCCGGCATGGGGGTCGCCCTTATTCCTCGTTGCGTAATTGAAGAGGAACTGGCAGAAGGCAAATTAGTAACGCCCCTGAATATTCCGTTCACCGCTCGGGACGGCTATCATTTGTGTTACCCGGAACACAAGGCGAATCTCCCGGCCTTACAGATATTCAGGCAATGGCTTCTTGAAGCTGCCGGCCACCCTGCATCCTGAGAACGCCGCGGCTCACCATTGACCATGCCAGGCGTTTCGGTATAGAATCAGGAGCTTGGCATTTTTTGCCAGGCTTTTAAATTTCAGGATTCAGTCCTGTATACGCATCCCTAAAAAGGAAATTCCCCATGTACGCGGTCATAAAAACTGGTGGCAAGCAGTATCGTGTTGCCGCCGGCCAGAAACTCAAGATCGAACAGATACCGGCAGACATTGGGCAAGAAATTTCGCTCGACCAGGTGTTGTCAGTCGGCGAAGGCGAGCAGCTTAAGATCGGCGCGCCTTTCGTTGAAGGCGCAGTGGTCAAGGCTACCGTTCTTGCACAAGGCCGTCACCCCAAGATCACTGTCTTCAAGATGCGCCGTCGCAAGCATTATCGCAAGACCCAAGGCCATCGTCAGAACTACACCGAAGTGCGTATCGAGGCCATCTCGGCTTGATAGAGCACAGGTAAACAGGAGCTAAACATGGCACAGAAAAAAGGCGGCGGCTCAACGCGAAACGGCCGCGACTCACAGGCTAAACGCTTGGGCGTCAAGGTCTTCGGCGGTCAACTGATCCCCGCAGGTTCCATCATCGTGCGTCAGCGTGGTACCAAGTTCCATCCGGGCAGCAATGTCGGTATCGGCAAGGATCACACGCTCTACTCCCTGGTCGATGGCAACGTCAAGTTCCACACCAGTGGTGCCCTGAATAAGCGCACGGTGTCCGTGGTACCTGCCGAGTAAGGCAGCCACTGGCACTTGAACAGGCAAGGCCGGAACGGTTGATCCCTCACCTTTCCGGCACCCTGGCAAAAGCCTCGCCGGCTGCGGCGAGGCTTTTTTCTTTTTGAACTAGAATTGGTTCTCCATTCAAGGTACGCAAACCATGAAATTCGTCGACGAAGCAACCATAGAAGTCATTGCCGGTAAAGGCGGCAATGGTGTGGCGAGCTTTCGCCGCGAAAAATTCATTCCCAAGGGGGGTCCGGACGGCGGTGACGGAGGGCGCGGCGGAAGCATATTCGCTATTGCCGACCGCAACATCAATACGCTTGTCGATTTCCGGTATGCACGCCTGCAACGTGCTAAGAACGGGGAACATGGCCGAGGCTCCGATCAATACGGTGCGTCGGGTGCAGACATCACGCTGAAAATGCCGGTCGGCACAATCATTTATGACGCCGACACCGGAGAACAGATCGCCGACCTGGAACACCATGGCCAAAAGGTTATTTTGGCGGCCGGCGGAAAAGGCGGCAAAGGCAACCTGCATTTCAAATCCAGCACGAACCGAGCCCCTCGGCAATTTACCTACGGCGAAGAAGGCGAACAGCGCCGCCTGCGCCTCGAGCTTAAAGTACTGGCCGATGTCGGTTTGCTGGGCCTGCCCAACGCAGGCAAGTCCACATTGATCAGCAAGGTTTCCAATGCCCGGCCGAAGATTGCCGACTATCCTTTCACTACCCTGCACCCTAATCTGGGCGTCGTCCGCACCTCTCCCAGCCGCAGCTTCGTGATTGCCGACATTCCCGGGCTCATCGAAGGCGCCTCCGAAGGCGCGGGGCTAGGCCATCTCTTTTTGCGGCACCTTTCCCGTACGCGAGTGCTTCTGCATATTATCGACGTCTCTTCCCCCGACCCGGAATTCGACGCAATCGAGCAAGCGGCGTTTGACGCCCGCGCCATCGTGGAAGAGCTACGCCGCTACGACACCACCTTGTATGAAAAACCGCGCTGGCTGGTGCTGAACAAGCTCGACATGGTGCCGGACCCGCAAGCCGCCACAGAAAGGCTGTGCAAGCTGCTGGATTGGCAGGGCCCTGTCTTTGGCATTTCCGCCATGACCGGCGACGGCACACAGGAACTAATTTGGGCATTGCAGGATTGGCTGGACGCAGATAAGCAACAAGAGCAAATCGCCCAAGACAAGCTGGAAGGCATCTATGTCGAGGACGACCCGCGCTTTGACCCGGCCCGCAGCAACACCGACTCCACCGGCTCTGTGTCCGAAGCGTAATCCCTGCGCCTGCCAGTGAGCAGGCATCAACACCCACTCACCACGCCCGTTGTCCCATGCAAGACCTCCAGAACACGCCCCCAGTTGCAAGCAGTGCCCGCCGCCTGGTTATTAAGGTTGGTTCTTCCCTAGTAACTAACGAAGGACGCGGCCTGGACCAGGAGGCGGTCGAACAATGGGCGCAGCAGGTCGCTACGCTACATGCACAAGGTCGGCAAATCGTACTGGTTTCCAGTGGCGCCATTGCTGAAGGTATGGCGAGGCTGGGGTGGCCGCGTCGCCCCAGCGCGATGCATGAGCTGCAAGCGGCTGCCGCCGTAGGGCAAATGGGCCTGGTACAGGGGTATGAAACCGCCTTCGCCCATCATGGCATCCGCACGGCGCAAATCCTTCTCACCCACGAAGACCTGGCAGACCGCCGCCGCTACCTGAATGCGCGTAGCACTCTGTATACGCTGCTTGGTTTGGGGGTGGTTCCCATCGTCAACGAGAACGATACCGTCGTTACGGACGAAATTCGCCTGGGTGACAATGACACCCTGGGCGCCTTGGTCACCAATCTGATCGAAGCGGAAACGCTGATCATCCTCACCGACCAATCGGGTTTGTACACGGCGGACCCGCGTGGCAACCCTGATGCAAAACTGATACAGGTGGCTCGGGCGGGGGATCCATCCCTCGAGAAAATGGCGGGTGGTTCCGGAAGTGCCATCGGTACGGGGGGCATGCTGACTAAAGTGCTGGCAGCCAAGCGGGCTGCCAACAGTGGCGGCCACACCATCATCGCCAGCGGGCGTGAGCCCGATGTCCTGGTTCGCCTGGCCGGCGGCGAACGCATTGGTACAGAGCTACAGGCGGTATTGCCCATTCGCTCGGCGCGTCAGCGCTGGCTGGTGAATCACTTGCGGTTGCGAGGCAGGCTCACACTCGATTCCGGGGCCGCCAGGGCGATTACCCAGGGCCACAAGAGCCTCCTTGCCATCGGCGTGCTCACCGTACACGGGGAATTCGAACGCGGAGATGTCGTGGCCTGCATGGATGAGCAAGGTCGGGAGCTGGCCCGCGGCCTTATCAACTATTCGTCGGGCGATACCCGGCGCATTCTTCGCCAGCCCAGCCACCGTATTGCTGAGATTCTCGGCCACATGACTGATGCCGAGCTGATGCACCGCGACAACATGGTCGTGTCTCGATCAGCCGTCTTGAGCGCTCCGGCCGACGACCACGCCACCAACTGACCGTCACCCCCCGGCGTCAGATTCCGGTCGGGATATGCGTGATTTCCTTGACTTCTTCCATCACGATACAGCTCTTAGTCTGTGTCACGCCGGGTAAACCCAGCAAGATATCGCCCAACAGCCTGCGATACTGCCCGATTTCCCCGATACGGGCCTTAACCATGTAATCGAAGTCGCCGGACACCAAATGACATTCCTGTACTTGGGGAATGCTGAGTATTTCCTTGCGGAACTCTTCGAAACTACGGCTGGACTTATGGGAAAGTGATATTTCGACGAATACGAGCAGACCGGCACCCAGCGCCGTCGGCGAAACCTTGGCGTAGTACCCGGTGATCACGCCCTCTCGCTCCAGCCTTCGTACACGCTCAATACATGGCGTGACCGTCAGCCCCACCTTGTCTGCCAGCTCCGTCATGGACATCCGCCCATCATGCTGCAACAGCTCCAGAATATGACGATCCACTCTGTCGAGCATGACCTCGCCGTGTTGCCCGGTTCTCATTTTTTTGCCCCTAATGCTTTAAGCTTGGACGACCGGCAGGAAGAAATCCTATGGCGCCCTGAAAAACAGCCCTTAAACAGGATTTTTTGCTGATTTGAAGAAAAATAAGCAAAAAAATTCTATGCGATTTTGCGTAATATAGAAGATCCTTTGGAGGCTATGCAAATGAAGATCGCTGTGTTGGGCGCCGGCGTCGTCGGCATTACGACTGCATATTATTTGGCGCGAGCCGGGCATGAGGTCGACGTCTACGATCGCCAAGACGGCCCCGCCCTGGAAACGAGCTTCGCCAACGCCGGCCAAATCTCTTTTGGATACTCCTCACCTTGGGCTGCACCCGGCATTCCACTGAAAGCGCTTAAGTGGATGTTCGCAGAACACCCTCCCCTTACTATCCGCCCGGATGGCAGTCTGACCCAGTTGAAATGGATGCTGCAAATGTGGCGCAATTGCACTAGCGGCCGCTACGCAGTCAATAAAGAAAGGCTGTTACGGATTTCCGACTACAGCCGACATTGCCTGCAGGAATTGCGCGACGAAACCGGCATCGCTTATGAAGGCCGTCGTCGCGGCACGCTGCAACTGTTCCGCACGCAACAGCAGTTGGACGCCGCTGCGCGCGATATGCAAGCGCTGTCAGAAGCCGGTATCCGCCATGAACTACTCGACGCGGGCCGTCTTGTAACGGCCGAACCGGGTTTGTCGGCCAGCGCCCATAAGTTCGTAGGTGGTCTACGTACGCCGGACGATGAAACCGGCGATTGTCATCTTTTCACGACTCAGCTTGAAGCGCTTGCCCGTGAACTGGGCGTCCGATTCCACTACGGCACACCACTAGACGCCCTGCACACCGAAGGTGGTGCCGTCTCCGGCGTGCAGTCCGGAGCGCGCCGTCTGCAGGCCGACGCCTACGTACTCGCGCTCGGCTCGTGGTCGAGCCGCTTCCTGAAAGGCCTGCTGCGTGTACCCGTCTATCCACTCAAAGGCTACTCCATAACAGTGCCCATCGCAGACGAGTCTCGGGCCCCTGTATCGACCCTGCTGGATGAAAGCTATAAAGTCGCGGTCACACGTTTCGACGAACGCATTCGTGTGGGCGGCATGGCGGAAATCGTCGGCTATGACATGCGCCTGAATCCGCGTCGCCAGGCGACCCTGGAAATGGTGGTCGATGACCTCTTCCCTGGTGGCCGCAAGCCTGGCCAAGTGGAATTCTGGACGGGTTTACGCCCCAAGACGCCGGACAGCACCCCTATCATTGGCGATACCCCCATCAAAGGGCTCTACTTGAACACCGGACACGGCACTCTGGGGTGGACAATGGCGTGTGGCAGCGGCCGCCTTCTGGCAGACATCATCTCTGGAAGAGCGCCCGATATCCGCTGTAAAGACCTTTCGGTTTACCGATACTACGGTTCACGTGCGAAAGAAGCGCTGACAGGCTCGGCTGCCACCGCGTGATGCGCCAACGCTGCGCGGGCGGCCGGCGGCACGGTATTCTGCTTAAGTGTGATGCTTAACTGGTATCCTCGCCCCCTGACAGACCGGATCGGCATGTGAATGCCGGCGGCCGCTAACTTGTGACGCAAACGGCTGACAAGCACACTCATCCGTCGCGCAGCGGGCCTGGCACGGGTGGCGAGACTTGAGTCCGCAAACGAAGATTCCGGCTGCAGTTCATATTCCACAGCACGCAAAAGCGCATCATGGCTGAGTTGCTGGTGTGGCGCATTGCATAACGCCCCGACGATAGCTTTTTCTGCAGCGGTGAGCGTAACGCTGCGACCGTCTGGCGCCTGCACCATCCAACCTTGCGAAACAAGCCGCCATTGCGGTTGATCTAGGGCCACCGCGGACCCACCGCAATGGCCGACGAGCCTCAACACGCCCGACACCACAAGCGCTACCGGCGCGGCTGCCGGCCAGCAAACGTCGATGCCATTTTGCAGAGCGCATATCAAAGAGTTGGGATGCACGTCCGACTGCAGCGCCATCAGTGTTACCCGAGGAGCGTAGCGACGTATTTCGCGTGCCGCCTGAATGTTTCTTTGCGCCGAGTCCGCTAAGAGCACCAACTGAACTTCATCCGCCGCACTTCGTTCCAGGGTGCTGCACAATTCCGCGGTATCGGCAACCCGCCGCAGACCAAGACCACTATCAAGCAGGCCTGCTTCCAATCGAGAGATAACACCTGTCTGCTGGGTGTGGAACAGGTAGATAAAGCCCGCCGACATATCAGCCCCCGTGACCGATGCCATGATATTGGACTCTACCGCAAAATAATCACATTTGTGATTACTGTTATCACCAATGTGATTGCGTTTGACCGTTCAATCACGTTTGTGAACACATTTGCCACACGTCTCCGGTATGCACGTAATCTGCGTGGGCTTACGCAGAAGGAGTTAGCGCGCGCCAGCGGGTTATCACAAGGAGCAATCGGCAACTACGAAACCGACAGCCGCCGCAGTCCGAAGGACGTATTCCGTCTTGCAGAGGCTTTGGACGTCGCGCCCGCTTGGTTGGCCATGGGCACCGGCCCCATGGAAGTGCAGCCGGCGCACCACGTCGCCGACCTCCCCCATTCGAAGGCTGCATGGCCCTTACCGGGGATCGACCCGGAACGTCTCTGGGCACTAACGGCCCAGCAGCGAGAGTTTCTCGCCAAATCACTTGCCGGCATGATCGCCGCCATGGAAAGCGAAAAGTAAGAATCACCGCTTACGACTGTAGCGACGTGGGCTATACTGCGGAGCACGCAGGGGTACTCGCCTTGAACCGGCGGGTTGAGAGACACCCTTCGTACCAGTACGGATAATGCCGATGCTGGGAGCGCACCCCGTCGCGGAGCGTCGTCCTCGTTCCGTGGCGACCTCTGCACAGGACCATCCGAATCGCGTCCGCGTTCAACGTGTTCCTGCCGGGAAACAATCCCGATCGGCTCCATGATTTCCTTTTATGGAGCAAGCCTTGAATACCAAGCACACCCACCTCTCATCAGGCCTCACAGTCGACAAGGCCGCCATCGTCCCTCTTCCTCGATCCCGCAAAGTGTATGTCACAGGCAGTCGTCCTGATATCCGGGTACCGTTTCGCGAAATCGAACAAGACAGCACGCCAACCAGCTTTGGCGGCGAACACAACCCGCCTTTGACGGTGTACGACACGAGCGGACCCTATACCGACCCCGACGCCAATATCGACATACGCAAGGGACTGCCTCCACTGCGGCGCCCATGGATCGCCGAACGTTCCGATACCGCAGGGCGCCGAGCACGGCCGGGCGCCAATGTCACTCAGATGCATTACGCCCGACGAGGCATCATTACACCGGAGATGGAATTCGCCGCCATCCGCGAGAATTTGCGCCGAGACGAATACATTGAAAGTCTTCGGGAGAGCGGTGTTGAAGGTGCCAGGCTAGCGGAACGCCTGACCCGCCGGCACCCGGGGCGGCCTTTCGGCGCCGCCATCCCGAACCGAATCACGCCGGAGTTCGTGCGTGATGAGATTGCGCGAGGGCGCGCCATTCTTCCCGCCAACATCAATCACCCTGAGAGTGAACCCATGGTCATCGGGCGCAACTTTCTGGTGAAGGTCAATGCGAATATCGGCAATTCCGCCCTGGGGTCAAGCATTTCGGAAGAAGTGGAGAAAATGACATGGGCGATACGCTGGGGTGCCGATACCGTCATGGACCTATCCACCGGCAAAAACATTCATGAAACGCGGGAATGGATACTGCGTAACTCGCCTGTACCCATTGGCACAGTCCCGATATATCAGGCTTTGGAAAAGGTCGACGGCAAAGCGGAAGAGCTGACATGGGAGATATTCCGCGACACACTCATCGAACAGGCTGAACAAGGTGTCGATTACTTCACCATTCATGCCGGTGTGAGGCTGGCGTTCATACCCATGACGGCTGAGCGCATGACAGGGATTGTGTCACGCGGTGGTTCGATCATGGCCAAGTGGTGCCTGGCTCACCACCGTGAGAGCTTCATCTACGAGCGTTTCGAGGAAATCTGTGAAATTATGAAGGCGTACGACGTGGCCTTCTCACTAGGCGACGGCTTGCGTCCAGGCTCCATTTACGACGCCAACGACGAGGCACAATTCGCCGAACTCAAGACGCTGGGCGAACTTACCCAGGTGGCATGGAAGCACGATGTGCAGGTCATGGTCGAAGGGCCGGGCCATGTTCCCATGCATATGATCAAAGAAAACATGGACCTTCAGCTGGAACACTGCCACGAAGCGCCCTTTTATACGCTCGGCCCTCTCACAACCGATATTGCACCGGGGTACGACCACATTACTTCCGGCATCGGCGCTGCACTGATTGCTTGGTATGGCACGGCCATGCTGTGCTATGTAACGCCCAAGGAGCATCTAGGTCTGCCGAACAAACAGGATGTCACAGACGGCATCATTACCTATAAAATTGCGGCTCACGCTGCGGATCTGGCCAAGGGTCACCCCGGCTCGGCCATTCGAGACAATGCGCTGTCGAAGGCGCGCTTCGAGTTCCGGTGGGAAGACCAGTTCAATTTAGGGTTGGACCCAGACACGGCGCGCGACTTCCACGACGAAACCCTGCCCAAGCAGTCCATGAAGCTGGCTCACTTCTGCTCGATGTGCGGCCCTCACTTCTGCAGTATGAAGATCACTCAGGACGTGCGTGAGTATGCCCGCAAGAAGGGGTTGGACGAATCGACGGCCCTAGCCCGCGGCATGGAAGAAAAGGCAGTGGAATTCATGGCCGGCGGTGCGCGTCTTTATAGCGAAAGCTGAAAGTAATTGCACCGGCGTGTCAGCACAGAACAGTCCTGAAGGAGGACTGTTCTGTGTCAGGGATACTACTGCTGCACTGCGTAGAGATAGAGTTCTACGCGGCGGTTCATCGCCCGGCCCTGGGCGGTGGAGTTATCTGCCACCGGATTATTGGGGCCGCGGCCTTCTGACATCATTCTGGAACCTGGCACACCACGCGAGCTCAGGTAGTTAATGACCGAATTGGCGCGATTTACGGAAAGGGTTTGATTTACCTGCATAGACCCCGTGCTGTCTGTATGCCCAATGGCTTTGGCGCGTAACTCGGGGTGCTGCACCAGCGCGCGAGCGACGCTATCGAGCACCGGCAGCAATTCAGGCTTCAGGTCATATTTGCCCGTATCGAACGAAACGTGGCTGGGGATATTCACCCGAAGTGTGCCGTCCGGCATTTCCGTGACATCCACACCCAGCCCAGTGGCACCGGATTGCTCAACGTCGTTCTTCACGCCCGCCCAGTTGTAGCCCACAATACCGCCGGCCACGGCGCCTATGCCCGCGCCGATGGCTGCGGCACGGCTGCTATCACCAATCAGGGCACCCAACCCGGCGCCTACGGCCGCCCCGGTACCCGCCCCTACGGCGGTACGGCCGCCCTGGCCCATTTCGCCCGTGGCGCAACCGGCAACCAGGGCGACAGCGCCCACGTAACATGCCACGCGGGTAAAGCGCGTCGTCACTCTCATATGATTCTCCTTTCTTATGCAGACTCAATCTCTGCCGGAGCCATCGTAACAAGAGCCCGACTTGCACATTGTTAAATTTCGTTCAATGCAGAATTTGCTTGAGGAAGAGCTGCGTCCGTTCATGCTGAGGGTTGTCGAAGAACACGTCCGGCGTGTTTTCTTCGATGATTTCGCCCTGGTCCATGAAAATAACGCGGTCGGCCACCTTGCGTGCGAACCCCATTTCGTGGGTGACACACAGCATGGTCATGCCGCTTTCCTGGGCCAAGCTCACCATGACGTCGAGCACTTCCTTTACCATTTCGGGATCTAGCGCGGACGTGGGCTCATCGAACAGCATGATCTTTGGATTCATGCACAGGGAACGCGCAATCGCCACACGTTGCTGTTGGCCGCCCGACAGCTGCCCTGGATATTTATTCGCCTGCTCTGGAATGCGCACCCGCTCCAGATATTTCATTGCCGTGGCTTCGGCTTCGGCCTTGCTCTTCTTGAGCACCCAGACGGGGCCAAGCGTGAGGTTTTCCAGAACCGTCAAATGGGGAAACAGATTGAAGTGTTGAAACACCATGCCGACATCACGGCGAATGATCTCAATATGCTTGAGGTCGCTAGTGAGCTCGGTACCATCGACCAATATTCGCCCTTGCTGGTGCTCTTCCAGCCGGTTGATGCAGCGGATCATGGTGGATTTTCCCGATCCCGATGGGCCACAGATGACAATGCGCTCACCCGATGCCACTGACAGGTTCAGATTACGCAAGACATGAAATTGTCCGTACCACTTGTTGACGTTTTCAAGGCGGATGATGGCCTCGGACATGCTCGACTCCTTGTTCCGCTTGATCAGCGTTGATATCCCGTGTCCAGGCGGCGCTCCAGCCCCTGGCTATAACGGGAGATCGCAAAACAGAAAATGAAATAGATCACGGCGATGAAGACATAGGCCTCGACACTGAAACCCCGCCACGCAGCGTCGGCAATCGCAGCCTTGGCCGCCTGGGTGAGATCGAAGATGCCTATGATGACCACCAGCGACGTGTCCTTGAAAAGAGCGATGAATATCCCCACCAGAGGGGGAATGACGACCTTAAGGGCCTGCGGCAGGATGATCAACCGAGTTTGCTGCCAATAGCTAAGCCCCAGTGAGTCGGCCCCTTCGTACTGCCCTTTGGGGATCGCCTGCAAACCGCCTCTGACAGTCTCCGCGATATACGCGGCTGCGAACAGAATGATTGCGATCTGAGCACGCAGCAACTTGTCGATGGTGAAGCCTTCCGGCAAAAACAGCGGCAGCATCACGGACGACATAAAGAGCAGACTAATGAGGGGTACACCACGAATCAACTCGATATAGATGATGCATAACGACTTGATGGCCGGCATATTCGAACGGCGCCCGAGTGCCAGCAACACTCCCATGGGAAACGCAAAGGCGATTCCAAAGGTAGAGAGAATCAAGGTGAGTGGCAGACCGCCCCAGCGGTCATTTTCGACATAGGATAACCCAAACACCCCACCCCACATCAGCACCGCGACACTGACCAATGCGACAGTCCACAAGACCACCAACCATGGCTTCCAAAACCAGCGGATGGCACTGCAGATGAGGGCGGCGATGAGAATCACAGTCGCCAGCAGCGGCCGCCACTGTTCGTCGTAAGGGTAGAGGCCGAATAAAATCAGCCTGTGTTTTTCAGCGATAAAGGCCCAGCAGGCACCTTGTGCCTGGCGACATTCCTGTGCTGTTTCGGATGTAAAGTCGGCATCCAGGAACAGCCAATCGACCATAGCCGGTATTGCCAGAACCAGCAGCCAGCTTACCAGCACCGTTAGCAGCACATTGAGCGGCGAGGAGAACAGATTTTCTTTCAGCCAGGTAAGCCAGTTGCCGGACGGACGGGGTGCGAGCATCTGCGGGGCGGTTGGGTTTGCACTCATGTCAACGCTCCACCAGCGCGATGCGCTTGTTGTACCAGTTCATGAAGATAGAGATCGACAGGCTCACCGTAAGATAGGCCGCCATGATTATGAGGATGCCTTCTATGGCCTGACCGGTCTGATTCAGGGTGGTGTTTACCACGGACACAATATCTGGATACCCAATGGCCACGGCCAGTGAACTGTTCTTTGTGAGGTTGAGATACTGGCTGGTCATGGGCGGGATAATGACGCGCAATGCCTGGGGCAATATCACTAATCGCAAGATGCGCGCACGGGGTAGACCCAGCGCATACGCAGCTTCCCATTGACCACTGCCAACCGCCTGGATACCGGAGCGCACCACTTCGGCAACAAAGGCAGATGTATAGATGACCAAACCGAGCAGCAGCGCCGAAAATTCCGGGGACAAAGTAATACCGCCCACGAAGTTGAACCCCTTGAGCACGGGTATATCCAGCGCGAGTTCAGCACCCCCGGCAACCCACCCGGCCAACGGCAAGGCAAGCAGCAAAGCGAGGGAAACACTGGCTAGCGGAAATATCTGCCCCGTGGCGGCCTGACGCTTTCGAGCCCAGTGAGCCACAAGCAATATCAAGACGATAGCGACACCCAGGCCGCCAAGAATCCAATCAAGGGCATCGCCCTGCAACGAGGGTAATTTGAGACCCCGGTTAGAAAGGAAAACCCCCGGCAGCGGCTGCAGAGCCTGCCGCGGCCCGGGCATGTTTTCAGTGATGATGGCATACCAGAAGAAAAGCTGGAGCAACAGTGGAATGTTGCGCATCACTTCCACATATACGCTTGCAACACCCGACACAAGCCAGTTCTTTGAAAGTCGGGCGATACCAATTAGCGTGCCAAGCAACGTGGCCAGCACAATGCCCACCACTGACACGCGCAGCGTATTGAGTAGACCCACCCAGATCGCGCGCCCATAGGTGTCGGCGGGGCTGTAGGCGACCGGTGATTCGCCGATTGCGAAGCCGGCCTCACGGCTGAGAAAGCCGAAGCCCGTCGAGATATTGCGTACAGAGAGGTTATGTAGCGTGTTGGAAACGAGGTACCAAATGACAAAACCAACGAGTCCCACCACGATTACCTGATACAGCAAGGCGCGCGTAGTAGGATCGTTCCAAGATAAGCGCCGACGGGCCGGCGCTGGTGTGGATGCGTTCTGTTTCGTCATGGAATTCTGGGTGGCAGAAGCACAAACCGAAGTTCGGATTGCATGGGCGGGAGCCGGGTCGGCCACCCGCCCTGGTGTGATTCAAGCTGCCGAGAGACGGCTATTTAGCGGATGGGCCAACCGTACATCAGGCCGCCATCCTTCCATTGCGCGTTGAGGCCGCGCTCAAGCTTCATGGGCGACGACGCGCCAATGTTGCGATCGAAGGATTCACCGTAATTACCGACTTGCTTGATGATGTTGTAGGCCCACTTGTTGTCCAGACCCAAACCCTTACCCATTTCCCCGGTCACCCCGAGAATGCGCTGGATGTTGGGATTATCGCTCTTGAGCATTTCGTCGATGTTCTGAGACGTGATGCCGTACTCTTCCGCTTCCAGCATGGCGTTAAGCGCCCAGCGAACCACCATGAACCATTCATCGTCACCCTGACGAACCATGGGGCCGAGAGGCTCCTTGGAGAAGTCTTCAGGCAGTATGACGTGGTCATCGGGGTTGGGCAGCGTCGTACGTACCGTAGCCAGGCCGGATTTGTCAGTGGTGAAGGCATCGCAGCGCCCACCTTCGTAGGAACGCATGGCCTCGTCCGGGCTGTTGATTACGACGGGCGTGAACGACAGGCCGTTGGCACGGAACCAGTCTGCCAGGTTAAGTTCGGTGGTGGTACCCGGCTGCACACAAACTGTGGCGTTGTCGAGCTCTTTGGCACTGGTGACACCCAGTTCCTTCTTCACCATGATGCCCTGGCTGTCGTAATAGTTAATGCCGGTGCTCATCAAGCCGAGTGTCGTGTCACGGGTGAGTGTGGCAGTGGTATTGCGGGTCAGGACGTCGACTTCGCCGGACTGAAGCGCGGTGAAACGCTGCTGAGTAGTGACCGAACTGACTTTGAACTTAGAGGCATCACCAAAGACCATGGCTGCAACGGCTCGGCAGATATCGACGTCGACACCATTCCACTCGCCCTTGCTGTCGGCAATGGAAAAGCCCGGCAAGCCTGTGTGCACGCCGCACTGGACAAAACCTTTCTTCTTGACGGCATCGAAGGTCTCGCCTGCGTGGGCGGCCGTGCCGATGCAGAACAAGGACGCGCCAATAGCCAACGCTGTTTTCAATTTCATGGAGTCTCCTCGTGTTCTCGTTATGACTGCTTGTTCGTGGCATACAATGAGCAGCCACGGCTTCAAGAATGTAGCCGCTCGAATACCGCCCGTAACATGGGGGATATCCCTTGAGACTTCGTGTAACAAAGCGCGCGTAACCACGGCCCAAGCGATCCGATGATCGAATTCCAGCATGTGTTCAAGTCCTACGGACGCGGTCGCAATATTCTTGCGGACGTCAATTTCCGTATTCAACCCGGCGAATTTATTTTCGTTTCGGGTCCTTCAGGGGCGGGCAAGTCCACCTTGCTTAAGCTGATCGGTGGTCTTGAGCCTCCCAGCCGGGGTGCAACCCTGATCAACGGCCACCGCAGCGACCGCATGCCTGCGCGGGCCCGGCCTTATCTGCGTCGCGCAGTCGGTGTCATATTGCAGGACACACACCTGCTGTACGACCGCAGCGCCATTCAGAACGTACTGCTACCTTTGGCTGTGGCCGGCCACTCTCCCGCGACAGCGATTTCGCGGGCCCGGGCAGCGATGGAAAAAGTAGGCTTATCCGGCAAGGAAGACCTCAACCCCATTGAAATGTCAGGCGGCGAACAGCAACGCCTTGCCATTGCGCGAGCCATTGTCAACCGGCCTTCCATTCTGATTGCCGATGAACCCACCGCCAACCTTGACGAAGACAGCGCGCGCCGCATTATGGACGTCTTCCGTGATTTCAACCGGGTGGGGGTCACCACCTTGATTGCATCGCACGACCGTAGACTGATGGCCACCTATGCCAACCGCACGATGCGGATAGAAGGCGGGCGCTTCACGGATATACCGGGGGTATGATGAAGCGCTGGCTGAATCAACACCGTTACGCGTTCCGCGTTGCCTTGCGCAGGCTCTATAACCAGCCGTTTTCCTCGCTATGCAATATCCTGGTTATCAGTCTGAGCCTTGCCGTGCCTATTGTGGTATCGGCAGTGCTGGATACCGCCAAGCCGGTCGTCCGCCAGATACCGGTGTCTGCCGAAGTCACGCTTTATCTGGTACGTGACGCGGCCCCGGGCACCGCCTCCAGGCTCGCCTCAGAGCTGCAAGAGCGTCATACCGACGACATTGCAGCCATCGAAGTCATCGACCGTGATCGGGCGCTGGCAGAGCTTCGTGATCGCCCCGCCTGGTCTGATGCGTTGGCAGTGCTGCCCGACAACCCTTTGCCTGATGCCGTAGTCGTCACATTGCGTCAGCATCCGGACATCGGAGCAACGAGCAAACGTCTGGGTGCAGAATGGGCGCAGCTTGAGCCGGTGGACACCGTACAGATGGACAGCGTATGGGTGCAGCGGCTGCAGGCAATGCTGGATTTCCTGAGCATCGGTTTGTGGATATTGGCACTCAGTGTCGCGATTGTGGTGCTCGCTACGGTATTCAACACCGTGCGACTGCAGGCTCTTACCCAGCGAGAAGAAATCGCCATTGCGCGCCTCGTAGGCGCGACCGAATCCTTCGTTCGTCGGCCCTTTCTTTACCTTGGTGCATTGACCGGTCTGTTTTCCTCCGGACTGGCCATCGCTGCTGCGTGGGCAGCCCTGCAACCGCTGAATACGGCAATTAATCGGCTGGCCAGCAGCTACGGCACGGAGCTGGCACTGCGTCTGCCCGATCAAGTCAGCCTGCTACTGGCCAGCTTGGTGGTAGCCATACTTGGCGCTTTCGCGGCGCGCTGGTCAGTGACACGCAACACCCGATTCTGAAAATGTCTTCTATACCCAAGTTGCACGACTTTGCCATGCGCATCTGTGCGTGGCACGGTGAGCACGGACGCCATGAACTGCCTTGGCAAGGTGGTACCGACCCTTACCGCATCTGGCTGTCTGAAATCATGCTTCAGCAAACTCAGGTGGCGACCGTCATTCCGTACTATCACCGGTTTCTGGAGCGCTTTCCCGATATCGAGACGCTTGCACATGCCACCCAGGAAGAGGTGATGCCCTACTGGGCAGGTCTGGGTTATTACGCCCGTGCCCGCAACCTGCATCGCTGTGCTCAGGTGCTGATGTCGGAACACGGGGGCCGCTTCCCACTTAGCTCGGAAGAAATTGCACAGCTGCCCGGCATCGGGCGTTCGACTGCCGCTGCTATCGCCGCTTTTTCCTATGGAGAGCGCTCGCCCATCATGGATGGCAACGTCAAACGGGTGTTCACGCGGTTTTTTGGCGTCCACGGCTATCCGGGAATACGGTCCGTCGAGCAACGTCTCTGGGCTTTGGCCGAACAGGCGCTGGAGCAAGCTCCGCCCGAGCTGGATATGACTGCCTATACCCAAGGCCTCATGGATCTCGGGTCTCAAACCTGCCGCCGCGGCACGCCCCGTTGCGACGTATGTCCGCTGGCCTCAGACTGTGAAGCGAAGCGACTCGGCCTACAACAGGCACTTCCCGAGCCACGCCCGCGGCGCCCTATTCCTGAACGGCAGTGCGCAATGCTCCTGCTTCACGGTGACGGTCACGTACTGCTGGAGATGCAGCCTCAAACCGGTGTGTGGGGCGGGTTATGGAGCCTGCCGCGCTTCGATAGTTCGCAAGAACTTGTAGAGGCCTGCCTAGCGAAAGGCATTGTGGTGCCCGACGCGGCGCGCATGGCCGGCTTCGTTCATGTGTTCACCCATTTCCGTTTGCACATCGAGCCTTGGCTGGTGGAGGCGTCACCGACAATCGCTGAACCGCTTGCCGAGCAACGATGGGTCGCCTTCGATGAGCTGGATCAGACTGCGGTGCCTGCTCCGGTGCGCACCTTACTAGACGCTTTACCACTGGGTCAGGCTGAATTACGCGGGGGATGATAGCGGCTGATGCTCATCAAGATGCCCCCCGCCACACCAAGGGTCAGCAATGCGGTACCGCCGTAGCTCATGAAAGGTAAGGGCACCCCCACCACCGGCAAAATACCGGTGACCATTCCAATGTTCACGAACACGTACACAAAGAACGTCATAGCCATGCCACCGGCAAGAAGTCGCCCATATTGAGTTCGCGCTTGCATCGCAATATGTAGCCCGCGCAGCACCAGCAACCCATAAAGAACGAGCAGCATGATGCCGCCATAGAGGCCGAATTCTTCCGCGAAAACGGCGAAGATGAAGTCGGTGGAGCGCTCGGGGATGAAGTCCAGGTGGGCCTGTGTGCCTTTCAGATATCCTTTGCCATAAATACCGCCTGACCCAATAGCGATCATTGATTGGATGGTGTGAAACCCGCGGCCCAACGGATCTGCGCTGGGATCCAACAGCGTGCACACCCGGTGCTTCTGATATTCGTGCAGCACCACCCAATCCACATCCGGCCGGCAGATCGTGTCTTCGTAATAGATCACGCCACCTATCAGCATGGTCCCGGCCAGGAACAGCGGCACTAATAAGCGGAACGACAAGCCGCCAAAATAAATGACGAAGAAACCACTGGCAAATACCAGCAACGCGGTGCCTAGATCGGGCTGACGCACAATCAGGATGAAAGGAATCGCCAGCAACAGCGCCGCCACCAAATGATCACGTAGGCGCAGGCCCCCCTGATGTTTATGGAAATACCAGGCCAGCATCATGGGCACAGAGATTTTCAGCATCTCGGAAGGCTGCAAACGCACCACTCCCAGATCCAGCCAGCGTGTGGCGCCCTTGCTGGTCTCTCCAAAAAACTCAACCCCCAACAGCAGCAATACACCCACTGCATAAACATAGGGCGACAGCCGCATCAACAGCGGCGGCGGCATGGCCGCTGCAATCCATAGCGCGACGAACGCGACCCCAAAGTTGCGTGCCTGATCGGAAAATCGCCAGTCAGTACCACCGACTGCCGAATGCATGATGGTCAACCCAAGCAGGGACATGATGACCAGCAAAGCCAGCAACGGCCAGTCGAAGGCGGTAAGGATGCGCAGGCCCTGCTGTGCAACTCTTCTCATTCCACGCTCCTGAGCTGTAAACGCAGGGGCGGCTGTGTCGGTGTGGGCACTACCGGTCTGGGGCCGTCTTCATCTTCTAAAGGTTCAGGCGGGAGGTCTTCCAACGCAATCATCGCATCCGGCGACTCGCCTTCCATGCCTTCCTCACCCGGCTCGATCGTCACACCGCGCTGATAGGCCAGCTTGGCTGCATGTGCCGCTTGTCGAGCCGCCACCCGTTCAGGCTCCAACCAATAATCAAAGACCTTGCGCGCAATGGGTGCCGCTGCGGTGGTGCCCCAGCCACCGTTTTCTACGATGACGCCCAAAGCAATCTGCGGGTCTTCTACCGGCGCGTACGCCATAAAGAGGGAGTGGTCGCGCAAGCGTTCATCGACGGCATCCGCGTCATAACGTGTGCCTCGCAGACTGAAAACCTGGGCCGTACCGGTTTTGCCCGCAGCCTGGTATTCGGCCCCCTGAAACACTCGACGAGCGGTTCCCTTACGCACCACATCAGCCATCGCATCCCGTATCACCGCCAGGTTCTCAGGTTTCAGTGGGATGATATGCGATGGACCGGTAACGGTTTTCTCGGGCGCCTCGGCTCGGGGCCAGTGGATTTCGTCAACCAGATGCGGACGCATGTAAACACCATTATTGGCCAGGACCGCTGTGGCCTGTGCCAGTTGCAGCAAGGTGAAGGAGTTGTAGCCCTGACCCACCGCCACTGAGACGGTTTCACCGGCGTACCACCGTTGCTGTGACGGTTTCTTGTAGGCTTTGCGCTTCCATTCCGTAGAAGGCAGGATGCCACGGCGCTCACCGTTCAAATCTATCCCTGTACGTTGGCCAAACCCAAACTGCTTGGCGAAATCGTGCAAGGCATTAACACCGATTTCGGGACCCAAGGAATAGAAGTACGTGTCGGATGACACCACGATTGCCCTGTGCATATCCGTAGCGCCATAGGCCGCACCGCCCGCATTTCGAAAGCGCTGTCCGCCGAACTCGTAATAGCCAGGGTCATGAATCCGTTCTTTAGGGTCACGTTTGCCCAGCTCGAGCGCGGCCAGCGCAACGAAGGGCTTATACGTCGAACCGATAGGATAGGTTCCCGTTAACGGCCGGTTGACCAAAGGATGGTCGGGCGACTCGTTCAGACGCTTCCAGTTTTCCACGTCTATGCCGTCCACGAACAGATTCGGGTCGAAGGAAGGCGCCGATACAAAGGCCAGCACCTCGCCGGTGGGTGGATGAATGGCAACCAGCGCACCGCGCCGCCCTTCAAACTCTTTCTCCACCACTTTCTGCAGGTTAATGTCCAACGACAAGCGCAAGTTCGCACCCGGAACAGGGTCGATCCGGCTTAGTGTACGTACCGGCCGACCCGAAGCAGTCACTTCAACTTCTTCTACGCCCGTACGCCCGTGCAGTACCTCTTCCCAAGTATGCTCAATGCCCTGCTTACCGATCACCTGCGTGCCTCGGTAATTACCGATATTGCCTTCCTCTTCGAGTCGTTGCAGATCAGCTTCGGAAATACGGCCCACATACCCTAATACATGTGCGGCAGTTTCCCCATGTGGATATTCACGCACCCATCGGGCCTGCAGCTCCACGCCGGGAAAGCGCCAGGCATGCGCAGCGAACCATGACGCGTCTTCGTCGCTAAGGTTGTTACGCAGAAGTATTGGGCTATAGCGCCCGTTCTGCGCGACATTTTTCAGGAAGCGTCTCCGATCGCGAGGAGAGATCTCAACTACTGCTGAGATCTCGTCCAACATAGATTCCATATCACGCTGCACCTGCGCAGGGATGACAGTCAAAATGTAATCGCGGTGATTGCTGGCCAGCACAATACCATTGCGGTCCACGATCTCGCCCCGTCGGGGCGGAATCGGTACGACCGTGATGCGGTTCTGCTCGGCCCTGGCGGACAAGCCATCGTGACGCACAACCTGCAGATGCCAAAGGCGTGCACCCAGCAGGCAAAAGCAGATGAGCGCGAAGATACCCGCAACCCACACGCGTATGGCTATACGTTTGCGCTGTATCTGGGTGGTCTTCTTGAACTCAAACATGTGTGCCCGCCACCGTTACACCGCGCCGCCGTCCCCTTCCTCATGTCGACGCTGGGGCATCTGCAGCAATACATCGAGCAGCGGCCACAATAGCGCCATGAGGAAGGCAGACCACAGCCAGCTCCAGCCCAGCCACTCGCCCGCCAGCCAGCCTTCTATGAGCCGGCTGGCCGAATTAGCAATCACAAAAACCGGCAGCACATGCAGACACTGCACCACGGAATTGAAACGCTGCAGACGACGCGCCAGCGCCAACGTACCGTAGGCCGCCAGCGTGTAGGTCAGCGCGTGCACCCCAAGCAAGCTGCCATCGTGCACATCCATGAGCAGGCCGAAACAGAATGCGGTGCCCATGCCAACGCGCCTGGGTTCGTTCAGGCACCAATAGGCAATGACCAGGAGCAGCAGGTCCGGAGCGGGCTGCCACACCCTCCAGGGCAGCAAAGAAAATAGCCATACCAGCGCGACGGACAGCCAAATAAAACCAGGGCTCGCCGCCAGGCGAAACGGTTCCGCATCGACCGGTTCCAGCGAGGACAGCCCCGGCCCTTTCCGAGTCACCTCAACCTTTACTCGGCGTGCCATCAGTCTAGCTCCCCGGATTCGGCATCAAGCGCCTCCCGGTGACGGCGTGCAGCGTCGACATCGACTTGCAGCACCAGGAAATGCCGATGACGCTCAGGGTGAGCAAGAGGTGTGGCCAAAGCCATGGCGAAGCCGGTGGCGGAATCGCGATGCACGCTATCTACGCGCGCTACGGAAAGGCCTGCGGGAAACAGGCCGCCGATCCCGCTGGTGACAAGCTCATCACCGGGTTCGATGTCGGCGCCGGCAGTCAGGTAACGAACCTCCATCTTGCCATCGGCGCCCCCGCCGAAAGCGATCAGCCGGAGCCCGTTGCGCAGAATCTGCACCGGAATGGAGAGTTTGTCGTCGTTGATGAGTGCGGCTTCCGAGGTGAAAGGTGTCACCCTAACAATTTGCCCCACTACACCGCCTTCGTCGATCACCGGCATGCCCGGTTGAATCCCGCTCGAGGACCCTTTATTGAAAACCAAGTGGTGATTGAAAGCGCTGGTGGGCTCATACAGCACCTCGACGGCGATGGCCGGCTGCGTGACGACATCAGGCACGTTCAGCAAACGACGCAACTGTTCGTTCTCGGCTGCCAGCTGGGCTGCATGGGTGGCCATCTGAGCCAACTCAATACGCTGGCGTTGAATGGCTTCCTTTTCAATATCCATTTGATTGGCGGCGTCGACCCAGCCCTTGAAACGCTCGATACCGTCGCGCGGGGCCAGCATGATGCGCTGGAACGGGTACAGAACAACCGAAATACCCTGACGTACGGGTTCAAGCGTGGACCAGCGTGCGTCCACAAGCAACAGGGCAAGTGCAAGAAAGGCCAGGACGAACAGCCGCAACTCGGCTGTCGGACCGTGCTTGAACAACTTCAGCGAGCCGTTTTCCTGCATGAGCCTTTAGAACCGTCGCAGCGCGACACCGCACGCCGCGACAGTACAAACCGAAATCAATCGTAAATAAAGACGCTGCCGAGCTTCTCGAGGTGTTCGAGTGCTTCGCCGCAACCGCGCACCACGCACGTAAGCGGATCTTCGGCAACGACCACCGGCAGGCCGGTTTCTTCCTGCAGCAGGCGATCGAGATCGCGCAACAGCGCCCCGCCGCCAGTCAGTGCAATTCCCTTATCGGTAATATCTGCACCGAGCTCTGGAGGCGTCTGTTCAAGTGCCGTCTTAACGGCCGACACGATCTGATTGAGCGGGTCGGTAAGGGACTCCAGGATTTCGTTGGAAGACACGGTGAAGCTGCGGGGTACCCCTTCGGAGAGGTTACGCCCCTTGACCTCAAGTTCCTTTATTTCGGAACCGGGGAAGGCCGAGCCGATTTCCTTCTTAATGAGTTCGGCGGTGGGCTCGCCGATCAGCATGCCGTAATTGCGACGAATGTAATTGATGATGGACTCATCGAATTTATCGCCGCCAACACGTACTGAACCCTTGTACACCATGCCGCCAAGCGAAATGATGGCGACTTCGGTGGTGCCGCCGCCGATATCCACTACCATCGAACCGCTGGCGTCTGACACGGCCAGACCAGCTCCGATGGCGGCTGCCATGGGCTCTTCAATGAGGTAGACCTGGCTTGCACCGGCGCCCAGGGCGGATTCGCGGATTGCTCGCCGCTCTACCTGGGTGGAACCGCAAGGAACACAGATGATGATGCGTGGGCTGGGCGCGAACATGCTGCGCGGATGCACCATACGTATGAACTGCTTGAGCATTTGCTCGGTAACGGTGAAGTCGGCGATTACACCGTCTTTCATGGGCCGTATGGCATCGATGTTGCCGGGAACGCGACCAAGCATCTGCTTAGCCTCGTGCCCGACAGCCTGAATGATTTGCTTGCCGCCTGGCCCGCCTTCCTGGCGAATGGCAACAACCGACGGTTCATCGAGCACGATACCTTTGCCCCTGACGTAGATCAGGGTATTGGCTGTTCCGAGGTCGATTGCCATATCGCTGGAGAAATAACTGCGGAGGAATCCGAACATGGGAGTCAGAGATCTGAATATAGAGAACTCGGCGTGTCCGGGCGAGGGGATGCTTTACAGGCCGCAACCAGATGGCAGCCGGACTATCCGATCAAACAAAGAATCATAACTTATAATTGGCGACTGTTAGCATCGAATAACGGCCTTGAAGTACCCTCTTACATACGCCGTATCGATTCCCATCATTTCCGCAGGCAACTTCAGTCAAGACACCCCATGGCAATTTCTGAGCAAGACGTCATGCGCATCGCCCAGTTGGCGCGCATACAGCTTTCGCCGGACGAAACTGCGCAGACGCAGAAAGAACTCAACGACATTCTCGGGCTGATGGCCCGCCTCCGCGCGGTGGACACTGAAGGGGTCGAGCCCATGGCGCATCCCCTGTCGGCACACCAAGACATCGAGCTGCGTCTACGCGAAGACGTCGCCGCTGCCACTCTCACTGAAAGCGAGCGGGCCGAACTCATGGCGAACGCTCCGGCACAGGCCGACGGCCTGTTCCTCGTGCCCACGGTCATCGAGTAAACGAATGTCAAAACTCCCCCTGCATACACAGTTCTCCAGCATTACCGAGCTGCGTGACGCCCTGCGCTCCGGCGCTCTGAGCGCCACTGAAGTGGCCCGCAGCGCGCTGGACGCGGCCCAGGAACACGAAAACCTGAACGCATTCGTACATATTGACCCCGAACTTACGCTGGCACAGGCCGGTCAGGTCGATGCCGCGCTCAAGGCGGGCAACGCCGGCCCGCTGGCGGGCATCCCCCTGGGACATAAAGACGTCTTCGTCACACGCGGCTGGCGCACCACTGCGGGTAGCCGCATGCTCGAAAATTACGTCAGCCCCTACGATGCAACGGTGGTCAGTCGGCTTACCAACGCCGGCGCCGTCTCACTGGGCAAGCTCAACTGCGACGAATTCGCGATGGGCTCCGGCAGCGAAACATCGTACTTCGGGCCGGTACGTAACCCCTGGGATCACGACGCCGTACCCGGCGGCTCCTCCGGCGGTTCCGCCGCAGCAGTGGCGGCTCGCGTACTGATGGCGGCCACGGGCACCGACACAGGCGGCTCTATCCGCCAGCCGGCGGCACTATGCGGAATCTCCGGTATCAAACCCACATACGGCACCGTTTCGCGCTTGGGCATGGTGGCGTACGGATCCAGCCTCGATCAGGCAGGCCCCATCGCCCGTCATGCAAGAGATCTGCTCGAATTGCTGGAAGCAATGGTCGGGTTCGATCCGCTTGATTCAACCAGCCTCGAATACTGCGACAACGAAGCGAATGCACCGGGGCGTATCCGCGCTCGTTTCGACGCGGCGATAGCCGGGCAGCAAAAGAACGGCAGCCGTCCGCTTGAAGGCTTGCGTATCGGCGTACCCAAAGAGTTCTTCGACGAAGGGCTGGCCCCCGACGTCGCTCAGGCGGTCGAGAATGCCTTGCGCACCTTTGAAGATCTGGGTGCGGTTCGCGTGGAAATCAGCCTCCCTCGCACCGAATTGTCCATTCCGGCCTATTACGTCATCGCACCGGCCGAAGCCTCGACCAACCTGTCGCGCTACGACGGCGTCCGTTATGGCCATCGCACCGATCAATACGAAGACATCGAAGAAATGATGAGCCGTACGCGCTTCGAAGGGTTCGGCCCTGAAGTGCGGCGTCGGGTCCTCGTGGGTACCTATGTGCTGTGCCACGGCTACTACGACGCCTATTACGTGCAGGCCCAGCGGGTGCGTCGCATGATTACCAACGACTTCCAGCAAGCGTTCGCGCAACAGTGCGATGTCATCATGGGCCCGGTCGCACCTTCTGTCGCCAAACGCATTGGCGACAACCGCGAAGATCCCATTGCCGACTGGCTGTCCGATATTTATACGCTAGGTGTCAGCCTGGCCGGTCTACCGGCCATGTCGATTCCTTGCGGCTTCGGAACTGAGCGGCCTTTGCCCATTGGGCTGCAGATCATCGGCAACTACTTCGCCGAAGGCGAATTGCTCGCCGTGGCCGACTGCTTCCAGCAGGCCACTGACTGGCATCAACGTACTCCAGGACAGCAATAATGGATTGGGAAATCGTCATCGGCCTGGAAACGCACGTCCAGCTTTCCACCGAATCCAAGATTTTTTCTGACAGCAGCACACGCTTTGGTGCCGCACCCAACACGCAGGCCAATATCATGGATATGGCTTTGCCCGGCAGCCTGCCCGTCATGAATCGCGGCGCGGTCGAGCGCGCCATCATGTTTGGGCTGGCCGTGGGCGCCCACATTGCGCCCCGTTCGCAATTCGAGCGCAAGAATTACTTCTATCCTGATCTGCCCAAAAACTACCAGATCAGCCAGCTCGAAATTCCGATCGTGCAAGGTGGCTCGCTGCGCTTTTTCGTTGGCGACGAAGAAAAGGTCATTAACCTCACACGCGCTCACCTCGAAGAGGATGCCGGAAAATCCCTACACGAAAATTTTGTCGGGCCGCATGGTGAATCCTCAACCGGTATCGACCTGAACCGGGCCGGTACCCCGCTGCTTGAGATCGTCACCGAACCTGAAATGCGTTCAGCTGCAGAAGCCGCTGCCTACGCGCGCGCATTGCACGGGTTGGTTGTCTGGCTGGGCATTTGCGACGGCAATATGCAGGAAGGCTCATTCCGTGTCGACGCCAACGTTTCAGTGCGCCCCCGCGGCCGGCAGGAATTCGGCACCCGTACGGAAATCAAGAACGTCAACTCCTTCCGCTTTCTTGAGCGCGCCATCCAATACGAAGCCCGCCGCCAGATTGAGCTCATCGAAGACGGTGGCAAGGTTGTTCAGGAAACGCGCCTGTACGACGCCGATGCTGACGAAACTCGCAGCATGCGCAGTAAGGAAGACGCGCACGACTATCGCTACTTCCCCGACCCCGACCTTCCACCGCTGATCGTGGCGCCGCAATGGATAGATCGCGTACGCGACAACATGCCTGAGTTGCCGTCGCAGAAACGTGAGCGGTTTGAACAGGACTTGGGCTTGACCGCCTACGATGCTGCGCAACTCACCATGAACCGCGCCACAGCCGACTACTTCGAGCAGGTGGTAACCGGTCTGCCGCAGGATCAAGCCAAACTTGGCGCAAACTGGATACTCGGTGAACTGGCCGCCGCATTGAACCGCGCGGAACTGGAAATCTCAGCAAGCCCGATCAGCCCGCAGCGCCTGGCCGAACTCATTCAGCGCATCATAGACGGCACCATTTCCAACAAAATGGCGCGTGAGGTATTCACCGCTATGTGGGAAGGCGAGCATGACGGCAGCCCCGACGCCATCATCGAAGCCCGCGGGCTCAAGCAAATCAGCGATAGCGGCGCCATCAGCACCATGATCGACGAAGTACTAGCCGCTCACCCGGCTATTGTCGAAGAGTATCGTGCAGGCCGCCAGAAGGCCTTTAACTCTTTGGTGGGCCAGGTAATGAAGGCCGCAAGGGGCAAGGCCAACCCGCAGCAAGTTAATCAGCTGCTCAAGGAAAAACTCGGCTGACCCTTACAAAACTGGGCAGACCCTTACAAGCAAGCGACCTTACGCAGGTCGCTCGCTTTTTTGTCTACACGCCGTATCGCGTTCTGTATGCCCGTACCGCATCGCGGTGCGCCGCAAGGGTGGCATCGCTTTCCAGTACAGACATAATATCTTCGAGTGAAGCGATGCTGACCACCGGAATGCCGTAAGTATTCTGCACGTGCTGGACAGCCGAATGTTCCGACAGATCGGAGTCGGAGCCGGCGCGCTCCATGCGATCGAGTGCAATCAATACTGCGACCGGCTCGGCACCGGCCTGCTTGATGATCTGCACGGACTCACGTACAGAGGTGCCCGCCGTAATTACGTCGTCGATAATGACGACCTTCCCCTGCAAAGGCGCCCCCACCAGAATGCCGCCTTCGCCGTGATCTTTGACCTCTTTGCGGTTAAATGCAAACGGCACATCGCGGCCGCCGAGCGCCGGATGCCGTGCTAATGCGGTCGCTGTCGTTGTAGACAGTGGAATGCCCTTGTAAGCCGGTCCGAACAGCATGTCGAATTGCACGCCGGAATCAACCAGAGCTTGCGCGTAGAACTCGCCAAGTCGCCCTACCGACAAGCCGGTATTAAAGAGCCCCGCGTTGAAGAAATATGGGCTGACCCGCCCCGACTTGACCTTGAACTCGCCAAACCGGAGCACCCCTTGCTCCAGCGAGAAGCGCACGAATTCCCCGCGGTTTCCTGACGTTGCCATGTTGTGTGCCTGATATACAAAAGCTGTCATTATCGGCCATAAACGACCTCTGGATGAAGGCAAAGCGCGTCTATTTAGCAGCGCTCGATCGCCTCAAATTTGGCAAGTACGTCGCTCCTAACGGCACATGCTGTTAAAGTTCGGCTGTCTAAGTAAGTAATGGATCAAATGCGCATTATCACTGCCAATCTCAATGGCATCCGTTCAGCCGTCAACAAAGGCTTTCTCGATTGGCTGCCTGAACAGGACGCCGATTTCATCTGTCTGCAAGAACTCAAGGCGCAGGCTCCCAATATGACGGAAGCTATGCTCGAGCCGCCGGGCTACAAGGGCTGGTTTCACTACGCAGAACGCAAAGGCTATAGTGGGGTAGGCATCTACGCCCGTCGCGAGCCTAAACAAGTCATAGAAGGCCTGGGTGTACCTGAAATTGACGCAGAAGGTCGCTATATCGAACTCGTTTACGACGACCTGGCCGTGATTTCGGTCTACCTTCCGTCGGGTTCCAGCGGCGATCACCGGCAAGCCGCCAAGTTCGTATTCATGGAGCGTTTTTTCAGCCATCTTGCCGAGCTGGCTTGTTGCGGGCGCGAAGTCGTTATTTGTGGCGACTGGAATATCGCGCACCAGGAAATTGATCTGAAAAACTGGAAGGGCAACATGAAGAACAGCGGCTTCCTCCCCGAGGAACGCAGCTGGCTGACCCGAGTATTTGAAGAACAGCGCTGGGTGGATGTCTATCGTCGTCTGTACCCCGACGCCACGGGAGAAGGCTACACATGGTGGAGCAACCGTGGCCAAGCGTGGGCAAAGAACGTTGGCTGGCGAATCGATTACCAGATCGCCACCCCTAAAATTGCGGCAACCGCCACTCAGGCGTCGATCTACAAAGAACAGCGCTTCAGCGATCACGCTCCCCTGACAATCGATTACGACTACGAGTTCTGAGCCATGAAACCGCAGCTCTCTATCATCACGCTGGGCGTCGACAACCTCGAGAAATCGGTACGCTTCTACCGTGACGGGTTGGGCTGGAAAACACGCGGCATTGTCGGCGCCGACTACGATTACGGTGCCGCCGCCTTCTTTGACTTGCAACCGGGTCTATCACTAGCACTCTGGCCCCGCGAGAGTCTGGCTCACGAAGCGGGTGTCGAACAGCAGCCCCCAGCAATGACGGAGCTCATGCTGAGCCATTGCGTCAGCGAGCGGGCGCAGGTCGACGAAGTCATGCTCCAGGCGGAGCAGGCCGGCGGGCAGGTCGTAAAAGCGGCTCACGACACCCTACTGGGCGGTTACGCAGGCATCTTCAAGGATCCGGATGGCCATCTTTGGGAGGTGGCCTGGAATCCCGAGTCAGCCATCCCCCCTGCAGACGCGCCTACGGCTGGGGAGCCGAATCCAGCGCCCTGATCTCGTTACGCCGCAAATAAAGCAGCACTAGGCCAGGCAGCGCAATAAACACAGTAATAACGAAGAAGCCTGGCCAGCCCAGCCACTCCACCAACGGCGGTGTCAGCGGGCCCGCTAGGTACGTGCGCCCCACCGCCGACAGGGCGGATAGCAGCGCGAACTGTGTAGCGGAGAACTCCTGCCGGCACAGCGCCATCAGCAACGCCACAAATGCAGCGGTTCCGAGCCCGCCACACAGATTCTCCAGCATGACGACACCGGCCATCGAATAGATATGGGGAGGGGTAACCGCCAGCAGCCAGTAGCCGAAGTTGGACACCGCTTGCAGCAGACCAAACCACATCAGCGAGCGATAGAGGCCCAGCCGCGCCATGATGCTTCCACCGGCCAACGCGCCGACAATGGTGGCTGCAAGGCCAAAGACTTTGTTCACCGCACCGACTTCGGTACCGGTGAAGCCGGCACCCCGCAAGAGAAACGTAGTCGATAACGCGCCGGCAAACGCATCGCCTAACTTGTAGAGCACGATGAGCAGCAAAATAGTGACGGCGCCGCGGCGGCGAAAGAACTCGGAAAGCGGAGCCACCACCGCTTCGGTCAATGAGCGCGGAGCCGTCGCGACAACTTCCGGTTCCGGTGCCAACACCGTAGCGATTGCACACACCGCCATAAACCCACCCATCAAAAAGTAGGTGTTATGCCAGCCTAGCCACTGATCGGCCAGGATAAGCGCCAATCCTCCAGACACGATCATTGCCAGCCGATAACCCAGCACTTTAATGGCCGCCCCGGCTGCACGTTCTTCACTACGCAGTACGTCAGTACTGTATGCATCAAAGGCGATGTCCTGAGTCGCGGAGAGAAAAGCGACCAGCACTGCCAACAGCGCGAGGGGTAATAAATGGGTACCGGGCGAATAGATGCCCATAGCGGCTATACACGCAGCAAGCAGCAATTGCGTGAGAAAAATCCAGCTGCGGCGCCGACCGAGGAAGGGAAAAGAATAACGGTCGACTAGCGGCGCCCACAAAAATTTTAGTGTGTAGGCGGACCCGATCAGTGTCAGAAACCCGATGCTCTGAAGCGACACGCCGTCAAGGGTCGCCCATGCCTGCAACGTTCCGCCGGTCAGGGCCAGCGGCAGACCGCTGGCAAAGCCCAACACCAGCAGGGGCATGACTCTGGGACTTAGGTAGATTCGTGTAGAAGCAGTGATTGGAAGCACTCCATCCTCGTGTCGTCACTCACCGCTGCGTACGGGTGAGCCTTCGGCGCTGGATTCAAATCGATAAACCGCCAACGTGCTGCGCCAGCCAGGCAGGAGTTTAACTTCTTTGTCTTCCTTGAAGGTCGCGACATCTGTGATGCGCAGGCCCAACTTCTTGGCGAGATCTTCGAAATCACGCAGAGTGCATAGGTGAATGTTGGGAGTGTTGTACCACTCGTAGGGCATCTCGCCGGTCACCGGCATGCGTCCTCGCAATATCGACCACCCGTGCGGCCAGTAGCCGAAGTTCGGAAAGGAAACAATGCCGAAGTGTGCGACACGGGACATTTCCTTCAATATGCGTTCCGTGTTGTGCATCGATTGCAGAGTACGCGACAGGACAACCGTATCGAACTGATGATCGTCAAACAATGCCAGCCCCTCTTCGAGGTTCTGCTGTATGACGCGCACGCCCCTTCGTACGCAGGCGATGACCTGCTTATCGCTGAGCTCGACGCCTGCACCCACACATTGCTTGTTATTTTGCAGATGCGCCAGCAAAGTACCATCGCCGCAACCCAGGTCGAGCACGCGGCTGCCTGGCGCTATCCAGCTGGCGATGCGTTTGAGGTCGGCCCGAACATGAGCGGGCGCGGTTGCGGCAAGTTGATTCACGCTAGCACCCCCGTGGTGAGCCGACGCTTCGGCAATTCGAGGCTGGCCGCGATCCGATCGAAATAACCCTGCACCACTGCGTGGTAGCGCGCATCGTCGAGCAGGAACGCGTCGTGACCGTGCGGCGCATCGATTTCGGCGTATGTGACTGCGGTTTTGTTCTTCAATAGCGCTTTCACGATCTCTCGTGAACGCTCGGGCGAAAAACGCCAATCCGTTGTAAACGACACGAGCAGGAAGTCCGCTTTGGCCGGCTCAAGCGCCTTGGCCAGATCACCGCCATAGTTGCGCGACGGGTCAAAGTAGTCGAGCGCGCGCGTGATAAGAAGGTAAGTGTTCGCATCGAAGTAACGGGAGAATTTTTCCCCCTGGTACCGCAAATAAGACTCCACCTCGAATTCCACGTCGTAGCCGTAGTGGAATGCGCCATTCGTTCCGGGCTCTCGCTGCTGTCGGCCGAAACGCTCGGCCATGGTTTCGTCGGACAGATATGTAATATGGCCGATCATGCGGGCAACCGAGAGCCCATGAGCCGGCACAACACCATGCTCGTAATAATCGCCCCCATGAAAGTCGGGGTCATTGATGATGGCCCGACGCGCCACCTCGTTGAAACCGATATTCTGCGCGGAGAGCCGAGGCGTACTGGCAATGACAATGCAATGGCGCAGGCGTTCCGGGCATGTGATGGCCCAGCTGAGCGCCTGCATGCCCCCCAGAGACCCACCCATGACGGCGGCGAAACAATCAATGCCGAAGTAATCCGCCAACCGAGCTTGTGCGCGGACCCAGTCCTCGACCGTCAGCACCGGAAAGGCCGCGCCCCACGGTTTACCCGTGGCAGGGTTCACGCTGGCAGGCCCGGTGGAACCGAAACAGGAACCGATGTTGTTAACGCCAATGACAAAATAGCGGTCGGTATCGACAGGTTTACCCGGCCCCACCATGTTGTCCCACCAGCCGACGTCACGCGGGTTGTCAACCGACATCCCTGCAACATGGTGAGACGCATTCAGTGCGTGGCAAATAAGCACTGCGTTGCTGCGGTCTGCATTCAGCTCACCATACGTCTCTACCGCCAACTCGTACTGTGGCAGCACTTGCCCGCTGGTCAGGTGCAGTGGTTCGTCAAAGCCGATGATCTGGGGCGTGACGAACCCCACCGAGCCGGGCGGAATGGGAATAGGGGTGGAAGGGGAAGATTGGGTGGCCTTATCGGCCCGGGGTGCGGAAGTATTGGCCATTCTTGTGGACCTCTTTAGCGGTATTTATGAGGCGCCCGCAAGCGGATCGAGCAAATCGGCGCCAAAGAAAGAGAGTTGGCGGCATTGTAGCACCGGCTGTGATTCCGTCCGGGATAACCCCGGGCCCCATCCCCACCCCTTTAGATACAATTAGAATCATTTTAAAGGCGCTTGTCCGTGGCATCTCATAGAACAGCAGGAGGAATCCCGCCCATGAAGCCCCTGACCGAACGTGAACTCACCTGCCTGCAATGGGTGGCAATCGGAAAAACCAGTTGGGAAACCGGCCGCATTCTGGGTCTGGCAGAACGCACCATCAATTTTCACATTCAAAATGCCTGTCGAAAATTAGGTGTACACAGCAGGCAGGCCGCGGTCACTACCGCCATGCGAACGGGCCTGCTCAGCTTCGACGAAACCCAGCCCGATACCACTGCGCACACGCTTCCTCGTGTCAGCACACAGTGAGTGGCGCGCGGTAACGCTTCCTAAATTCGCACCCCGCGGCCTTGCGCGACACCGGTCAGGTAAAATCCCGGCTATTTGATACCCAATCTGAAGTCGCGCATGAGCTCATCCCCCCCCCGTTCCGGACGGCTCCGTCAGGATCTACATCTTCTAGCCAGCATAAAGCGCGGCATCGAGAAGGAAGGCTTACGCGTCGACGCCGCTGGCAGACTGGCGCTCACGCCTCACCCTCAGTCGCTGGGTTCAGCGCTTACAAATTCTCGCATCACCACCGATTATTCTGAAGCGCTGCTGGAGCTCATTACCGGTACGCACTCCAGCGTAGAATCGCTGCTGCAGGAACTCGAAGAAACGCACCGTTTTGTGGCACGTCAGCTTAAAGATGAGCTGATCTGGAATCAGTCTATGCCTCCAGAGCTGCCCGCCGAGGAAGACATACCCATCGGCTGGTACGGCACATCGAATTCGGGCATGCTTAAGCACGTATACCGGCGCGGTTTGGCGTACCGCTACGGTAAGGCAATGCAATGCATAGCCGGCGTGCATTACAACGTATCGTTCCCCGACCGCCTGTGGGATCTCGTCGGCATTGAGGGCATTTCGCTGGAACACCAGCGCAGCAAAGGTTATCTCGCCCTCATTCGGAATTTCACGCGTTATTCCTGGCTATTAATGTACCTGTTCGGCGCTTCACCGGCCGTTTCGCGTTCGTTTTTGGCCGACAGGCCTCACAGCCTGCAGGAGTTCGACGCACACACACTGTATTTGCCCTGGGCCACCAGCCTGCGCATGAGCGACCTTGGCTATCAGAACAAGGCTCAGTCCGACCTCCAGCTGTGCTACAACGACCTGGAAACGTTTCTGCAGCGCATGTATACCGCCGTCACGACGCCCTGGGAGGCCTACGAGCGTTTAGGCACCAAGCGTAATGGCGAGTGGATACAGCTCAACACTAACGTCTTGCAGATCGAGAACGAGTACTACTCCAGCATTCGTCCCAAGCGCACTACCCTGCGGGGCGAGCGGCCCGCCACCGCACTGGCCGAGCGCGGAGTGGAATACATCGAAGTCCGCTGCCTCGACATCGACCCATGGTCGCCGGTGGGCATACGTGCGGAAACCTGCCGCTTTCTGGACGCCTTTTTGCTGTTCTGTGCGGCGGAAGAAAGCCCCTTCTTCCCGGGTAACGGCCACTGCTCAGTCAGCCAGGATAACTTCGCCACCGTGGTTCGAGAGGGTCGCAAGCCCGGCCTTGCACTCAAACGCGGCGATACGACTATTTCACTACGCGATTGGGGCGAAGAGCTCATCGCCGGTATTCGGCCTTACGCGGAAATGCTTGACGAAGCCTATGGCCACAAGCGCCATGTCATGGCGCTGGAACATCAGCTGCAAAAGGTCCACAACACAGAGCTGACACCGTCCGCCCGCGTGCTGCATACCCTGCGCGAAGGGAATACCGATCTGCATGCCTGTATGCTGCAGATAAGCAAGACACACCACGAAACGCTGCTGAGCGGGCCTCTCGACCCGGAACTACTGGAACGCTATATCCAGGAAGCTGCAGCGTCCATCGAAGAGCAGCGAGCACTGGAAGCCGCCGACACTGAAAGCTTTGATGAGTACGTAGCTCGTTTTCATGCAGCTCTCAGGGCTCCATGAGGGAAACTGCAGAGACACAGAATGACAGACAACACCGCGAAAATGATGATTTACGATGCCAAGAAAGAAGCACCGGAATCGGCGTATTTGCTTTCGTGGTGATTGTTATCTGGTGGGTGATCGACGCGTTTCTGATCCCGGGCATGATACGCAATAAGAATCTATTGCTTGCTGCCGAACTTATAGCGGGCGGACACTAAAAAAACGCGGTAATGTATCAAGAGGTGACTGGCGCGCCCGACAGGAATCGAACCTGTATCGAGAGCTTCGGAGACTCTTATTCTATCCATTGAACTACGGGCGCTCAGAAGCCCGTAATTGTAGCGTGTTTAACGAAAAAGGTATAATCGCCGCTTCGAGCGCCGCCCACGTGTACCGGTTATTATCACGAAGCAGCCGTGTGCAGCCCGCACATCATGAAGAACAGGCCAATGGCCCTCAGACAGGAACTCGTATTCGATATGAACACTCCGGAACAAAACGTCGAAAAGACGGCTGAGCACGAAGGCTTTATCAAGACCCCTAAGCAGCTCATCACCATCATCATATTGGCCTTCGTCGTGCCAATTGTGGTCATATCCCTCCTTATTAGGCTTGTCATAGCCAGTTCACCTCTCGGTGTCGGTTCCGACGCGCAATCGCAGGAAGCTGTAGCCAAACGCATTCAGCCCGTCGCGGGTTTTGCATTGGTGTCGGCCGAAGCCTCCAGCGAAGAACGCACCGGTGAGCAGGTCTATGCCGCCACCTGTTCCGCCTGTCACACGGCCGGCGTTGCGGGCGCCCACGTGATGGGCGATAACGCCGCCTGGCAACCGCTCATTGCCAAAGGTTTCGATACCCTGTTGCATAACGCCATCAACGGCATCAACGCCATGCCTCCTCGCGGTGGGAATCCCGCGTTGAGCGATCTCGAAGTTGCGCGCGCCGTGGTCTACATCGCTAACGCCTCTGGTGCAGACTTCCCCGAGCCGCAAGCAGGTGACGCGGCCGGCGACGGCGATACCGCAGCCGAGGAACAGCCCACTGAAGAAGCGGCGGAAGCCCCTGCCGCAGCCGCAGAGGCCGCGCCCGCCGAGCAGCCTGCTGCAGAGCAAGCGGCTGACACGCAAGAGGCTCCAGCAGCACAAGAGTCCGCTCCAGCACAAGAGTCCGCCGCAGCTGAAGGTAATGCCGCTGATAGCAGCGCCTCTGCCAGTGACATCGACCTCGCCGCGGGCGAAAAACTTTACAAGTCTGTGTGCTTTGCTTGTCACGACCTGGGTGTCGCAGGCGCACCGAAATTCGGCGACAAAGCAGTATGGGCGCCCCTCATCGCGGGTGGCATGGACCAAATGATAAAGATATCGATTGAAGGCAAAGGGGCCATGCCTCCGCGCGGCGGCTCCACCGCCAGCGACGAAGACGTGATCGCAGCCGTTCATTACATGGTTCAGAACGCTCAATAATCAAGCAACTGCTGCCGGCGGCATTCCAGACCGCCCGTTAAAGCAACTGACCTATCGAAAAAGGGCCACTGCATTTGCAGTGGCCCTTTTCTTTACGCGTGCACTTTCTGCTTAAGCGGCGGCCTGGGCACGCAAAGACATACCCAGCTGCACCCGCCTTTGCAGCCACAGGCTGCTGCGATAGCGCATGTCGCCGGTACAGCGATGCATCCCGCGCAGGATCTCCAGTACATGAGCGGCCCCAAGCGAATCGCCAAGGGATAGAGGACCACCACCGGGGTATCCCAGCCCCAGCGAAATTGCCAAATCGATGTCTTCCGGTGTGGCGATGCCCTGCTGAGCAATATCGCAGGCAACATTGATGATGGTCGCCACAATACGCTGGCCGACAAAGCCTGCTGAGTCGGCAATGACACTTACCGGCGAGCCGTCACGCGCGAAAAGCGCATGTGCTGCGTCACGCCATTGAGGCTCAGTGGCCGCCGAGCACATCACCACCCTTCGTTTACCGGCCGCCAGACCAAAGAAAGTATCCAACGCGACGGTGCGCTTGCCGTCGAGCTGATACTCAGCCACCACAGTCGCAGTGTCCTCACCGTAAGGCGTCACGACGATCAATGCATCTTCAGGCGGCAGCTCTGAGGTGACCAGCTCGACACCCAACTCGCGTAGCAGTGCAGCAGCACGACGGTGACCACTAGAATGGTAAGGAGCGACCCATACCCGAAGCTTTTCCGGCAGTGCGGGCGCAGCCGCCTCGGGCTCCATGACCTTCTGCCCATCCGGATAGCTGTAAAAACCCTCGCCGGTCTTCCGCCCCAGCAGGCCGCCCGCCATGCGTAGCGCCGTGATAGGCGAAGGACGGAAGCGCGGTTCATGATAGAACTGCTGATAGATGGACTCCATTACCGGATGGGAAACGTCCAGGCCGGTAAGGTCCATCAGCTCAAAAGGCCCCATGCGGAAGCCCGCCTGTTCCCGCATGATGGCATCGATGACCTGAAAAGGAGCGACGCATTCCTGGGCTGTCTTGAGCCCTTCGATGTTCATGCCGCGACCGCCGTGGTTCACAATGAAGCCAGGCATATCCTTGGCGCGCACGGGCGTATGCCCCATACGCTTTGCTAACGCCATGAGGGCGTCTCCATAACGTGGGTCACTACGCGCGCCGTCAATCACTTCCACAACCTTCATGAGCGGCACGGGATTAAAGAAGTGGTACCCCACCACCCGATCCGGACTCTTGCATGCAGCTGCGATTGCCGTGATGGATAACGAAGACGTATTCGAAGCCAGAATGCAATCCGGACGCACAATGGATTCCAGCTTGGTGAACAGTTCGCTCTTGACGTCCAAGCGCTCGACAATCGCTTCAACCACTAGGTCGGCGTCTGACATTTCCTGCAAGTCGCTGCAAGGCACGATGCGCTCCAGAGCCTCGGCCGCCGCTTCCGCTGTCATCCGTTGCTTCTCGACAAGTCGCTTCCATACGGCCTGCAGTGCAGCCCGCGCATCGTTCACTGCCTGTGACTGCACGTCGTACAGCCGCACGGTGATGCCCGCCTGGGCGGCAATCTGGGCGATGCCCCGCCCCATGGCGCCTGCGCCCGCCACACCCACGATGTCAATATCCCGCATGGTTCAACTCCTAGATCTGCGTAGTGCCGGTCAAGCCGGCTTACTGTTGTCATTTCCAACCGGCCCTACAAGTACCGGCGAAACGCTATACGAAAAGCTCAATATTTTGCCTGAAATGCGATGCACACTGCACGGCGGCAGATTGATAGAGGATCGGGAAAGCGTTGCTTAGGGCGTTACCGAAGCTGGTTATTCCATATTGCGGCCGCATTTTTCACATTATGCGTGTGTTTTATGCCACGCCCCCTAGAAATATTAGGGTTTACCCTAGACTTATCCTAGGGTTTTCCCTATAATAAAAATCGTCGATCAACGCAAGTCAAACAGGGGTCAGTTACATGTCAGCAAACTACAATTACGTTAATCCTTACAGCCATCTGAGCGATTCAGTGGAACGCGACCTGGCTCATGCCGCCAATGTTGGCAATCGCGCCTACTCCGCTCTTGAAGGCCTCGCTATCGTTGCTTCCGGTATTGCCCGCGGCGCTGCAGCTTTCGGTCGTTACCTGGTACAGGTTGCGGAAGCTCTGAACGAAGCCCGCGCACGCGACGCACGTTTCTCTGGAAGCCAGTGGTAGTCAGCAGCGCTGCGCCTCCTGCAGCACAACCCATAAGTCGTCTCCGAAGGCCCGTCATTGTTTAATGACGGGCTTTTTTTGTCTGCACGCCCTTACCCGGCCCAACGGGTCACTGCTTTTCTCCACTCAACAGTGACTTAAGCATCTGCAAGCGTTGTCGCGGATCCATTCCAGCGGCAGGATCTACCGGGCCGCTATCGCTGAACCCCATTTCCTCGATAAATCGGGAACGCTCGCGCACCACGTCTTCACGTGCACGCCTGCGGCGCTTGCACCAGCTGAGATGCAAGCTACGCTGAGCACGCGTGATACCGACATACATGAGCCGGCGTTCCTCTTGGATGCGCTGAGCGAGCACTTCTGCCGCATCCTCCTGGCCGATATCTTCGTCGTCGCGCCCAAGATGGGGCAACAGCCCCTCTTCCACGCCAACTAGATACACATGCGGATACTCCAAGCCCTTCGCCGCATGTAGCGTAGATAGCCGCACCGCGTCCGGGTCATCGTCCTCACTACGCTCCAGCATAGTGATCAGCGCAACATGCTGAACCAGCTCAATCAGCTCCAGCTCATCTTCTTCGGCTTTGCGCTTGAGCCAGCCTGTGAGCTCAAGTACATTTTGCCAGCGCGTCTGGGCCGGCTTCTCGTCATAGAGATCGTATAAGTGACGTTCGTACTCGATGCTGCGTAAAAGTTCATCCAGTAGCTCTGCTGAGGGTGCAGTGACAGCGCGCTCGTAGGTGTCCAGCCCCATTGTCTGCTGCTGCGCAAACAGCTCGCCTGAACCAAGCATCGTGTGTTGCGGCCCCTTCTTGCCGGCGCGACGCTGGAAATCCTGAATAAAGCGGACGAAATTCTGTAAGGGCTGGAGCTGTCTCGCAGCCAGACGATCCGTTTCCCCGATCGCAAAGACCGCCGCGAACATGGACAGCCCCTTTTCCTGTGCAAACTGCCCAAGAGTCTGAAGCGTGGTGTTACCCACGCCACGTCGTGGCGTTGTGACAGCACGGATAAAGGCGGGGTCATCATCATCGTTGACGATGAGCCGCAGGTATGCCAACACATCCCGAATTTCGGGCTTTTCAAAAAAGCTCTGCCCACCTGAAATCACATAAGGAATGCGCAGGTTACGCAGCGCTTGCTCCAGTACCCGCGCTTGCTGGTTGCTGCGATACAAAATCGCAAAATCGCGCCATTGCGCGCGGCGCTCGAATTTAGCGGCCGATAGGCGGATGGCGATATTTTCGGCCTCCGACTCTTCGTCGTCCATGGATGTGACCTGTATCGGCTCGCCCTCACCTAGATCGGACCATAGCTTCTTGCCGAATACGTTTGGGTTGTTACTGATCACCTTGTTGGCTGCATTCAGTATGCGCTGTACTGAACGATAATTCTGCTCGAGTTTGATCAGCTCGATCTTCGGAAAATCCTGTGTCAGGCGTTGCAGGTTTTCCACTGTAGCACCGCGCCACGCGTAGATTGCCTGGTCGTCATCACCAACGGCGGTGAACATAGCCCGCGTACCGACCAAGGCCTGCACCAGGCGATACTGACAGACATTGGTGTCCTGGTACTCATCCACCAGCAAGTAATGCACACGAGTCTGCCAGCGCGCTCTCACCTCTTCATTGCGTTCCAGCAGCGTGGCCGGCAGTCGAATGAGGTCGTCGAAATCCACCGCTTGGTACGCACTAAGGGTCGCGGTGTAATCGCGGTAGACACGGGCGGCCTCGACGTCGCTGGGGGTCTGGGCCGTTGCTGCGGCGTCATCGGGATCCAACAGGCCGTTTTTCCATAAGGAGATGCTTTGCTGCACCGATCTCAAGCGTGCGCGATCGGTCGTGGCGAGCAATTCCTGGATGATAGCCAGTGCATCGTTCGAATCGAGAATGGAGAACTGCTTTTTAAGACCCGCATGTTCGGCTTCTTCTCGAAGAAAGCGCAGCCCCAATGAATGGAATGTGCTGACGGTCAGCCCCTTGGCCAAGCGTGGATCGACAAGCTGCCTTATGCGCTCACTCATTTCACGCGCCGCCTTGTTGGTGAAGGTCAGTGCCACAACGTTCCGAGCAGCATAACCACATTCGCGCAACAGATACGCGATTTTCTGCGTAATAACGCGCGTTTTGCCGCTGCCGGCTCCGGCCAGCACCAGGCACGGCCCGTCCAAGTACAGAACCGCCTTACGCTGCATGGGATTAAGGTCAGCGGGTACAGTGGAACCTCGCTGTTGATAGCTTTGCCCTGACATCAAATTTCGAATGGGTCGACCTCGAGACTGTAACGAATGCGCGCCTCACGAGCCGCCACGAAAAGGTCATGGCTCCATTGCGCGAGGAAGTGCTGCAGAGCGGGCCGACTATGGCTTTCCACGAGCAGCTGGGCCCGCTCGATATTTGCCACCCGCACTACGCGCAGCGGCACTGGATCGTAAAGCATGACATGCGTTTGCGTGGGGTAGGCGTCCCCGTTATCCAAGGGGAACTTGCGCGCAAGCTTCAGGAACTGCAATGCCTGCGCAAGCTCACGGCTTTCTGCCACTAGCAGCGCCTGGTAGGCAAACGGCGGCAAGCCGAGAGACTTCCGTTCATCCAGCGCATAGCGGGCGAAACCTTCGTAATCATGCCGCTGCAGTGCCCGGTAAACCGGTTGATCGGGATAATCGGTCTGTAACATGACCTCGCCCCCTGCCCTGTGGCGTCCTGCCCTTCCGGCAACTTGCATCAGCTGGGCAAAAAGGCGTTCCGGTGCGCGGAAATCCTGTGCAAATAACATTGCATCGGCATTGAGCACACCCACCAAACCCAGATTGGCGAAGTCATGGCCCTTGGAGACCATCTGCGTGCCCACAAGAATATCGACTTCGCCCTCGTGAACCTGGGAAAACAACTTTTCTGCGCTCCCCTTTAAGCGAGTGGAGTCCGCGTCGATGCGCGCAATGCGTGCTTCGGGAAAACGTTCGGAGAGGAATTCCTCTATGCGTTGTGTGCCTCTGCCCATCGGCTTTAGGTCTTGATCCCCGCAAGTGGGGCAAGCGTGCGGCACCGCTACCTGCCCGCCACAATGATGGCATTGCAGGCGTGAGCCACGGGTGCGCAGTCGATGCAACACGGTATAGGCGGTGCACCGTGGACACTGGCTGACCCAGCCACAGGAAGAACAATTGAGAACGGGCGCATAACCTCTTCGGTTGATGAAGATCAGCACCTGCTCGCCTTCATTCAGCCTGGTTTCTATTGCCTTGAGCAGATGCGGGGAAAAGCCTTGTTCCAAACGCAAACGCCGGGTGTCGACAAGCCTGACCTCGGGCAACGCCACATCGCGGGCACGACGCGTGAGCGATACATGGGCGTAGCGACCTTGCCGTACGTGATTCCACGACTCGAGAGACGGAGTTGCAGACCCCAGCACGACAGGGATACCCAGATTGTGTCCACGCCAAACTGCCAGATCACGCGCCGAATAACGGAGCCCATCCTGCTGCTTGTAGGAGGCGTCATGCTCTTCGTCTACGATGATCAGGCCCAGGCGCGGCATGGGCACCGTGACCGCCATGCGTGTGCCGAGCAGGACTTGGGCGTCGCCGCTGAACGCGCGTAACCAAGATTCCAGGCGCTCGCCGTCAGACAGGCCGCTATGGAGCACTGCCAGCTTATCGCAGGCCTCATCGCCGACGACTGAAAACCTTGCGCGAAGCGCTTGCTCCAGTTGAGGTGTGAGATTGATCTCGGGTACGAGAAACAAAACCTGCTCACCCCGTTCCAGTACGTGCCGGGCTGCCTGAAGATAGACTTCAGTCTTACCGCTGCCCGTCACGCCGCGCACGAGAATCACTTCGTGACCCTCGGCAGTGTTGATTCGCGCGACGGCGTCTTCCTGTTCCGGGTTAAGCGTCGGCGCTGGCGTACTTTGCGCCTTGGCACGATCAGCGGTAATTTCTGTACGCCCCGCAGCCTTGGCGCGACGTCGCTCCAAGCGTTTCACCGGCCCACCAGCGGCGCGCTTTCCCGTGTAGGCCGAGGCCTTACGCAGGGGTGGCGGCAATGCCGGCAACATGACTTCGCCAAGAGGCCGCTGATAGTAACGCGAGGCGAATGTCATGAGTTCCATCCACTGCGGCGGCAAAGCGGGCAAGTCATCGAGCACGAATGCCACATCGCGCAGTTGCTCAGCCGGCACGGCGGGTGCGTCAGGGCATGCAACCACCACCCCCACCAACTGGCGGCGGCCGAAAGGCACTATGACGCGCTGACCGATCTCGACGGGTTGTGCACTGCAGTAGTCGAATAGGCCCGGTAGAGGGACATCTAATGCAACGCGAACGTACGCAGGCTGTTGCTGCAGTGGATCCGTAAGCTGTGACAGGGGGGAAGAAGCTACCGAGGGAGCGGACATGAACTTAAAGAGAATTCTCGGATTCAGCCGCAAAGGCTTGTGTAATGATGGTTTCGCGCCATGCCTAGCATACCCTGTGGATAACTTTGGGGAGAAGTTGTGAAAACGCCTGCTGCAGATTTTCAATTTACTTACAGCGCATCACAATGCAATTCCTAATATTCGCCTTTTTCCTTTAAAAAACAACTACCTAAGCGGGTTATGAAAAATTCTTCCGAATAGAATTGCTTATATTGCAGAGCATCGAAAATTGTGAACAACCACACTATAACGATGCCCTGCAAGCAGGGTTATCCCGGGTTCCAGCGACTTATTCGGTGTGCATACGCCGGCTGTACGTGTGCACTTCATCTACCAGTGCAAGCACGGCTTCGGGGGGAGTAAAGCGCGAAATACCATGGCCCAGATTAAAAACGTGGCCGCCTTTACCCACTGTCCCGAAGTCGTCAATCACGCGCCTAGCCTCAGCCCGAATCGTGGCTTCAGGGGCAAACAGAACGTGAGGGTCAAGATTGCCTTGCAGGGCAACACTATCACCGACCTGGCGACGAATCTTGCCCAAACCGGCTGTCCAATCTAGGCCCATGGCATCCGCGCCAATAGCTGCGATCTCTTCGGCCCACAGGGCGCCACCCTTGGTAAAGACGATCACCGGCACCTTGCGACCTTCACGCTCGCGCACGAGGCCGTCAACCACCTTCTTGGTGTAGGCCAGCGAGAACTCTTGGAATGCACCATCCGCCAAGACCCCGCCCCAGCTGTCGAAAATCATCACGGCCTGGGCCCCAGCCTGAATCTGGGCATTGAGGTATTGGATGGTGGCCTCAGTATTGACCTGCAAAATACGATGCAACAGATCGGGCCGCGCATAGAGCATGGTCTTAATGAGGCGGTAGTCGGATGAGCTTTGCCCTTCCACCATGTAACAACCGATGGTCCATGGGCTACCCGCGAAACCGATTAAAGGCACACGCCCGTCGAGCTCGTGACGGATGAGTGTCACAGCGTCAAACACATATTGCAGCCGATCCATATCGGGTACGGCCAGCTTACGTACGTCATCTTCGCTACGCAGCGGATACTCAAAGCGGGGCCCTTCGCCTGCGACGAAATCCAGCCCCAGGCCCATGGCATGAGGAATGGTCAGGATATCGGAGAATAGAATTGCGGCATCCAACTTGTACCGATGAAGCGGTTGCAGTGTGACTTCGCACGCATACTCCCGATTCTGGGCCAGCGCCATAAAGGAGCCGGCCCGCGCACGGGTTTCGTTGTACTCGGGCAGATACCGACCGGCCTGACGCATCATCCACATGGGGGTGTAGGGAACAGGCTCGCGCATCAGCGCACGCAAAAAGATGTCGTTCTTCAAAGTTGGAAAATTCACGGCATTCCTTTCAATGGGTTTGCCTGATTTTACCCTTCGGGACGGTCTAAGGGGCTCGCCCCCCACGGGCGGCCGTTCTACTGCCGTTGAAGCCGACCCTTGCAACATGGTAGGGCAAGCGCGGAGTCTTCGAAGAAGCTGCGCAATCGCGGTGTGTATGCACCATGGATGCCGCTTTTGCGCGGAAGGGTTCGGCGTCGATATCGTGCTTGCGCATAAGCGCCCAGAAGGCGCGCCGATGTTTCTGAGATGAGCGTGCTGCCATGGCGATGTTGCCCCCATGACGGCTCAGCGCCGCAGTAATGTAGGCACGCTCGAAACAATCCACGACTTTTCGCTTGGACTCGCCAAAGGACTCGCGCGACGTTGAACATCGTAACGCCGCCGCAGTTGCGTAGGCTTCCAGTTCGGGGCCGTCATGCTCCAGAATATTGGCACACACCTGTTTAAGAATGGGGTCGTCGTTATAGCGGGATCCGTCGACGGAGGCCTCAGCTACATGGTGAGCTCCACCCGGTACGAGGCCCGGGACCCGCTGACCGTCTAGCAGCCTTTCAATGCGCATGCGTGCTTCGTGACCGCAAAAAGGATCTCGCACGAAATCGGCCATCCCTAGCTCATGCAGATCGTAGAGCCCCGCGGTGGTGAGTTCGCGAGCCAGCGCAATGACCGGCGTGCGTAACCGTGAGATGCCCTGTGATAATGACATGCGGGCCCAAGAAAGGCTGGCGGGCCATACCGGTAGCAGGCACGCATCGTATCGGCGTAGAACCATGGCAGAGCCGCCCAAAACCGCGGATGCGCCTTCGTTGGTGATGTCTACTGCGGAATCCAGAGCATGTAGATGCAGCCTTCCGCCGGCGTGTTGCCCTAGGAACGGCGCCACCCATTCAACGGTGCAACGAGTCAGCAGCACTGCACAATCCAGACGTTCTCTCATTACCCTCCTCCGTTGTTCCTCATTGAAGAAGCTTAATGATGTAAAACGAAGCACAAAGAAACAAGTCGTATAAGCAACATAAGAGGCAAACCCAGAAGAACTGCCGGTTTCATGAATTTCATGATGTAGGACAAGGTATTTTCCTTAAGACGCCACGTGAGGCCTTACTACCGGCCTGCATTATCATCACCCCATAAACGGTATTTCCCGCCCGTTCACCACCACAAGCTGCCGACATGCTCCTGCACACACTATTCGTGATAGCCATCATTGCCGAAGCAATGACCGCCGCACTCGCCGCCGGCAAACGTGAGATGGACTGGATCGGCGTCTGCCTGCTTGGATGCGTGACCGCCTTGGGCGGAGGCTCCATGCGCGACGTGCTATTGGGCCACCATCCCCTCACGTGGGTAGCGCATCCGTCATATCTGTTGCTCACCGGCGGTGCGGCGCTTTTGACTATTGCCATCGCGCGCTATATGCACAAGCTGCGCAATATCTTTCTGTTTTTGGATGCAGTGGGCCTAGTCGTATTCACCGTTATTGGCTGCAACGTAGCGCTAAGCCTTGATCTCCCGGTAGTGGTGGTTATCGCATCGGGGATGATCACCGGATGCGTCGGGGGCGTGCTGCGCGACATCCTGTGCAACAGCATTCCACTGCTTTTTCGCTCGGAGCTCTACGCTACCGTGTCAATCTTTACCGGGCTGCTATACATCAGTGGCCTGCATTTGGAACTGGACCATGACATCGTGATGGCGGTTGCCATGGGTAGCGGCCTGACGCTGCGTCTCTTGGCCCTACGCTACGGCTGGAGTATGCCGAAATTCGTGTATGGGGGAAACATTCACTGAGACGTGCTCGACACCTGCGCGGCATGGCCATTGCCCCATGTTGAAACCGCGACATCCGTCGCCGCAGCGAGCAAGGAGAGCTCAGATGGGAAGTTTCGCAAAGAAAACCGAAGCCAAGTACGAGGAGGGCGTCATCCGCTTCTATTTGGAAACCGATGGCCAACGACGCCAGTATGAGATTTCGGGTGATGCCTTGCTTCAGGCGTTCCAAGCACGTGATGAAACGGGCAACGCCTTGTTGGAAGCCTTCGAGCAGGGGAGTGAAAAAATCCAACAAGCCGCCGAGGCTGCGGCGAGTACGCCCACCGACGGCATAATCGTGCTAGGGAGCGGAGACTTTGAAAGTGAAGGCGACCGCGGGGGCTAAAACCTTGCCCCCGCCTGCCCCGCCATCAGACCTGAGCCGATTCCAGGCGTTCTAATGCTACAGGTAGTACCTGTGGATTAATCGTACGCGGTGGCGTGCGTCCGGCACAGATATCCAATACCTGCAACGCAGCGATACGGGCGATATTCCTACGCCCTTCGTGCGTCACACCCGCGGTGTGGTAGGTTGCCACCACATTGGGCAGAGTCAGCAATGGATGATCGTGGGGCGGCGGCTCCACCATCCAGACGTCAAGCCCGGCGCCACTGAGATGCCCATCCTTGAGCGCCTCGTACAAGGCTTGTTCATCGTGGATGCCTCCGCGGGCCGTTGTGACGAACATTGCACCCTTGCGCATGGCTCGAAACTCGTTCGCACCGAACATACCCATGGTTTCCTTGTTGCGGGGGCAATGCAGGCTGACAATATCACTAGTGGCTAACAACGTTTCCAAAGAAACCGGTGTTGCTCCCCGAGCGCGGATTTCTGCATCGTCCACGTAAGGGTCGTAGGCCTGTACCTGCATTCCGAACGCATTGGCCAGCTGAGCCACTCTGGAACCCGTATGACCGATACCAACTATACCGACCATCTGTCCGGCGAGTTCACGCCCCATCAACTGTTCCCGCCGGAATCCAGTCGCTGTTTTAATCAGATGATCTGACTCGACAATACGTCGGCTCACTGCCAGCATCAAAGCGATCGCGTGTTCAGCGACGGAGTTCGCATTGCCCCCGGCCTGGTTAACTACCAACACGCCTGCGTCGGTACATGCGTCAACATCTACTGTGTCGTATCCCGCACCGGTGCTAGACACCACTTTGATACGCGGACAGCGAGCCAGCAACTCTGCCGTGACCTGATACTTTCTAGGCACTTCATCCTTGGCTGCCGATACGTGATAGATATCCGTTTCGGCAAGCTTGGCGAAGTTAATTTCGTCCGGGTCAGCAAGCTTCATGATATTGAGGTTTACTGACTTTTCCTGCTGAACGAGCTCGTCGAAGCAGGGGTCTATCCACAGGTCGAGACGCAGAATATTGATACTCATTTCACGAACTCGCAATTCAGCTCAGCCAAAGTTTTATCGATCCAGCTTGTGTTCAATGTGCCATTAACAATGGCTTCCATCGTCCTGGCTTCCGCCTGGTTCTTTGCTACAGCAGCTTCATATATCTGCTCAACATCCTCTTTTGGGATGCTCAAGCAGCCATCTTCATCAGCCAGGATGAGGTCGCCGGGCTGTATCACCATTCCACCAAAACTCACGGGCACGTTGATCTCTCCCGGGCCGTCTTTATAAGGGCCACGATGGGTCACCCCGGCGGCATAAACCGGAAAGTTACTTTCGGCTATTTCACCCGAATCGCGGATCGCCCCGTGAATAATGATCCCTGCAACGCCCTTGCGTTGCGCGGTGGCGGCCATGAGCCCGCCGATAATGGCGTTGGTCAGGTCCCCGCCGGCATCGACCACAATCACGTCACCGGGCTGGGCCATGGCCAATGCCTTATGCACCATCAGGTTATCGCCGGGACGCGTCTTCACCGTGAGCGCGGCGCCCGCGAGGACACCGCCGGCATGCATAGGCCGCAGCGATGCGCCCCCTGCTGTCATGCGCGACATGCAGTCACTTACGTTCGCCACCGGTATGGTTTTGAACTTCTCGACCCACTCCGGCGCAACGCGCTCCGAACGCTCATATATGCGAAAACCAATCATTTGTGAAAATTCCTTTTATCCATATTCGTACATCACTGAGACACGCGGCTTCAGCACCTGCCATACACCTGTACAGTGAGCTCGCGAGTCAGGGCCTCCGTTCGCCCCCAGGGGAATGGGGATGATAGCGGATCAGCGGTGTATCGATAATGAAAAACAGGAATCTCCGCTTTGAGATGTAATCAAAGCTGGAGCGCCCAAATGACAACACCCCACACAAGCGAACTTGGTGGGGTGTTGAGGAATAAGTGCCTGACGATGACCTACTTTCACAGACGTCCGTCCACTATCATCGGCGCAAAGGCGTTTCACGGTCCTGTTCGGGATGGGAAGG
>JAJUGV010000177.1 GCA_029265795.1 Alcaligenaceae bacterium
AGGTTCAGCGCGAAGTCGGTACGCGGCAGCAGGCTTGCGCCGGATGCAGCCGGTTTCGTGCCGAAGGTGACTTCCTTCTTGTAGGCGATTTGCTTGAAAATGCCCTGTGCGATTGCCATATCTTGGCTCCTTGGAACGAAAAAAAGCCGCACAGTGGCGGCTGGTACAAATCCCTCGAATTCAGGGGAATTAGGTAATGACGTCTGCTTGGTAGCGGATGGACACTGACCGCTTCATACGGCCCGCGTCGACAATGAGTGCGCTGATGCTGGGGTCCCGAGTGATCAACACCCGCACGCCCGCATGGGTCAGCGCGAGACCTCGTGGGAAGTGCGCGGCAAGCTCGTTGGAGAGCTGCCGCAGATTGTGGGCTGCCGCCTCAATGCTGACCGGCGAATCTACATCGACCTGATAGATGCCTTCGTAGCGGCGATGATCTCGGCCCAAGCTCGGGTTATTGGTTTGCGCCGGCAGCAGAAAGTCCGCCAAGTGCGCTTTGGTTGCGCTCGGAATCCCTGCATTTGCTGGCACCGGAACGCCTTCATAGGCCACGCTCATGTCTTTTGCAGAGGCGAACGCAGCCAGCCGCATCTGAAGGGCGGTCATGATGTGTTGGTCGCTCATTTATGCTTTGCCGCCTCCTCTTGCACGATTCGCGGCCATTCAGTTGCACTGACTCTAACCATGCCCTGAGGGGCCTGCTGTGAGTGGCCGTACTCAAGCTTTCGAATGTAAGGCAGGTTGTTTGAGACATAGACGACGTTTCCGGCTTCGTCAGGTACGGTCGCGACGAGCTCGCTAATTGCAGCATCAGCACCGGAACGATCAGTCACTCCGGCTTTGGGTTGTCCGACGGAAGTCTGCCAATTACCCCGAGCCGTCCCAGTATCGACTGGCGTGGCTAAGATAACGTTTGACGCCACCGTGACCGTCGCACCCTTCACCGTCTTGTCGATCTTCTCCTGGGCCCCAGTGACGAATGCTGTCAGTTGCTTGGAAAAGCTCATGACAGGCCCCGAATCTGGATGATGTACAGAATGTCGGTATCACCCGGAGCGAGTATTTCCACCCCAATAACTGTGAAGGCTTCTTCGCCAACAGTGATCTGCTCATTCGTCGCGGGACGCGTGAAGCCAAGGGCCGGCACATACAACTGCTGGTCGCCGCGCTGAACCATGGCGCCGTCTACGTCTGACTGCTCGTAGCCGATCTTCACGCCGGGTGCTTTGTAAGTTATTGGCTCGCTGCCGCCCTCATATTTGCCCGTAGCCGGGTTGTATGTCCCGGGCGTTCCCGGGCGCGAGAGCTTGACGGTCGATGCCCTACCCCTGGCTTTGGCCCGCTCGATCATCGCGAGCGCCTTTTGTGCGTCCTTCTGGCTCATATCCGCCTCAACATGAATACAGCTGAGTTGGACCGGCTACCCAGGCCACGCATAAGGTTGTCGATTACCGGGAAAGCCTTCTGTCCGCCATTCTTGGGCGCCGCGTAGGTGGTCGACATTGGACCCATTGTGTCTTCGATGATTGCCTGACTATCGACATCAACCCATAGGTCTTTGGCGCGCAACGCCGCTTCGACCGTCGCCGCCTTGATGTTGATGTGGACTGGATCGAGATGCTGTTGCTTGGGTTCGTACTTGAGTGCGATGTATTGCGTGGCACGGCGAAGCAACTTCTCTTTCTCATCTTGCGATGCCGGCCACCCATCCAGGCCAAAACGGCTCACATAGGCGTCGGCATCCTCGACTGAGATATAGCTGTCGTAGCCGTCAGCAGGAGCGATAAGGAAAGTCATTCTGCAGCCTTTCTTCGTGTTCTGCGTCGGACAGGCGGCTTTGCCGGCTCCGTCTCAGCACCCTGGTCGGGCCTGCCAGCATCAACCGGTGAATCAACAGTAGGACCCGCTCCAGTCAATAGGTGATCGACGATGAAACGTTGGCACGCGCCCGAGCGCATTTCATCCAGCGTCCACTGCCCATAGGCGACGCGGTGAAAGTATTCACGACGCGCATCAACGCTGGGTAGCGTCTCGCCGGCAAGCTCTGCATAAGCGGCTGGGCCGTGAGCTACAACAGGCACGCCCGCCAGAAGCGCTTCGTGGCCGACGTTGCTGTTCCAAGTGACGACAAGCCGAGCGCCGGCCAAGGCTTCAGAGAGCGGCCCTGTGTGCGATTCAATCCCTGGAAGATCGACGCCACCGCGAGGGTGTGGCCGATATACAGCCTCTGGGTACTGGCTGATAGTCTCACGCAACCACGCCACATAGTCCTCAGCGCTCATGCCGTGGGCCGCATCCTCAGGCACCTGACCGCAAAGCAGCACGTAGCCGTCTGGGTCGCCGCCCTTAGCAGCGATCTCAATGCCAAGTGCATCAAAACGATCAGCTGGACAAGCGAATGGAGGGACAGAATTCAGGCGGTCGAGTCCTACCTGGAAATGTCCGCTCTCGTACTCACCCTTAACGTTCACCCGGGCCATATAGCCCCAGTCCACGACCACGACCGGCACGCAGGCTGCGCGGTATGCATCACGCACCCGACGTCCAGCACGCATGCCGTAGGAGACGACGAGATCGAAGTTCTCGACCTCGCCCCCGTAGTACTCGGATGCGCGCGCGGCAGCCATGCAGCCCATCGCCGCAAACCCCTTACGGAGGGCCGCGACGACAAGATGACTGCCGCCCGCATAGATGCCGACGCGCATGACCTTAGCTTCCCGAGCCAGTAGACAGGTCGATGATGACGCCCGCCGTCACCTTGTCGCTGGAAGCGTACTTGTCCCAGTTGGCACCGGTACCGACAGCTGCAAGGTTCGGGTTCACACCTGCCTGCTCATCCCACGAGTAGCCCAGCAGATCGACGTTGAACGTACCTTCAGCGCGGTAACCGATGGCGAGGTTCTCCTGATCGTTAATGGGATAGGAGCGCAGGCCTGGAATCTGGGATTCCGTGATCGTCACCGCGCCTGCCTGCAGGCCGAAGATCTTCTCAGCGGGGATTTTGTCAGAGACAAGCACGGGCTTGCCCATCGTGCCGGGCGTGCCGCCGTAGACCACCGAGCCGGCTTCCTCATAGATCTTCTCGCCGATGGCGTCATCCACCAGATCAAAATAGGTACCGGAGTCCATGCCAAACACGGCAATGCGGTTGAAGCGGTCGCCGAACTTGCGCATGCCCTTGGTAAGGACTTTCTTATGGTCGGTAGCGAAGGATGCCGACACGTTCATGTTGGCGTTGGCGCCGATCGCACCAGCCAGCGCAGCGAATGCAAACTGAATGTAGTAATCCAGCACCGCATCAGCCATGTCTTGACCCACGAGCATGGAGAACTCTTCAGGCGAGCGAGCGCGCCGCTTAAAGGCCTCCTCGGTCGTCTCGTAAGGGCCGTATTTCCAGGGCGTCTTTACGCCAACCTGTTCGCCAGCGCCGATTTTCTTACCCGACACACTCGAAGTGGAGTTGACGTTGCGGTGCTCCAGTGAGCCGCCAATGGTATAGAAGGCACGCTTACGCAGATCGCCCTCGATGTTCTCATTGCGCAGCACGATAGCGCCACCCGACGAGGCGTTAAATACGTCCAGCACATCTTGCAGGCGCTCGAGGTACGCAGTTTGGGCCAGATCGTTGTAGATGATCAGGTCGGAATTAACAGTGGTAGCCATAAGGCCTCCTTATTTCGGTAACTTGAGATAGGCTGCTTGCCCGTGTTCTTTGATGAATGCGGCCATTTCCTCTGGGGTCATGTCGCTTCGTTTCTTGGCGCCCTTGGCACCCTTGTCGCCGGTCGGCCCGGCACCCTGAGCCCTTGGCCACAGGTGGGGCGCTGCTTCACGCAGCGATTCCGCCCATTCAAGCGGAGTCAGAGGGGTCTTGCCG
>JAJUGV010000032.1 GCA_029265795.1 Alcaligenaceae bacterium
GTCGGCGGTCTCCAGTGCGGCCTGAGCTTCATCGCGCGCAGTGGTGGCGGTGGCCAACGCTTCTTCGGCCGTGGCCAAGTTGCCCTCTGCGGTGGCAACTTCTTCTTCCGCAGTGCTGAGGTCAGCTTGGGCGGTGTCGCGGGCTTCTTCAGCGGTGGTCAGTGCTGCTTGAGCTGCCTCCAGTCGCTCTTGCGCCGCATCGAAGTTAGTCTGCGCTGTGGTCGCTGCCTCTTGGGCCTCGGTGAGTGCCGCATTGGCGGCATCGCGGGCTTCAGTCGCCGTCGCGACGTCCGCCTCCGCCGTTGCGACGCCCTCTTCGGCGGTGGCTAAGGCTGCTGCGGCGGCATCGAACGCCTCTTGTGCGGCGGCCTCGTCGGCTGTGGCCGTTTCTACGTCAGCCTCCAGCCCACCCAGTTGCTCGACCAAACCGGTCAGTTCGGTATTGCGGGCCTCCAGCTCGGTGATACCGCCGGGGAATTCCTCTCCGGGGCCGCCGGGCTCAAAGAAGGCCTCCTGTTCTTCTGGGGGCGTACTTTCGTACTGGACTACAAGATCGGCAATACGCAACTGCTCGTCACCCAACTCGGTACCGCTTTCAAATTCGGCTGCCGGGCCGCCTTCAGCGAAGAAGGCATCCAGTGCCGCAGTCGCGTCGGCAAGGGCAGTCTGAGCATCGGTCAGTGCAGTCTGTGCCGCGTCTTGATCCGCTTGGGCGGCATCGCGTGCCTCTTCGGCGGTAGTGAGCGCGGCTTGGGCAGCGGTCAGGTCTTCTTCTGCCGTAGCGGCCGCGGATTCCGCTTCTGTCAGGGCGCTATTGGCTGAGTCCAACTCTGTTTGCGCCGTATCTGCCTCGGTTTGGGCGGCGTCTACTTCCGCCTGGGCTTCCTCAACCGCGGTTTCCGCGCTGCTTAACGCTTCTTGTGCCGAATCACGATTGGCGTTGGCGGTGTCCAATGAGTCCTGCGCGGCATCTCGCTCCGCTTCTGCGGCCTCCACGTCAGCCTGGGCTGTCTCCAGATCGCTTTGCGCCGTATCCCGCGCGGTTTGCGCATCCGCCGCAGCTGTTTCGGCGGCTTCGAATGCCGCTTGCGCCGTTTCTAGCTCCGTCTGCGCGGTGGCTAAGGCTTCTTCAGCCGTCTGAAGAGCAGCCTCGGCATCTGCCAGCTCAGCGTCCGCATTGGCAAGGCCGGCTTCCGCTGCTTCCACATCTCTCTGCGCGGCGGCCTGCGCTGCCTCGGCGGCGTCGAACGCGCTCTGGGCGTCTTCGAGGTCGCCTTCGGACGAGGCCTCGGCCCTTTCTGCGGTGATAAGCGCCAGCTCGGCATTCACTCTGGCCTCACGCGCATCAAAGCTGGCGTCCCGGACGCTCGCCCGGTCGTCACGCGCAGCATCCAGCGCCTCTCTGGCCGCTTCCACGTCCGCGGTGGCGGCATCCAGGGCTTCCTGAGCTTGGGTGACGGCTTCATTGGCGTCTTCCAAAGCTGCCGCGGTCGTGGCCAGCTCTCGAACCAGCGCCTCGGCTTCAGGCGATACATCGACTGCGGCGTCCTGAGCGGCTTCAAGATCGGCTTCCGCCAGCTCAAGCCGGGCAGCTAGCTGACGGTCCGTGCCTAGTGCCATGTTCTCGGCCAGGGCTTCCTGGGCCGCTGCCAGTTCGGCTTCGACGTCGCCGTTTTCTTCGATGAAGGCATCGCGGGCTTGCACCGCAGCGGCCCAATTGGCCAGCGCTTCGGCAAGTTCTTCATTGCCGTTACCGCCGTCATCGATAGGCGGCAGATCATCGGCGTTAAAGCCGAGCTCCACCAGAGCATCGCGCTGTTCTTCCGTAATCGTTTCGTCGGTAACGGTAACGAGCGAGATGTCCTCCACCAGCGGATTGCCCGCTTCGGCGGCGGCGAGAATCGCATCGGCCGAATCCTCGATGGTGTAGTCGGCATCGAGCTCAAGTTCATCTGCGTTTTCGGCACCGTCGAGAATCGCCTGAGCAGCGTCGATTTGTTCGCCCACGGCTTCGATCGTGCCGGGCTCCAGCGTCAGGCTGGCATCGGATAGGTAGTAGGTATCCGGTAAATCTTCTGCAGCCAGCGCTTCGGCAAGGGTATAGGTGTGGTCGCTATGGTCATGATCATCGTCGGGACGTCCGGGCCGGTTTTCTCCCATACGTTCGGCCATGCGGGCACGCCATAGATCCAGCATATTGAGAAACCGCGCTTCGTTAAACCAGCTTGGTAAGGTTGCCATGACATAAGACTCCAATAAGAAGTTTGACAATGGTGAAGCTGAGGAAATGCAGGATGACGACGACACGCCACAGGCGGCGGCCATCGTCGAGGTGAAGTGAAGCGGAAACCCGGCTTTGCAGCGAAAGCCGTTTTGCCTAGGAAGACGTCCCTAGTGCCGCCAACTTTATCGAGATGGGGGCGGCAGGACAGTAAGTTGCAGATGTCAATGGTGACTAAAAGAAGATTTTTAGCGGCGGGTAAATGACGGGTGGTTTCGGCGAAGTTCGCCGTCTGGTGTGGGGTATAGGCAGAAATTGCAGGGCTCTTTAGGGGCTTGCGTTGTGCTTATTTCATACACAAATTCAATGGGTTACAAGACGTTCCCAAGGAACAACGTTAGCGGCAGATCATTACATTCTGCTGGTTCTGTCTTATTGCCGGCGCCAATAGATTGATTGGTTTTTTTCGATTTACTGCCGGCCGTGCATCCCCTAAAAACGAGATTGGCGCCTTCCCGCGTCGTTCTTGATTTGTGTGTTCTACCCTTACGGAGCCAGCTATGCATTCAGCAGTTCGCCGTTTTGGCGTGTTAGGTCCTCCTGGTAACACCGCTATGGAATACGAGTTCCCGTCCATGCTTCCGGCAGGGGTCGTATTCAACCACAACCGGCTGTCGCGGCCGGGCTCGGGCATTACCGATGAGTCGCTGGTGGCCATGGCCAAGTCCATCGATCGCGCGGCTTACGACCTGGCCCAGGCCTATCCGGAAGTAATCGTCTACGGCTGTACCAGCGGCAGCTTCCTGTTTGGCATCGGCAACGAAGCGCAGACGGCGCAGCAGATTGCGGAGGTCACGGGGATCCCGGCTGTTACGACTTCTACGGCTGTTGTCCAGGCGTTACAGGCAGTGAACGCTCGCAAGGTGGCGCTGTTCACGCCCTATCCTGACGATATCAACCACCACGAGGTGGAGTTCCTGACGCATTACGGCTTCGACGTGGTGTGTGTGGACTCTTTCCGACGGGCGACTTCGGAAGAAATTCGAATGATTTCGTCGCAACAAGTTGCGGAGCTGGTTCTGCGGAATCGGGCGAACATTGTGAACGCCGACACGGTTTTTATTAGCTGTACCAATCTGCTGACGGTGGACCAGCTTGCGCGGTTAGAGGCGGAGTTGGGTAAGCCGGTTATCAGTTCCAACCAGGCATCGGTGTGGGCCGCGCTGCAGGCCATGGGTATCGACACGCAATCGGTCAAGGCCGGCAGCCTGTTCAGCAAGAAAGCCACCATCCAACTATCTAAAAAAGGGGCAGCTGATGAAACGGTTACGCATATGCATTAGTGGCGCGGTATTGGCGGCCGCTGTGGTTCCCGGCTTAGCTGCGGGGCAGGCAGAAGATTGGCCTTCCCGATCTTTGACGATTGTGGTGCCCTACTCCCCGGGCGGCTCGACGGATATCTTGGCGCGCACCATTGCCGAGCATTTGGCGGGGCAGTTCAAGCAGCCGGTGGTGGTCACGAATCAGCCGGGGGCTGGAGGTTCAATTGGTACCGCGGCGGTTGCACGCTCTGCGGCGGATGGCTACACCATGGTGATGGCCACTAACGGGACTCACGCCATTAACCCTAGTCTGTATGCTTCGCTGCCCTACGACGCGGTGAAGGATTTTGCACCGGTGTCGTTGGTAGCTTCTGTGCCGTTGTTGTTGTCGGTGCCCGCGTCTTCAACCGTTAAGACGTTGAAGGATCTGGTTGAGCGCTACGGCGATAAAAAGGCACCCCTGAATTTCGGGTCGGCGGGCGTGGGGTCTAGCGGGCATCTGGCGGGCGAAATGCTCAAGATGGAAGCCAAGCTGGATGCGACGCACGTGCCTTACAAGGGCGACGCCCCTGCGGTGGTGGACCTGATCGGCGGTCAAACAGACTACCTTTTCGCCAACATGCCTGCCGCGGTAGCGCAGGCAAAGGGCGGTGCAATCCGGCCGTTAGCAGTCACCACCAAGGAACGCTCGCCTGAACTGCCGGACGTGCAGACCGTGCAAGAGTTGGGCTACCCCAGCCTGCAGGTCGACCCCTGGTACGGCATCTTGGTCCCGTCAGGCACGGATAGCGCCATCGTGAACAAACTCAGCACAGCGATTCAGACTGCGGTAAAAGACCCGAAAGTGCGCGAAAAAATGACGGGCTTAGGCGCCACCCCCATCGGCACAACACCGGAGCAATTCAAGCAAACCATAGAAGACGACACGCAGAAATTCGCGCGCGTCATCAAAGCCTCCGGCGCACGCATTGATTGAGTTTGGAAACTGGGGTCAGACCCCAGTTTCGGTTTTATGAATCCTGGCTGCCGGGGACGGTTCCGGGGGGCAGGGTTTCGATGAAGCGGCAGATTTCGCCGGGTCGGGTGAGCCAGACGCGGTCGCGGTGGGCGACGATGTGTTCGATGACGCGGCGGAAGCGGCGGAGCCGATGCGGCTGGCCCAGTATGAAACTGTGCAAGACCACACTCATCACCAATGGGCGGCGCTCGGATTCTTCCAGCATTTCGTCAAATTGGTCGATGAGGTTTTCACAGAATAGTTGCGACGGCGTGCGCCGAGTCACGGCTTCGAGTGAGTCGTTCAGATCATGAGCGTACGGTATCGACAGTATTCGCCCATGGCGGGTACGAAACCATACGGGTTGATCGTCAAGCGGCCAGTCCATCATATAGCGATAGCCCGCTTGTTTTAGTAGATCAAGCGAATCATGGCTCTGCGAGATGTATGGGGCCAACCATCCGGCAGGCGCTTGGCCTTCGTGCTCGATAATGCGGCGGGTGGCCTCGTTAATGCAGGCGTGCTCTTCCTCGCGCGACATATCGGCCTGGCGCTCGCTGTTTGTGCGCCCATGCGCGACGATTTCATCTCCGCGCCGGCGAAAGGCCGCAATCAGTTGGGGGCAATAGTCATATAGTGCCGTGTTAACCAGCAAGGCGTACGGCAGGTCGTACTGTTCCGCCAGCTCCAGCAACCGCCAGGCACCGACACGGTTACCGTAATCCCGCCATGCAAAACTACGGGTATTGGGATGTGGCTGTGGCGTGGCGTAGTCATTGCCCAGACCCTCGGCGAAAGAGAAATGTTCAACGTTCAGGCAGAAATGAACGGCGAGGCGCTTGCCCCCCGGGAACGAGTAAACTGGCCGTTCCGTAATAGCGGAATAATCGTAGCGGTTATGTGTTCTTAACATGGCCTTTTCACCTTTTACTCATAGGCTGAGCGACGCGCCGAACCGGCTGAAGTCGTCAATGCTTTCAATGCCCATACAACCGTCGTACAGGCGCTGCGTGGTTGCCTCATCCCATACGGACAGCCCGAGCGCAAAGAATTTCTCACGGAGTTCAGCAGTGGTATGAGGGTTCGCTTTTTCGCCCTTGGTGATCTCACATTTGCCAATTAACGTTGAGCCGTCTTTTAAATGAAGTCGCACTTCGCATTGCTGCAGGTCCGGATACCTCGCGGTGAAGGCCTCATCTTCCTTGACGTCGATCCGTTGCACGAGTGCCTGAATACGGGGGTTGGCTACGGCTTCTTCGCTGAATGCCGCGAGATCCGATTGACCGTGATAAAGGATAGTTGCCAACGCAAAGGGAATCGAGAAGCGGGCGCCGAAGCTGGTCGTGATGTCTTTTCCAGACAGCATGGCGGCTAAGCGGTATGCCGTGACCTCGATTCGGCTTATTTGGTTGATATCATCGCAGCGCCCAGGGTGGCTGCTAAGGGCATCTTCCAGCGCATCAATCGCTGAATGTACGTAGCGCCCCGTGCAGTGCAGCTTGAAGTATCCGTCTTCTATCAGCCATTCGGTACCCAGGCCGGCTAGCACCGCATCGGCGGCATAGGAATCGGATAACACTCCGTTGCCGTACACCGACGTAACCCCATCCCGTTCGCCTTCGAAGCCGGCGAGCGCCATTCTGACGGCCATCTGCCCCATCAGCCCGGAGTGACCGGAATAGATGTTCCGAACGGTTGAGCCTTCTAAAAGCGTATTGCGGCTGGTCGCCATACCCATGGTGGCCGCCATGCTAATAATGTTGCGCACCTTCGGGGCAGGAAGTTTCATTAGCCTGGCCACTGCCACCGCTGCGCCGATCACGCCATACGTGCCATGCGGATGCACACAAATACGCACATTGGCCGCACGACTGATTCGTGAAGAAACCTCATAACCGAGGATAACGGCCATGAGCAGTTCCGCGCCGGACGCACCACACGCTTGAGCAACCGCTAACGCAGCGGGTACCACCTGGATCCCGGGATGCCCTTTGGCATGAAGATTCCCTTCATCCAGTTCCAACCAGACGCCCGCCGCACCGTTGAGCATGGCGGCGTCCAGCGGATTCGTACGATGCCCTGCTCCGATTACCCAGCACTCTCCGTCGGCCGCCCCTTTCAACTGTTGCTCTAGCAAGGCACGCATTTCAGGCACTTGCATGCCTTTGGCTATGACGGGAATGCTGTCTGCGATCACCCAACGGCCGTGCGTGATAGTGCGAGGGCTCAGTTCCGCCAGTCCGCTATCACAGATGAACTCGCTCACTTCATCAAGATAATTCAACTGCGTACTCATTCTGCGGTGATCCCGTTTTCCTTGACCAACTTGCCGTACTTCTCAATGTCCTCCTCAACGAAGCGTTTGAATTCCGTCGGAGTGCTGGTGAACGGAACAAGTCCCGACTGCACCAGCCGCTGCCGCAGATTCTTGTCCTTCAGCACCTTAGCGGTCGCTGCGCTGAGCTTCTCTACCACAGGGGCGGGGGTACCGGCCGGTGCGAAGAGCCCATACCATGCGACCGACTCATAAGACGGTACGGCGACTTCCGCGATCGTGGGAACATCAGGCAGAATTTCCAGTCGCTCGGCGGATGTGACGCCCAATGCGCGCAACTTGCCTGCGTGAATGTTGGCGATGGCAGGCGCCATGGCAGAAAACATGACATCCACACGACCCGCTAACAAGTCGATCATGGCCGGGCCGCCCCCGCGATAGGGAATATTCGTCAATTGAATCCCCGTCATATTGGTGAAAAGCTCGGTCGCCATATGATCCGACGCACCGACACCTGACGACCCGAAATTCAACTCGCCAGGCCGACTCTTAGCTTGGTCAATAAATTCGCCGGCCAATTGAATGGGGCTGGAGGCGGGCACAACCATCACATTGACGCTATTGACGACCGGCGTGATGGGGGTCAAATCCTTTAGCGGGTCGTAGGGCAGATCGCTATAAATATGCGGGGCAATCGCGATGGTTCCCGCGCTGGCAAGTACGACGGTGTAGCCATCGGGCTGAGCTTTCACGACACTATCCACCCCGATGCGGCCGCCCCCACCCGCGCGGTTCTCGACAACAACAGACTGGTTCAACTCTTCAGACAACAACTGCGAAAGGCCTCGAGCCGTTACGTCTACCGACCCGCCCGCTGCGAACGGCACGATTAGCCGGATAGGCTGTGTGGGCCAGTCCGTGGTGTCGGCGACTGCTCCAGTGGAAACTAACGCGAGTGTGCTGAGTAAACGAACGAATAGTTTGCTGGGCTTCATGATGTGTTCCCCGTCTGTGCATAGGAGAAGTCATCGTAACGACGCCCGCGCCCGACCGGCAGCGCTTCTGCGATATGGGGCCATCTCGAATTTAGATGGCCGCGCCCGTTCCCAGTGGAGTCAGCCTTCGTCGATTAAGGTGGCACCCTTCCAATGGCTCTGCTTAACCAGCGATGTGATGCACTCTTTCAACGTGGAACGCACACGTAGCGCGGCTCCGGAAAGCTCTTCGTCGTAAAGACTGCACAACGAGTTGGTATGGCGCAGCTTGGAGTCCGCAATTTCTGCCAGGTGCAGGCTTTGCTCGGCGTGGGCGTATCGGGCCATTGCGGCCCAAGGTTGGACGGTCGAACCAATGCCGTTGTAGACCGCGTCCATCAACATCGGCAACGAATCGATTTCTGCGATGACCTGTGGTTGGAAGCCGGCACGCATGCACGCCGCATCGATCAAACTACGCAGGCCATGCGTCGAGGTCGGCAAAAGCAAGGGAATATCTTTGAGTTGCCTGACAGACAAGTGTCCGGCCCGTGCGTTGGGATGCACGGATGCACGCTGACTAATTAAGTAGAGTTTTTGCTCCAGCAACGGCGTCGCGTTCCAATGCACCGACCGCTTAGGGTTGAAGAGCAATGCGACATCCAACTGGCGGTTGTCGAGCATGCGCGTCAGATGGCCCGATAAACTCTCCACAATATGCAGCTTGATATCCGGGTAGCGCTCGCGCATGGCCCGCAAAAACGGAACGCTCAGAACGGGAGTGGAAGCCGGCGCAAAGCCCACCGTCACTTCGCCCATGAGACGAGATCGCTGTGAATTTGCGATTGCGCGCTCGGTATGCCGCAGAATCACGTACGCTTCCCGCAAGAAAGCGAGGCCTGCTTCTGTAGGCACGACACCGGTCGAATTCCGATGCAGCAGCCGCACAGAAAGCTCGCTTTCTAACTGGCTGATCTGCAGGCTCACGGCCGACTGAGCAATCCCCAAGTCCAGCGCCGCTCGCGTGATACTCCCTAGCTCCACCACCCTAACGAAATAGCGAACTTGCCGAAGTTCCATACGAGCATTCCTGAAGAACCGGGGCAAAACTGGGGTCAGACCCCAGTTTCACGGTGGCGTTGTTCCCATTTTTCCAGCAGGGTTTGCACGCTTTGCAGTGCGGCGCGGATGAGGTCTTTTTCGCCGGCCTGGGGGTTTTGCTCTAGTGTGCTTCGGGCGGATTCGGCCAGGGCGGCGAAGAATTCTCGCTTGTGAAAGTAGTTCAGCAGGCCGTAGGCGTCGTATTTCAGGCGCTCGAAGGTGGCGTGCAGAGCGCCCGCGTGGCGGGTCATCACCGGGATGTCGTCGTCGCGCACGTAGCCGAGTTTCACTACGTCGTCGGTGGGTTCCATGATGACGACATTCGCGCCCCGCCAGTAGATGGGGTTGCGCTGTGCGCGCCTGCGGGCCCGGAAGCGTTCGTGCAGCAGGCGGTCTTCTTCCGTCAAGAAGTCGTCGCTTTCAACTTCCATCAGGTAAACGCGAATCTTCAGCCGTAGCTGCGTCAAGCGCAGGCACCAGATGTCGTATTCGACCTTTTCCAGCTCATCAACCAAGGCTTGCTTTTGTCTCTGAGCGGCCATGGCATCCTGATAGATCGAGTTTTGATCTACCAGCTGGAACAGTTCCTTCGTTATTTGGTCGCGCAAGTCAGTGTGGCGCTCGTAAGGAGTAAGCCGTGCCGAGATCTCCGGCCAATGCTGCTCTGCTGCGTCGCGGAACTGGCTTTCGAATTCGTCCCATTGATCTGCTGTGCGGTTGGACTCCATGAATTGAGTCTGAACGGCACGCATGAAGTCCTCCAGGCTCCGCTGGAAGAGCGCATTGAGGCTTAGATCTGTCATCCGGTCTCCTTATGAGCGTGAAAAATATTCTTTGATGTTTTCGCGACCCGAGCAACCCGTGCCGCCTATACAACCCGTGCGACCCGTGCGACCCGTGCCGCCTGTACCGGCCCTCGCCGCCCGCTACGCGGCCTTAAGCCTCGCACGAATCCGCGAAACGGCCTGCGAACGTAACTGAGAAATGCGCCCTTCCGACACACCCATGACCGCGGCAATTTCTTTCTGATTCAGATCATGCTCGAACTGCAGGGAAAGCAGCAGCTTCTCGCGCTCGGGCAAGGCGTCAATGGCCTTCATCACCGCCTGGTGCAGGTTGTGGGACATCAACAAATTCAGCGGGTTTTCCTGATGCTGCGAGAGCTCTTCGCCCTCCGGCGCCACGACCCGGGCCAGGGTGTCGCGGTCTTCTTCGTGGGACAGGTCTTCGTAGTGCACCAGCTGTACGCCGTTAGCGTCGTCCAGCATGCTGTAGTAGTCGGCCAGCGAGATTCCCAGCTCGTCGGCGATTTCTTGTTCGGTCGCCGGGCGCAGTTCGCGCTGCTCCACCCGCAACACGGCGGCCTCGATATCGCGCGCCTTGCTGCGGGCACTACGCGAAAGCCAGTCCTGGCTGCGCAGTTCGTCTAGCATGGCCCCGCGAATACGGGTGGTGGCGTAGGTTTCGAATTTGGCGTCGGCCTGTTCTTGGTAGCGGCGCACGGCGTCCAGCAGCCCCATCATGCCGGCTTGCATCAAGTCGTCCAGCTCTACGTTGGCCGGCAGTCGGCCCGCTAGTTGTAGCGCCAGGCGGCGTACCAGCGGAGCATGTTGGGCGATTAGTTCGTCTTCAGTCAACGCCATGCATCAAAAAAGGCAGAGTCCTGCAATATGCATTGTGACCCGGCGGTAAACAATTCATCCATGAAAGTGGGTATCATTTCCTGGCTTATTTCGACATATCGGCTCAAAGAAACTGCATAGGCCTAAACAACGGCGGAAATCAGCCGTAATTACACAGACAAACACAACAACAGAATCAAAGGCCCTGATCAGGAGTCAGAACGATGGTGGATTCTATCTCAAGCAACATGGCCGCGCCCGTGTCTGGGCTGGCCGATGCCGCAGTCAACCAGCAGCGCCCCGAACCGGCGGTACAAGTCACCCAAGCCGAGGCCGGCCGCAATGGCGGTAATGCGACGGCCCAGCAAGGCGGCGCGTTTCCCGGCAAGGACTCCGCTGGCAGCATAGAAGATGCATTCGAGCAAATCAATGCAGCCATGCAGGCATGGTCTACCGGTATGCGCTTCGAGCTCGACGAAGACACGCAGCGAATGGTGGTTTCCATTATCAATACTGAATCCGGTGAAGTGCTGCGCCAGATCCCCAGCGAAGAAGTGCTACACGTTGCAAAAATGATCGCGCAGTTTCAGGGCAAACTGCTCAACACCCAAGCGTGAATTAACTTGCACGGGCAAACTGGCAAAGTGTGGCGCCATCGTTGGCCTGTCAGCAAGAATGAATTGAACAAGGTTCGCCCATAATAGGCGGATACGGAGTACACCATGGCTACATCCATTTCATCCATCGGCGTTGGTTCGGGGCTGCCCCTGGGCGATCTGCTGCAGCAACTGCGCACCGCAGAAAACGCACCTCTGGCCGCCCTGCAGTCGCGCGCCAACAAAGAGCAAGACCGTTTTTCCGCCTACGGCACCCTCAAATCCGCCCTCGATGCGGTCTCTTCTGCTGCGCAGGCGCTTGGCAAGGTTGAAACCTTCGACGCGGTTAAAACCAGCGTCACCGGCGACACCTTCACGGCGAATGCCCGTGCGGGTTCCGGCGCCATTCCGGGCAACCACCAGGTCCTCGTTAAGCAACTGGCTTCCGCTCAAGTCATGGCCAGCGGCCGTGCCGATACCGCAAACGAAGCCGTTGCCGCCGGCGCCACGGGCAAGGTCAACATCACCTTCACCCTGAAAGGCGACACCACGCACACCCTGGCGGTGGATGCCAACGCGTCGCTGCAGGATATCGCCCGCGCCATCACGGCAGATTCTGATCTGAAATTCAGCGCCACACTGATGAACGACGGCGAAGGCCACCGGCTCATCATTTCTTCCGACGAAACGGGCGAACAGAACACCATCACGCAGATTGCGGTGGCCGCCCACGAAGACGGCGGTGCCGATTTCGAGGCGCTCAGCAATATTCTGACTTTCGATTCCGACAGCGGCGCGCCGGGTGAAAGCACCATGGGCGAATCCGTTGCGGGCAAAAACGCCATTGCCCTCATCAACGGCATTCAGGTCACTTCGCAGAAGAACACCATCGAAGACGCTATCGAAGGCGTCACATTGACCCTTTCCAAGGCTGCCGCCGAAGGCGCTTCGGCAGACTCACTGAACGTCACGCGCGACGACGCCGTGGCCACAACCGCCGTCACTAATTTCGTCAACGCCTATAACGCACTGCAGTCCACCATCAAGTCGCTCACTTCCTACGATGTCGACGCCCAGCAAGGCGCCGCCCTTACCGGCGATAGCCTGGCACGCCGCGCGCAGTCGCAGGTGCGCGACGCCATCAACGGCCTGGCTGCCGATGGCCTCACCCTAAGCGCGCTGGGCATCAAGACCGACTCCACCACGGGCAACCTGTCTGTCGACACCGCAAAGTTCAAGGAAGTCCTGTCCGAAAACCGTGCCGCCGTGCAGGAACTCTTTGCCGGCGAGAACGGGCTTACCAAGCGCGTCGAATCCGCTGTGGAAGTCTTCACCAAGAGCGACGGTCTTATCAAGACCTCGCAAGACGGTATCGAGCGTACGCTTAAGTTGCTGGAAAAGCAGTACGAGCAAACCGAAGCGCGTATCGACCAGAAAATGGAAACCTATCGTTTGCAGTTCGTGCAGCTGGACAGCTTCATGGCGCAGATGAACGGCATCAGTAATTACCTCACCTCCCAACTCAGCATGCTCGAAAACCTGAGCCCCGGTAAGCAGAAATCATGACATACGCCCCACCCCGTGGTATCCGCCGCCATTCGGCCAATGCCTACGCCAGCGTAGGCCTGGAAACCCAGGTGCTCAGTGCCTCGCCCGAGCGCCTGATCACGCTCTTGTTCGATGGCGCTATTTCGGCCATCGCCAAGGCCAAGCTGCACTTGCAGCAAGGCAATATCGCGGAACGGGGCATGGCCATTTCAAAGGCCATTGATATTGTGGATTCCGGCCTGAAGGCCAGTGTCGATCAAGAAGCGGGCGGAGAAGTCGCTAAAAATCTTATCGCCACCTACGAGGTCGTGCTGCATAATTTGATGCTGGCGAATTTGAATGCTGACGAAGAAAAACTCACCCTCGCCGAAAACGTCCTGAAAGAAATCGGCACCGCATGGCGCGACGCCTGCGACACGCCCAAGGAACACACCCCATTGCAGGTCCGCACATGAACGACCGCCCCACCCTGATCAGCCACTACCAGGCTATTGCCGATCTCACCGGCCGCATGCTGTCTGAAGCGCGTGCCAACCGTTGGGACGCGGTTGTTGCGCTGGGCGAACAATACCACCAGGCCGTCGAAATGCTGCGCGAGCTCGACGTACTTTCGGTCGAAGATCGCGAAGCCCGCCGGGAACTGCTGTCGCGCATTCTCGACGACGACGCCAACATCCGTCGGCTGGCGATGCCTGAACTGGAGCGCCTTTCCGGCCTGCTGGGCAATATGAAGCGCCAGCACCGGGTGCTGCGCACCTACTCAGGCACGCTGGCCTGACCCTAATCCATGAGTGTTAGCGGGCCCTCGCCGCTGGGCACCTTGATGGTGCAACGCGTCGAAGGCGCACTAGGTGTCTCGGTCTCGCAGCAGGCCAATATTGCTACGGGCGCCCGCCCGGATGCCGTCACGCAGCCCGGTCAACCGGAGAAAAACGAAGCGCTGCAGAACCTGCCCCAAAAAGAACAGGAAGGCGCACGCCAAACGCAGGGGCGCCAGGGCAATCTCGCGGCGCTGGCTCGCAATAACCCGGAAATAGCCAAGCTGCTCGCGGCGCGCAATGCGCCGATGACCAGCTTCACCTCTTCGGCACCCACTACCTTGGGTCAGGCAGCTAAAACCATCTTGGCGCTACTGCAGCAATTCCCCGATGCAAAGCCGGCCGTAACAGGCCGCGCACCGCTGCTCCCTCAAGCACCGGCGCCCGGTGCCGGCAACCAGACGACTTCGGGGCAAAGCACCTCCGCCGCAGCCGGGGGCGCATCCGGCCCTGCCGCTCGCCCCGTCGGTGGCAATCTGGACCCGCGTGCGGTAGAAGCCATCGTGCAACGTGCGGCGGGCGGTGGCAATCAGGCGGCAGGCACTGCCGGCGCCGCGGCCAGCGCCCGTGCAGGCCATGCGCCTGCCACCCCGGGCGGCACTGCGGCAGGCGGCACCGCAGCCGGGCAAGCAGGCGCAGCGCTTGGCACGGCTGCCGCGGGTGGACAGGCATTGGCGCCCACCGGCCTTGCCGGGCAGTTGGCACAGGCGTTGTCTCAGGCCATGCAAAGCAGCGGTCTGTTTTACGAATCCCACCTTCGGGAATTCGCATTCGGCTCACGCACACTAGAGCAAATGCGCGCCGAACCCCAGGCCCAGGCCGGCCGCGAACCTGGCGGCTCCCCCACCAACCAGACCGCCCAAGCTCGCGGCGGAGCCGAACCGGCCGGCCAGTCTGCACAACCAAGCAGTAGCTCTGCCGGCGCGCCTCAGTCCCAGGCTGCTTCGCAAACCGCACAGGCCGGCGCGCAGTTAGCCGGTGCACTGCTTAGCATGGACCCTTCCACCCACGCCTTGGTGCGCCAGCAACTGGAAACCCTGGCCAATCAAGCCTTTGCCTGGCAAGGCGAGGCTTGGCCGGGAAGCGAGCTGGAATGGGAAGTGCGTCGCCGCGAACCCCAAGGCGAAGACCAGGAAACCGACACTTGGTCGACCCGGCTCAAGCTGAACCTGCCGGGGCTGGGTGAGGTGGTGGCGCGGCTGTCGCTGGCAAACAATCAATTGGTCATGCACTTGGTAGCACCCGAGTCGGCCACCGTGATGGCCGACCACACCAGCCTGTTGCGCGAACGCTTGGGGCTGCATGGGCTACAGCTCAGTCAGCTGACTATCTCCCGCGAGACCGAAACGCCTGACGAGGCCGCATCATGAGTCAAAGCGGTCACGATATCCCCCCGACGCAGGGTAGCGACACGCCCCACCGCCCCTCTGCGGTCGCCGTGCGCTACGACCCTAAAGATGCCGCACCACGCGTGGTGGCTAAGGGTTATGGCAGTATTGCGGAAACCATTATCCGCACGGCCAAGGACCATGACCTCTACGTGCACGAGTCGCCGGAGTTGGTGAACCTGCTTATGCAGGTCGACCTGGATGCACAGATCCCGCCCCAGCTATACGTGGCCATTGCGGAACTGCTGGCGTGGATTTACGCTTTGGAAGAAAAAACGCTGGAAGAAGTTGAGTCGCCTTAAACAGGCATGCTGGCGATTTCTTGGTAAGCCTGAAGCAGCCTATTTCGTACCTGCATGGTGGCCTGGAAAGCAATGCCGGCCTTCTGCATGTCGATCATCACGTCGTTGAGTGACACTTCCGGGTCACCGGCTTGGAAGGCCTGGGCCTGTGCCGTGGCGGTGTTCTGCATTTCCGATACCTTGGACAGCGAGCGGGCCAGTTCCGCCGCGAAGCCGCCCTGCTCGTTGGCTACCGCATCAGAGCGCGCGGGCAGATTGGCAGCGGCGTGGGCCACTTGCCGCATCTGCGACAGCATGTTTTCAATGGCGGTAAGATTCTGTATGGCCATGAGTGGAACAACCTTGCGGTAAAAATCAGAACAACAGTAGTGTGACTACTGTAACTAAACGCAAGGCCGGCCAAGCGCCGCATCAGCGGCTGAAATCCCCCCCATTTCGACTGTTAGGAAGAAGGCGCGAATTCAGGCGCTATTCCGCTCAGCAAACGAGCGCGCGGGTCGGGTATAGTGCGGTCGCTGTCCGGGGTACGGAATGCCCCGCAAATTTTGCAAAACGTTTCATACCTTATAAATAAGACCCAAAACGTATGTTTTTCAGCCGATGGCTTTTCATCCATACGGGCCATAATTCAGCCTCACCCCATTCTGTTTTGCAGCATGCACACTTTGCCGATCAACTGCCACCAGCGGCCCATACCGCAACGCGTTTCCCGTTTTCGAGGCCATAAATGAGTCGTATGGCTGAACTGACGGCACGTTTCCCGGCTCTCCAGAAAATAGGCACTGTCTCGCGCTCCGTACAGCTCGGGGCCGTTGCGGGCGCCATCGCGCTACTGGCCATCGCCACGCTTTGGTTCCGCGGGCCGGATTACAAAGTACTGTTCTCCAACCTGCAAGATCGCGACGGCGGCGCCATCATCAGCGCGCTGGCCCAGATGAACGTGCCCTACGAGCTCACCGAAAACGGCACCGCCATCCTGGTTCCGGCCGACCGGGTCCACGAAACCCGGCTGCAGCTGGCCCAACAGGGGCTGCCGCGCAGTGGCGAAGCCGGCTTCGAACTCATTGACCAAACCCGCTTCGGCGCCAGCCAATTCACCGAACAGGTGAACTTCCAGCGCGCCCTGGAAGGCGAGCTGGCCAGTTCGATTCAAGCGTTGAACGCCGTGCAGCACGCCCGGGTACACCTGGCCCTGCCACGCGAAACCCTCTTTGTGCGCGACCGGCAGCCGCCTTCGGCCTCGGTGCTGCTCACCCTTTACCCCGGCCGCATGCTGAGCGAATCGCAGGTGGCCGCCATTACCTGGCTGGTGTCTTCCAGCGTGCCGAATCTTGCGGCTGACAGTGTGTCGGTCGTCGACCAAAACGGCCGCCTGCTCACCGCCCCCGCGGGCTCAGGCAATGCCGACACGGCCCGCCGCGACCTGGTCGCCGAAATCGAATCCCGCACCGTGCAACGCATTCTCACCTTGCTGAATCCCGTGGTGGGTAGTGGCAATGTGCGTGCTCAGGTCAGTGCGGATGTCGATTTCGCGCAACGCGAGCAAACCTCTGAAGTCTTCCGCCCCAACCAGATGCCGGGCCAGGCGGCTGTTCGCAGCCAGCAGACCAGCGCATCCATTAATACCGGCGCACAGCCGGCCGAAGGCGTGCCCGGCGCGCTAACCAACCAGCCGCCGCCCGACCCCATCGCACCCATTAATCAGCCCGTGGTGCCCGAAGGCGCGCAGGCGCTCGGCCCCGACGGCCAGATTGCAGACCCAGCCGCCGTGGAAGGCGCGCTGCCGGCACCCGGCGCAGCCGACGCTGCTCAGGGGCTGGCCGGCCCTACCCTGATGGGCGCCCTGCCCGCCGGCACACAGCTTGGCCCCCAAGGCAATGCGCGTAACGAAGCCACCATCAACTACGAGGTGGACCGCACCATCAGCCACGTGAAAGACCCCGTCGGCCAGCTGCGCCGCCTGTCCGTGGCCGTGGTGGTGAACTATCGCGATGTCGACGGCGAAGTCCAGCCGCTGCCCGACGAGGAAATCCAGAAGATCGACGCGCTTGTAAAACAGGCCATGGGTTACTCGCCTGAGCGTGGGGATACGGTCAGCGTGGTGAACACGCACTTCAGCGAAGAAGGCCCCGAAGAGCCGCCGTTCTGGGAGAACCCGGCCTACTTCGAGCATGCCCTGCAACTGCTGAAGTACATCCTGATCGTGGCCGCCGCCATCCTGCTGTGGCGCGGTCTGGGTCGCCCCATCATCGACAACATGGCCGAGGCCAAGGAAAAGCTCGAGCAGGAAGCCCAGGAACTCGAAGAGAATCGTGCGGCCCTGGAAGCCGCCGAGCGTCGCGCTTCCGAAATGAGCCGCTACCAAGAGAACCTGGCAACGGCCCGCAGCATGGCAAGCAAGGATCCACGCGCGGTCGCCATGGTGCTGCGCTCCTGGTTGGAGACCAAGAATGTCAAATAACCCGGCACAGACTGAAGCTCTCAACCGCTGCGCCATCCTCATCATGTCATTGGGTGAGGATGCCGCCGCCGAGGTCTTCAAGTATCTTTCGGCCCGCGAAGTCCAGCAGATCGGTATGGCGATGGCCAACCTCAAGCAGGTCACCCGCGGCGACGTCGATAAAGTCCTGGAGGAATTCCGCCAGGAAGCCGACCAGTTCATGGCTATTACGCTGGGCTCAGACGAATACATTCGTTCCGTGCTTACCAAGGCGCTGGGCACCGACCGTGCGGCCGGCCTGATTGAAGACATCTTGGAAGGCAGCAGCGACAGCGCCAGCGGCATCGATGCCCTGAACTGGCTGGATGCCCAGAACGTGGCCGAACTGATCATGGACGAACATCCCCAGATCATCGCCACCATTCTGGTCCACCTCGAGCGCGACCGAGCTTCCGACGTGCTGGCCCTGCTGCCCGAACGCCTGCGCAACGATGTCATGCTGCGTATTGCCACCTTCGGCGGCGTGCAGCCGGCCGCATTGCAGGAACTCACCGAAGTCCTTAACAACGTGCTCTCCGGCCAGGGCGCCAAACGCAGCAAGATGGGTGGCGTACGCGCCGCGGCGGAAATCATCAACTACATGTCCTCGGCGGAAGAAGAATCCGTTGTGGCCAGCCTGCGCGAACTCGATAACGATCTGGCGCAGCGCATCGTCGACGAAATGTTCGTCTTCGAGAACCTGGTGGACGTGGAAGACACCGCCATTCAGCTCATTCTCAAGGAGATCGATACCGAGCAGCTCACCATTGCGCTCAAGGGCGCTCCCGAAGAGCTGCGCGAGAAGTTCTACCGCAACATGTCCAATCGCGCCGCCGACATGCTGCGCGAAGACATCGACGCCATGGGCCCTGTACGCATGTCGCGCGTCGACGAAGAGCAGAAGAATATTCTGGGCGCCGCCCGAAAGCTGGCGGAAGCCGGTCAGCTAACGCTCTCGCGCGCCACCAACGACGAGTATGTCTGAACAACAGCCACCTCTGTACGACGCGGCGGGCCGCTGGCGCCGTTGGGAACTGGAGTCTTTCGACGGCCCGGAAACGGCGCCCGTCGAAGAGGCCGGGCAACCCGATGCCGGCGGCGATACCGGTCCGAACCTGCCCGACCCGGCAGAAGTGCTGGCCGAGATCGAACGGCTACGCGAAGCCGCCACCGCCCGCGGCCATGCAGAAGGTTTTGCGGCCGGCCACGCTCAGGGTATGGAGGCCGGCCTTACCGAGGGCCGCGAACGGGGTTTTGCTGAAGGCCGGGAAGCCGGCTTAGCCGAAGGCCGGGCCGAAGGGCTCGCCGCGGTGCAGGAAGAGGCCGAGAAAATCCAGCGGCTGGCTCAGGCCTGCGCGCAATCCATCGCGAATATCGAAGAGGAAACCGGCGAAGCGCTGGTAAACCTGGCCGTGAGCATCGCCCGCCAGGTGCTGCGCAGCACCTTGAAAGCCGAACCTGAACGAATTTTGGATGTCGTTCAAGAAATTCTGCAGGCAGACGGCAGCCACCAGGGCATCCTCAAACTGCGCGTCAACCCCGCGGACCTCGAACTGGTCGATCAATATCTGCAGAACGACGGCACTGTCAGTCATTGGCGTTTGCAGGCCGACATGAGCATCGACCGTGGCGGCTGTATCGCCGAAACCTCGCTGGGTAATATCGACGCCACGCTGCAGACACGCTGGAAGCGGGTGACTTCCACCCTTGGCGTGAAAAGCTGAGGGCTGACGCCATGCCCGATCGCCCACAAGCCCTGAATACCGCTGGTGAACGCTGGACAGCTTTGCTGGAAGCCGCAGAGCGGCGTGTATCGGCGGTCGAATCCTGGCATGTCAGCGGGCGCATCACCCGGGCCACGGGCCTGGTGCTGGAAGCCACGGGGCTGCGCCTGGCGGTAGGGGCTGCCTGCAAGATAGAGATCGCACCGGGCGGCCGCCACTGGGCCGACGCCGAGGTGGTGGGCTTCCACGGCAATACTTTGTATCTCATGCCGCAGGCCGAGATCTCCGGTCTGCCGCCGGGCGCGCGCGTGGTGCCCATTGAACCCTCCGTACAGAGCCGGCTCACACTACCACGCCAGCGAATCGACGACCCCGGCCCTCCCCCCGTGCTCTCACAACATCTGCCGGTGGGCGATGGGCTGCTGGGCCGCGTCCTAGACGGGGCGGGCCGTCCGCTGGACGATCTGGGTCTGTTCGAAAACGTGCAGCCGGCCTCGCTGGCTGCCACGCCCATCAATCCGCTCGCCCGGGCGCCCATCGACACCGTGCTGGATGTCGGGGTACGCGCTATCAACGCCCTGCTGACAGTCGGCCGCGGCCAACGCATGGGTCTGTTTGCAGGTTCCGGCGTGGGCAAGAGTGTGCTGCTGGGCATGATGGCCCGCTATACGTCGGCCGATGTGATCGTGGTCGGCCTGATTGGCGAGCGCGGGCGCGAAGTCAAGGAGTTTATAGAGAACAACCTGGGGCCCGAAGGTCTGCGCCGCGCTGTCGTCGTGGCCGCCCCGGCCGATGTCTCGCCCCTGCTGCGGCTCCAGGCCTCGGTTTACGCCACCCGGCTGGCCGAACATTTCCGTGAGCAGGGCAAGCACGTTTTGCTCATCATGGATTCGCTCACCCGGTACGCAATGGCACAGCGTGAAATCGCGCTGGCCATCGGCGAACCCCCTGCCACCAAGGGCTATCCGCCTTCCGTGTTTGCCAAGCTGCCGGCACTGGTGGAACGCGCCGGTAACGGAGCGCCTGTGGGCGACCGCCCGGCCGGCTCCATCACCGCCTTCTACACTGTACTGACCGAAGGCGACGATCAGCAGGACCCCATCGCCGATGCAGCACGCGCTATTTTGGACGGCCACATTGTGCTGTCGCGCCACCTGGCGGAAACCGGGCACTACCCTGCCATCGACATCGAGGCGTCAATCTCGCGGGTGATGGCCTCGATCGTGCCGCTTGAGCAGATTTCGCTGGTACATCGCTTCAAACAGGTGCTTTCCATGTACCAGCGCAACCGCGACCTGATTGCCATCGGCGCCTACAAGCCGGGTAATGACCCGACGATAGACGACGCCATTGCCCGCTACCCGCAACTGGAAGCCTTCCTGCAGCAGGGCATGCATGAACGCGTGGGGCATGAACAGGCTGTTGCTCACCTGGAAAGCCTGTTTCAGCCTTCCATCAGACGCAACTCCGCCGGTCAATCCGCGCAGCACATGCTTGGATGAGGTGAACCCATATGCCAAAGAAGCCTTCTCTGGATTTACTGGTCAACGTCGCGCACGATGCCGTCGATACGGCTGCCAAGGCCGTACAGCGAGCCGCGAACGAACGCAGCGCGGCCCAGGAACAGCTCGATATGCTGCACAACTACCGTCTGGATTACGCCCAGCGCCTGCTGGAGTCCGGCCAGGGCGGCCTGACCGCCTCGAACTACCTGAATTTTCGGCGTTTCCTCAACACATTGGACGACGCCATTTCACAGCAAAATAGTATCGTTGCGCATTCCGAGTCCCAGTTGGCCGCCGGGCGCCAGCAATGGCAGGCCGAAAAACAGCGGCTCGGCGCCTTCGAGGCCCTGCAGAATCGCCAGCGGCAACAGCAGGCCCTTAAAGAGGCGCGGCGCGAACAGCGTGCCAGCGACGAAATCGCCGCTCATCTTTTCCGCCGCGGTAAAGGCAACCATTGACAGGCTCTGAATGAATACGCCCAAGCTCATCAGTCTTCTCTCCGGCTCCACCGGCGCCAACGAACCGTCCCGGTTCGGCAAGGCTGCCGACCCTATCCACGGCCTGGATTTTTCCCGGCTTCTGGGCGAAAAGCGCAGCCAGCCTGCACCCACCCCGGCGCGGCCATCGCAAAGCGATGTCGGCCAATCTCGCAACAACAAATCCAACGGCTCGAACAGCGCCCATAACGCTTCCGCAGCCACCCGCCAAGATTCGCAAGGCCGCAATGTATCCACCGGCAGCGCCTCTGCTTCGGCCCAGGCCCACGCACCGGCAGCCAACGAGCCCGCTCGCGATAACACCCAGCAGCTTGCGGCGCGCGATAATCAACACGCCGAGTCGGCACAAACCAATACGCCTGCCCAGGGTGCTACCGACACTGCTACGGCGGCGAACCCCGCCGCCGATTCGGACACCGCGCCCGCTGCCGGCACCGTAGAAAACACCGAATTGGCCGATGCCGCCGCGGAAACCGGCCTGCCGGCATTAGCCGCCGCCCAGGCCACGCCGCTGGCTGCGGTACTTGCTGCTGACGGCGGCGCCGCACAGCCCACGGCTACAGGCGGCGCACAAGCCCAGCTGCCAGGGCAAATCCCGGCAACCGCACAGCCGGCAACCGCACAGCCGGCAACCGCACAGGCTGCCGCCGTACCGGCGGCACAACCCGAAGCTGATGCCCTTGCGGCGATCGCTCAAAAAGCCGGCGAAACACCGCTGCCCGCAGGTGGGCAGGCCTCGGCCGCAAAACCTCAAACGGCTTCGCTACAGGCGGCGATTGCCCAAGTGGCCAATGCAGCTGCCCAAACGCAGTCGGGCAACGCACACGCCGCCACAGCGGCCGCATTGCAGCCTAATACCGACACTCAGGCTGCCACCGCCCTGCCCCAGGCGCAAGCGCTTGAGGTCACCCACAGCGCCGCCGCCTTGTCCTTACAGGAATTTACGGCCATGGTGGCTGCAGCCAGGGCTACATCCGGCACGGAATTGGCACCGTTGCACCCGCAGGCCACACCGTTTTCCGGCGGGCCGTTTGCCGCCCCCCTTATCGCCGGGCTGATGCCGGGCAGCGTACTGCCGGGGCAAGTCCCCGTCGGCGTGGCTGCCGGCAGCACCATTGCCGCACCGCTGAACAGCCCGCAATGGCCCACAGAATTCGGCCGCCAGTTCATCAGCATTGCCCAGGCCGCCAACGGCCAAGGTCAGGTTGCCGAACTGCGCCTGGATCCGCCCGAGCTCGGCCCGCTGCGCATCACCATCAACCTGAACGACAATGTGGCGCATGCGGTCATCAGCTCGCCGCACGCCATGGTGCGCCAGACGGTAGAAAACGCCCTGCCTCAGCTGCAGCAAATGCTGGAACAGGCGGGCATTTCTCTTGGGCAGGCCAACGTCAACGATCAGCACCAACCGGGGCAGGAATCGCAAGATGCGGCTCCTGGCGGTACGATGCACGCCCGCGCTGAGGGTTCCGGCATCGACGCCGACTCGGTGGTGAGTCCCGGCGCCGGCGAACCCGCCCGCCGCGCAGACCCGAATGCTCTGGTAGATACCTTCGCCTGAAGGCCAAGCCGATAAACTCAGGATTTATCAAGCAATCACGCCCCTGTTCACAGCCACTTTAGGCGACAGTTCATGCACAATGTGATACTTGATAACCATCCGCTTACTTACGCATAACGTTACGCACTTACGATGGCAACCGCAACACGAAGAACCTCCGGCTCCAGCAGTGGCTCAGGCTCCAAAGGTTTTGGCAAACTGATACTCGGGCTGCTGCTCGTGCTCATGATTATTGGTGCCAGTGTGGCTGCCACCTACTTCTTCCTGCAAAAATCGGGCTTCTTGAATTCAGCCATGGCAGAAGGCGCCGAAATTCACACGCCACCCTCCGCCCCGCTGCCCGCACCCATTTTTGCACCGCTGGAACCCTTTACGGTCACCCTGCGCGATGAACGCACGACCCGCATTCTGTACGTTGCTATCACACTGCGGCTGGTAGACCAGGCCTCGCGCGACACCATTTCCGAATACATGCCCGAAGTCCGCGATCGCGTACTGCGCCTGCTGTCGGTACAGAACCCCACCTACGTGCAGACGCCCGAAGGCCGCGAACAACTGGTGCAGGATCTCACCCGGCTATTGCAGCGGCCCTATCTGCCGCAGCCACGCGGGCCGGAAATCTCTGCCGTGCTCTTTACGGCGTTTGTGGTGCAGTAATGTCCTACCAGAGCCTTCTTTCGCAAGACGAAGTCGATGCCCTGCTTGCAGGTGTCACCGGCGAAAGCGAAAAGCCCGAACAGGATAAGGGCGACGAGTCCGGCGTACGTGCCTATGACCTGAGCTCGCCCGACCGTGTCGTGCGCCACCGCATGCAGACGCTCGAACTCATCAACGAGCGTTTTGCGCGGCGCCTGCGCGCGGCCCTGTTGAGTTTCATGCGCCGTAACGCCGACATCACCGTCGGCAACCTGCGCATCATGAAGTATTCCGACTTCGAACGGAACCTGCCCGTACCCAGCAACCTGAACATGGTGGCCCTCAAGCCGCTGCGTGGTGCCTCACTGTTCACCTTCGATCCCAACCTGGTGTTCCTGGTGATCGACAGCATGTTTGGCGGCCACGGCCGTTACAATACGCGGGTCGAAGGGCGCGATTTCACCACAACCGAACAGCGCATTATCGGGCGGCTGCTGGAAATCACGCTGGAAAGCTATTGCTCAGCCTGGGAAAACGTCTATCCCATCGAAACGGAATACATCCGTTCCGAAATGCACACCAAGTTTGCCAGCATCAGCAGCGGCAACGAAATCGTGGTGGTCAGCACCTTCCATATCGAATTGGGTGCCGCCGGGGGTCAGCTAAACATCTGTCTTCCCTATTCCATGATTGAACCGCTGCGTGACCTGCTCACGCGGCCCCTGCAGGAAGGCGGTGCAGACGCCATCGACCAACGCTGGACGCAACAGCTCTCGCGCGAAGTGCGCGCCGCCCAAGTGGAAATGGTCGTGGACTTCGCCCAGGTCAACATGACAGTGGGTGAACTCATGCACCTGCAGGTGAACGATATTCTGCCTATTGATATCCCCGAGACCGTCATCGCCAATGTTGGTGGTGTACCCGTACTCGAAGGGAATTACGGCACCTACAATGGCAAGATGGCGTTACGCGTCAAGAAGATGCTGACCCTGTCTCAACCCAAAATGACTGTACGCACCGAAAAAGATGACTGATCCCACCCAAGATCCTTCCAAGGACGACGCTACCGACGACGAAATCGACTGGGCGGCGGCAATGGCCGAACAGGCCGCGGGCCATCAGTCGAATCAGGCTGAAGGCCTGGCTGACGCCGCAGACGACTGGGCGGCCGCGCTGGCCGAACAGACCGCCGCTGAAACCGCTCAGCAAGCGGCTGAAGCGGAAGCCGCCGGCTTACCTGCCGAGGCCCCTACCGTAGCCGCTTCTGCAGAACCCGCCGCGGAAGGCCTGTTCAAGCCTCTCGTCGATACCCCCAGCGATGCGCAAAGCGACATCGAGATGATCATGGACATCCCTGTCCAGCTCTCGGTGGAACTGGGCCGCACCCGCCTGACCATTCGCAATATTCTGCAGTTGGGCCAGGGCTCGGTCGTCGAACTCGACGGCCTGGCCGGCGAACCCATGGATATCTACGTCAATGGCTATCTGATCGCTCAGGGCGAAGTCGTGGTCGTCGACGAAAAATACGGCATCCGTGTCACGGACATCATCACGCCGGCTGACCGCATCAACCGGCTGCGCAGCCGCCGATGAGCGAAGCCGACGTACTGCGCATCATCGTCACCCTGGTATTCATCCTGATGGTGATACTGGCGGGTGCATGGGCGCTACGTCGCAGCGGTTTCGGGCGTAGCGGCGACCCCCAGCAGTTACGGGTCGTCGCGTCGCAAAGCCTTGGGCCGCGGGCTTCGGTCACCATTGTCGAAGTCGAAGACGCCCGCCTTGTGCTGGGCGTCACCCCTCAGCAAATAAACCTGCTGCACACCCTGCCGCCCGGTGCGCCGGCCGGCCAGGAATCCTCCACGCAACCCGATGCCCGCCCGGCGGGCTTCACCGCCGCCCTATCGCGCGCGCTGAGGCAGCGTTAAAGCTCAACATCATGAAACGCCTGCTTTTCCCCGGTCTGCTGCTGGCCTTGCTGCTCGCCCTGCCTGGGCTGGCCGCTGCGCAGGCGACCTTCCCCGCACTGACTTCCACCCCGGGCGCCGACGGCAGCCAGACCTGGTCGTTCAATGTCGAGACGCTGGTCATGCTGACCATGCTGTCTTTCCTGCCGGCCATGTTGCTCATGATGACGGGCTTCACCCGCATCATTATTGTGCTGAGCCTGCTGCGCACGGCCATGGGCACCAATACCGCGCCCCCAAACTCGGTACTGATCGGCCTGGCGCTGTTTCTGACCTTCTACGCCATGTCCCCGGTCTTCGACCAAGTGTACGACCTGGCCTATGCCCCTCTGAGTGCAGGCACCATCAACTTCCAGCAAGCCCTGGAGCTGGGTGCCGGCCCCATGCGCACCTTCATGCTTGAGCAGACCCGCGAAGCGGATCTGCTGATGTTCGCCAACATGGCGGAGCTGGGCCAACTGGCCACACCGGACGACGTGCCCATGCGCGTGCTGATTCCCGCCTTCGTCACCAGCGAACTGAAGACGGCGTTTCAGATTGGCTTCACGATCTTTATCCCCTTCCTCATCATCGACCTGGTGGTCGCCAGTGTGCTGATGTCGCTAGGTATGATGATGGTGCCGCCGGTGACGATTTCCCTGCCCTTCAAGCTCATGCTGTTTGTGCTGGCTGACGGCTGGCACCTGCTGCTGGGCTCGCTGGCGCGCAGCTTCTATCTCTAGGAGGCCCGATATGACCTCGATGACCGTGATGTCGCTCACCTATCAGGCCATGCTGGTGGCCCTGAAGATGGCCGCGCCCATCCTGCTGTCGGTATTGATCGTGGGCCTGGTGATCAGTATTTTCCAGGCAGCCACCCAGGTCAACGAAATGACCCTCGCCTTTGTGCCCAAGCTGCTGGCCGGCGGCATTGCCATTGCCGTGCTGGGCCCCTGGCTCATCAACACCATGGTGGACTATATCCAGTCCCTAATCGGGATGATTCCACAACTGGTTCAATAGTGATTTCCGTCACCGTCGATCAGCTCTACGCCTGGATCAACACCTTCTTCTGGCCCTTTGTACGCATCGCGGCCATGGTGAGCTCGGCGCCATTGCTGAGCGAATCCGCCATCCCCGCCCGGGTCAAGGTCGGGCTGGCAGTGATGCTGACCCTGATTGTGGCCCCCACCCTGGAGCCCATGCCATCGCTATCCACCGCCTCTTGGGGCGCATTGTGGATCGTCGGCCAGCAAGTGCTGATTGGGCTTGCGCTGGGCCTGACCATGCGCATTATTTTTGCCGCCGTACAGACCGCGGGCGAATTCGTCGGCCTGCAAATGGGCCTGGCCTTCGCATCCTTCTTTGACCCCGCCACGGGCAGCAACACCGCTGTTCTGGCGCGCATTTTTAATACCATCACCCTACTCGTTTTTATTGCTATGAACGGGCACCTGCTGATGATCGGCGGGCTGGTGCGCACCTTCGAAGTGCTGCCCATTGCCGGCGCCGCACTCGATGTAAACGGCTGGGGTGTGTTGATGGAGTGGAGCCGGCAGATAGTGATTTCGGGCCTGCTGCTGGCGCTGCCTGTGATGGTGGTACTGCTTACCATCAACCTATCGCTGGGGATCCTGAACCGCACCGCCCAGCAGCTATCCGTCTTTGCAGTGGGCTTCCCTATCAGCCTGACGGTGGGGCTGACGATTCTGGCCGTGGTGCTGCCCCAGATCAGCCCGTTTCTGGAGCGCTTGTTCCAGGACGGCTATGACACTATGGGCCGTCTGGTGCAGGCGTTGGCGGGACGGTAGAAGTGTAGGGATCCCAAATCAGTCGGCGTGAACTGAAGTGCAGCGCGAAAACTGCGTCGACTTAAAGGGGTTGTTACGCTGCGTTTCCACGCGTAGTGATTGCCTCGATCGACCGAACTACGTCGCTGCGCGTGATGAACCTCGTAGAGCTAGCTGCTTTGAGCCATGTGTTCAATGAGGAAACGTCTGCGCCAAAACTGAAAATTAGCCTGCGCCTTACATACGGGTGCAATTCAGGATCCTTGATCACAAATGGCAAGAGGCAGAACACCGATTCGTACGCTGCATAGATGACGAACGCCCACGTAAGTGGAAAGTATGCAAGAGAGTAGATAAGTGGAAGCGCGAAATTCCGCAATGTATTCAAGTTTGCAATCTGTGCGAAGTCCGTGGTGATCTTGTACGTTACGAACCCGATAATCCCCACTCCTGTAACAGACAAAACACCATTAAGTAGCTTCTGCACCGGTGAATATTTATCGTCGCTTTGCGCTACAGCGAGAAGCCCGCCGACGAGAGCGCTGAAAGGTACAAAGATAAGCTCAGCCAAAAACGGCATTTTGTAAAGATTCACGAAAAAGTCTAGAAGCAAAGACAGCTTGAAGTTCTTCCCGAATGAGGATCTAAGCTGGCGGACGTCACGACTGACCTGCGGAATGCTCATCAGGATGGGAATGCCGACTCCAGCGAACCAAAGTCCGGTTATTTTGAGCTGCGCAATAGTCCAGAGCCCAAGGGTGGTCAGAACAAACGTCACAGCCGACAGATGCGCAATTGTTAGGCTGAACGTTACTGCGATACGCCATGCGGTCGCAGCAGCTACAACTTTGCAGAATGCTTGCCGCACTTTTGGCTTTGTGACGCACCAAGTCACGAAAATCCCTAGCCAGATGGCCGTTGCGATGTCACGAGTATTTACGCTACTTAGGA
>JAJUGV010000028.1 GCA_029265795.1 Alcaligenaceae bacterium
GAACCCCAGAAATGAGGCGAAGTCACAGAGTCCCCATCCAGATGAATACGATGCTATTGTCGGATATTTTTGTAACAATCCGGACGTTGGTCGTGAAACAAGTGCAACAAAGAATATAGTCCTCCGCATTGAGATGCGGAGGCCGCCAAATGGAGGAGTTCGCTGCCTCCAATCGGGTTAGAGCCCTGCACTCGTCACTTGCGTAATATGTGGCCGGGCGCACAAAAAAAAAGCCCGAGACCGTAAGATCTCGGGCAAAATCCACCAAAGGAGGAGGGTGGAGGAGACAACCTTGGCATGTCGGGCTACGAGAGCATTTCTGCTCGAGACCGGATGATTAAAACTAATCATCTTGCGACATCCGATAACTGAAGTTTATCGCCGTTTTTTGTGCAATGCAAGATATTTTTGCTGCAATGCCACATTTTTGTGTTTCCAAATGTTTCTGATGTGGCCTTTTTGCACAAAGAGCAATCAGCGCAACTGGCGATAACCCTTAGTTAGGTGAATATTAACACCATCCTAGGGAAAACGCTAGTGCTGTTGTTCAAATGCGATAAGCCGTCGTGGTCATGACTTTAGACATGAACCGCATAGCCAGTTTTACGGGGCCCGGTAGTGCGGCCGCACCGTGATTTTCCGCCGTGGTGCGATGCTGAATTTCGTCGTCACGCATTTGCTCCACGATGCGCCGGGAACGCACATCCTGGGGCGGCAATTGCTCTAAATGGCTGTCCAGATGCTGTTCCACCTGCCTTTCTGTTTCGGCCATGAACCCCAGGTTGTGTGGAATGCCGGCACGGCTGGCCACGACCCCAAGTGAAAAAGCACCCAGATACCAAAGCGGATTCAACACACTGGGTCGGCTATTGAGTTCACTCAGACGTTCATTGCACCAAACCAGATGGTCCACTTCTTCTGTCGCCGCCTGATAGAGCACATCGCGAATTGATGCATCGCGACAAAACATGGCTTGGCCACGGTATAACGCCTGCGCGCAGATCTCACCAACATGATTGACGCGCATCAGGCCGGCTGCATGCTGACGCTCAGCCTGCGAGAGGGTTTCCTGCTCGGTGGCATTCAGAGGCATTGGGCCGGCGGGATTCGGGCGGCTTGCCTGCGCCGAACCGTCAAGGACCTGCAGCGCCCTGCCCACTTCCGTCAAGAGGCCCTCTAGCGGATTGCTGCGACGGACAAAACCGGAATGACCGACATTGCTGCTTTGTTCAACCATTTCATCACCTTAAATTGCTGCGTGAATGCTCTATTGTCACACACGTATTATCATGAGCGTTGATTGTCACGACAGCAGGAACCAAAACATGCAATGCACCATTGACTGGGGTGGCCCCGAAGGGATGCTTTTCGTCGCGCGCACGGGCAGCGGGCACGTCACGGCCATGGACGGCGCCCCAGAAGGCGGCGGCAATAATCTCGCGCCTCGCCCTATGGAAATGATGTTGGCCGGCGCCGGCGGTTGTGCAGCGTACGACGTTGTGCTGATTCTGAAGCGTGGCCGTCACGAGGTCACCGGCTGCCAGGTGGAACTGGATGCCCAGCGGGCCGAGACCGACCCCAAAGTCTTTACCCGCATTCATTTCACATTCAACGTCACCGGCAAGAATCTGCCGCCCGCTGCAGTGGAGCGCGCGGTGCGGCTGTCACACGAAAAATACTGCTCTGCTTCGGCCATGCTGGGCCGCACGGCGGAGATCACGCACACCATCAATATCGTAGAAGCCTGAACGGCATACTTTCTTCGCATGCAACAGTACGTAGACCTCATGCGCCATATATTCGAGCATGGCCATAACAAGACTGACCGTACCGGCACGGGCACGCGCTCTGTGTTCGGTCATCAGATGCGCTTCGACCTGAACCAGGGCTTTCCTCTGGTCACAACCAAAAAGCTTCACCTGCGCTCCATCATCATTGAGTTGCTGTGGTTCCTACGTGGCGACTCAAACGTTCGCTGGCTGCAGGAACGCGGGGTCAGCATCTGGGATGAGTGGGCCGACGAACAGGGCGAACTGGGGCCGGTATACGGTGTGCAATGGCGGTCCTGGCCGACACCGGACGGGCGGCATATCGACCAAATTACCCAGCTGCTGAATCAAATACGACAAAACCCGGACTCACGCAGGCTGATCGTGTCGGCATGGAATGTTGCCGAGATTTCCAATATGGCCCTGCCCCCCTGCCATGCCCTATTTCAGTTCTATGTCGCTGAAGGGCGGCTGTCATGTCAGCTATATCAGCGTAGCGCCGATATTTTCCTGGGGGTCCCATTCAACATCGCAAGCTATTCATTGCTGACCCATATGGTGGCCCAGCAGTGTGGGCTTGATGTCGGCGAATTCATCTGGACGGGAGGCGACTGTCATCTTTACAGCAATCACCTCGAACAGGCGCAGCTACAAATGTCGCGCGAACCGCGTGCGCTTCCAAAGCTGGTCATTAAGCGCAAGCCGGAATCCTTGTTCGACTACGAGTTTGAAGATTTCGAATTCGTCGGTTACGACCCGCATCCGGGCATCAAGGCGCCCATCGCAGTCTGAAAAAGCACGCTCGGCACCCCAATGTGCCGGCTGCTGAGGCGGCCCGATAATCAGGCGTCCGAAACTAATTGGTCGATGGGATAGTGGCGCTTCACAAACGGCGACTTGATGACCATGTAGCTGAAGTATTTCTCGATGCCGATATTGCGTTCAAGCAGGTCGTCGATAATGCTTTGATAATGGCTGACGCTGCGAGTAACGAAGCGCAAGAGATAATCGTACCCGCCACTAATCAAATGGCACTCCATGATTTGGTCAACGCTGGCGATGCTGCGTTCGAATCTGATGAAGTCGTCACGACGATGGTTCGATAGCGTGATCTCAGTAAAGACCGTCAGCACGTCACCTAGTTTTTCCAGGTCCAGAAAAGCGCCATAGCCGGCGATATAGCCGGCTTTTTCCAGGCGTTTCACGCGCATCAGGCAAGGGCTTGCCGACAGCCCTACCGCGTCAGCGAGCTCAACGTTCGTCATCCGCCCATGTGTCTGCAGATGAGACAGTATGCGCAGGTCCAAGCGATCCAACTTCTTTACATTGCTCATCGGTGACCAGTTTCTACACAATGGTCTGCAACATGGCGGCCCACAAGTACGGTGGCTCCGCCGGCACGCAGGTATTCCCCCTGACCAGGACGGTCGCCCTGTCTACTTCACGCAGACCAATGGAATCCAGCCACCGGGATAGATCGGTGTCCGCGGGAACATCTACGCGAACTTTCTGTCGCACCGCATGATTGACCCAATGCGCTATCAGAGCCTTCGCCCCGTCCTCGGTGGGGGCGGCAACCGGACCAATAATAAGCCCAAACCCCGACTCCCTACAAAACGCATAACCTTTGGGCGTTCCGGCATTTTCCAAAACTACGCAGGAGCCGCTCTCGAGCAATTCCTGTATGGCAAAGGCGCGCGCAAGCCCCGAAGCTTTTTCATCCAATACCCGCAGAGTCATGCTGTCGTCGCGCCCCAGCGGCCGGACACGGTCACCCGGCTCCAGCGCAACCAATGGCGCCATGGAAGCAAGACCCTGGTGGGTGGAGAGGGTTTCTTGCGGCTCAAAACCCAGGCCGGTGTACAGAGACGTGTACAGCGCCGGCGTATGTACCACGACCAGATGGTCTTGCAAGCGGTCAAGAAGCCATGACACCATGCGTCTGGCGATGCCCTGGCCTTGGAAATCCTTGGCGACCAGCGCCATGCCCAAGGCTGCGCACCGCTCACCATAGCGCCAACTCAAGGCTGTGCCGACCACCCTGCCGTCCCGTTCGGCCACCACACCTTCAGCCGATGCCAGCAGCTTTCCCCAATCTTCGGGCCATAAGGGCCAACGCGCTTCCCTGGACAGCTCTGCGGCCGCCTCCAGATCGGCCTCTTCGAACCTGCGCAGGGAAATCACATGCTTTGCACTCATTGCGACAGCCTCTGCATACCTTGAGTCTCAGTAACCGCGGCTGAGATCCACCTGTTGTTCGATACCCCTGCCGGCCTCCAAGCGCTCGACGTTGCGGACGATCTGCCCCACCACCACTTCCGGATCCGAATCGGCCGCGACGTGGGGCGTGATTAATACATTGGAGAAGTCCCACAAGGGGCTATCGGACGGCAGGGGTTCGTGCTCAAAGACATCCAGCACAGCCCCGCCCAGCACTTCTGCATTGAGCGCTTCGATAAGGTCTTGCTCTGATACCGCTTCGCCACGCCCCGCATTCACGAAGCACGGCGCACCAAGGGCGTCTGAATGCGCCAGGGCTCGGAAGACACTCATATCGATCAGCCCGCGAGTCGCCGGCGTACTGGGCAGCAGGCTTACCAAGATGTTCGTGCGTGCCAAGAATTGCGGCAGCTCTTCTGGACCGGCGTACACGGGGAACGGTGTATCCGTACGTTTGCTGCGCGCCCAGCCGGCCACTTGGAAACCCATGCTCTGTAGCGCCCGTGCGCACGCGCTGCCCAGGACTCCGACTCCCATGATGCCCACCGACACACTGCTGGCCGCAGGCTGCACGAGCGGCGCCCAGCGTCGCTGGGACTGACTTGCTTCATAGGCTCGGATTTTGCGATGCAGATACAGCACAGCAAACGACACATACTCCACCATGCGCATGGTGAGATCGGGATCCACGATACGCCCGACCGGTATATGGGGCTTGTCTGCCAGAGGCTGCAGGTGATCCACCCCCGCACCCAAGGAAAACACGGCGGACGGTTCCACCGCCTGCTCGAAAACGCGCGGCTCCGCCTTCCATGAGCAGATCACATACGGCGCATCGCCCAATCGCTCCCCGTCGTGGGGCCACACCCGTACATTCCGCTGCCCGGCCTGCTTTTGAAACGCGTCGCGCCACGGTTGCGGGTCCCAGGGACCCGGCGCCACAACAATATCCAGCTTGGTCAATTCCCTTCCTCGTTAACGACGGCTTAGCGCCTGCCTAGCCGACCCTCGCCTGCTCGAACCCTGCGAGTATGGCTTTCAGATTCTCACCCAATATGTCGCTGAGATAGCCCCCTTCCTGGACGAGCACCGTGGGCCATTTGGTGGCCGCCAGCTTTGCGCCGGCTTGGCGGAACCCTTCCGTGGTCACGGCCAGCGCACCATTCGGATCGGCTTCGGAAGCGTCCAGGCCCAGCGCGACAACAAGCGCCTCGACTCCGCGCGCAGCGCAGAATTCCAGCGCGTCATCGATGGCACGAAGGTAGGGTTCGTCGCCCGAGCCCAAAGGCAGGGGCAGATTCAGGTTGAAGCCGGCTCCGGGTCCTGCGCCTGTTTCTTCTGCATAGCCGGCGTAATACGGCATAAACGCTGAAGGATCGCCGTGTATGGAAGTGGTTACTACATCATCACGTTGGTAGAAGATGATCTGCGTGCCATTGCCGTGATGAACATCGATGTCGATGATGCCCACCTTGCAACCCAACTCTGCCTGCAGGTGCGCCGCAGCGACGGCAGTGTTGTTAATAAAGCAAAAGCCGCCGGCGCTTTCTGTCGAGGCATGGTGGCCGGGCGGGCGGCACAGCCCATACGCATAGCCGTGAACCATGGCAGCCTGAGCGGCGCTGAGTGCAGCATTGGCGCTTGCCATTACCGCGGTATAGGTGTGCTCATGAATCGGTGTGGACAGATCAGCCATGTGAAAGCCGACCCGGCCGATGATGCCTTCAGGGTAATGCGACATCTCCGGACGGGCGAAGTGCGACGGCAGCACGTAATCGGTGTCAGGTTCGATTTCCATGCGCCGTTTCCAGGCCTCGGCAAGGAACTGCACATAGCGTTCGCTGTGAACCCTCAAGATGGGAGCGACACCATGGTCAGTTGCTTCATGTATTTCGTGGCCGCCTTCAGCCACCGCCTTCATCAGCACGTCATAGCGGCCGGGCTGTTCAAAATGCGGGATGCTGCGACCCCGGCGAAAGTAGGTCTGGGGTGCATGGAGCACACATTTTGGGGAGTGGAAGACTCTCATTCTTGATCTCAAGTAACCGGGAAAGTTCTGAATCCCGCTCGCCTCGGCGAGGGGCGACACTGTCTTTTCAGTGTAAGCGGATCCCTTTTAAGGGTTATTCGCTTTCGCCCAGCGAAAACAGCATCTTCTGCTGTTTTTCGCGAGCCTTCCGGGCCACAACACCCTGAATCGCAGGAACTGCTGTTTAAAGGCGAATAAAACAATTCACTGCTTTCCTGCCCCCGGATTTTGGTGAATCTTCGTGGTGGAGCACCCCTATCATTAATACATAGTGGCGCATTGCCTTCGAGCAGGCTTGCGCCGTCCCCATGTATCAAATCAGCAAACCAATCGAGTGAATTCCCATGACCACAACCAATAAAGACCTGATCGCGCTCCGTGAAAAGCACGTGCCACAAGGCGTCGTCACTGCTCATCCCGTATTCATCGAGCGGGCCGCAGGCAGCCATGTATGGGACGTCGAAGGCCGCCGCTATATCGACTTCGTGGGCGGCATCGGCGTCATGAACGTCGGCCACAACCACCCGAAGGTGGTCGAGGCAGTCAAGGCTCAGGTCGACAAGCTTTGCCACGCAGCCTTTCAGGTGGGCGGCTACCGGCCTTACGTCGATCTGGCGGCTCGTCTGAACGAGCTTGTCAGTGGGGATTCCGGCATAGATTACAAGACGATTTTCCTGACCACAGGCGCTGAAGCAGTAGAAAATGCCGTTAAAATCGCCCGCGCTCACCGCAATGCTCCAGGCATCATCGCCTTCCATGGCGGGTTCCACGGGCGCACGCTGCTTGGTATGACACTCACCGGCATGAGCGCACCGTACAAGCAGAACTTCGGCCCCCTGGCCAACGACATTTACCACACCCCCTATCCCGACCCCTATCGGGGGATGACCGCCGAGAAAGCCATCCAAGCGCTTGAAGACCTGTTCGCCACCCAAATCGCGCCCGAGCGCGTGGCCGCTATCATTCTGGAGCCTGTGCAGGGCGACGGCGGTTTTCTGCCCGCGGGCGCAGACTTCCTGAAGGCACTGCGCGCCATTACGCAGAAGCACGGCATCGTCCTGATCCTGGATGAGATCCAGACAGGCTTCGGCCGTACCGGTGATCTCTTCGGCTTCCAGCAGGCGGGTATACAGCCGGACCTGGTCACAGTGGCCAAGAGCCTGGCCGGCGGACTGCCGATCTCGGGCGTAGTGGGACGCGCCGACATCATGGAAGCGCCCGCTCCCGGCGGCCTCGGCGGCACCTATGCCGGTAACCCTCTGGCCTGCGCAGCTGCACTTGCAGTGCTTGATGCCTTTGAAGAAGAAGACCTGCTCACCCAAGGGAAGCAGCTCGGCGAAATCCTGCTCCAGGGCCTAGAGCAGCTGGCGCGCGACTTCAAAGAGATCGGCACGGTCCGTGGCGTGGGGCCGATGCTGGCCATCGAGTTCGTACAAGAGCAGGATCCCTTCAAACCCGATGCGGATCTCACGCAGACGGTTATCGACAATTGCCGTGAAGCAGGGCTGCTGGTCATCAAATGCGGCGTACATCGCAACACCTTGCGACTGCTGGCGCCGCTTAACACCAGCGCCGAAGTCGCACAGGAAGCGTTGTCCATTCTGCGCCAGGCGATAGAAAAGGCACGCGGCTGAACGCAAAACGCCCCTGTCCGTCAGACAACTCTATATAAAAAATCATCATGACCACAGTTACTCCCGTACGCTCTAGTGAAGCACCGCTGCAACTCGATGCCTTCATCGACGGCCGCGCCGCACGCAGCGGCAAGACGTTTTCCGTCATCAACCCGGCAACGGGCGATGTGTATGCCGAAGTCGCAGACTGCACCGCTGAAATCGCCGCAGAAGCGGTCGATGCAGCAGTCGCAGCCTTTGCCTCCTGGAAGAAAACGACTGCGCCGCAGCGCTCTCAACTGCTCAAGGCTTGGCATGCGGAAATCATCTGCAACCAGGAAAGCCTCGCACGGGCACTGAGCTCGGAAATGGGCAAACCTTACACGGAAGCATTGGGCGAGATTGCCTATGCTGCCGCCTACGTAGAGCTCTATGCCGAAGAAGCCACGCGGATTTACGGCGAAACCTTCCCCAGCCAACACGCTCACAAGCGGCTGTTCGCCAACCGTCAGCCGGTGGGGCCGGTCTATGCGGTGACTCCGTGGAACTTCCCCGCCGCCATGGTCACGCGCAAGATCGCGCCTGCCCTGGCCGCCGGCTGTACCGCTATCGTGAAACCTGCCGAACAATCCCCCGTCACCGCCTTGCTGCTGGCTGGGCTGTGGCAGAAGGTCGGCGGGCCGGCGGGCACCCTGCAGGTACTAACGGCGAGCGACCCCGCTGCCGTATCCCAAGTCATGTTCGATTCTGCAAAGATCCGCAAGCTCACCTTCACCGGCAGCACGGACGTCGGGCGGATGCTCTACGAGCAGTCCGCACGCACCATCAAGCGCGTTTCTCTCGAGTTGGGTGGCCATGCACCGTTCATCGTGTTTGCCGACGCAGACATCGAAAAGGCCGTGAACGAGGTCATGCTCTGCAAGTTCCGCAATGCAGGACAGACCTGCGTGTGCACGAATCGGATCTATGTCCAGCGGCCCATTCTCGAAGCCTTTAACGCCGCACTGAGCAAACGCGTACAGGCCCTGCGCATGGGCGACCCCGCCGATCCCGATACGCAGATCGGCCCACTGGTCGATGCCGACGCTCTGGCCAAGGTCAAACGCCATGTTGCCGACGCCGTAGCCAAAGGCGCGAAAGTGCTTGTGGGGGGTGACAGCCCACAAGGCCTGTACTTCAGCCCAACAGTCCTGGCCGACGTTGCTCCCGGAATGGAAATCCTCACAGAGGAAACCTTCGGTCCGGTCGCTCCGGTACTTGCCTTCGACGACGAAGACGAAGTGATACGGCTGGCTAACGACACGCCATACGGGCTGGCAGCCTACGTCTATACGCGAGACCTGTCGCGGGCATTCCGCGTGTCTGAATCTCTGGAGTACGGCATCGTTGGAGTGAATGACGGCGCTCCGTCTACCGCGCAAGCACCCTTTGGTGGCACTAAGGACAGCGGTATCGGCCGCGAGGGTGGCAAATGGGGGTTAGAGGAGTACCTGGAGGTGCGTTACGTCTCCATCGCTCTGGACCAATAGCCCTCTTTCGGCCGGTCGTCACATCTCTGAACATGCCGGGATAGACGGCCGGCCCACACGAGAAGAAGAATGACAGTCATCACCAGCATTGCCGACCTGCAGGCGTTGGCACGACGGCGCGTGCCTCGGATGTTCTACGAATACGTGGACGGTGGTTCATGGACGGAAAGCACCTATCGCGCCAACGAGGTCGAACTGCAGGCTATCAGGCTGCGGCAACGCGTAGCCGTTGACATTCAGGATCGCAGTACCGCAGCCAGCATGGTAGGTCAGCCGGTCAGTATGCCCGTGGCGCTGGCCCCGACCGGCCTGACAGGGTTTCAGCATGCAGACGGCGAAATTCATGCGGCCCGGGCGGCCAGGAAATTCGGTGTACCGTTCACACTGTCCACCCTGAGCATCTGTTCCATTGAAGACGTCGCCCACCATGCCGGCGAAGGCTTTTGGTTCCAGCTCTATGTCATGAAGGACCGCGACTACATCAGCCGACTGATACAGCGGGCCAAGGATGCCCGCTGCGGTGCTCTGGTACTCACGCTTGATCTGCAGATTCCCGGCCAGCGGCATAAGGACCTGAAGAACGGGCTGGCGGCTCCCCCGCAGTTGACGCTGTCCAGCCTGATGCAGATGGCAGTGCGCCCCCGCTGGTGCCTGCAGATGATGGGCACCAAACGGCGGCACTTCGGCAACGTGATCGGCCATGTCCCCGGCGTGGAGAACATGGAATCTCTTTCTGCATGGACCACGCAACAGTTCGACCCCACACTGAGCTGGCAGGATGTGGAATGGATTAAAGAACTGTGGGGAGGCACATTGATTCTTAAGGGCATTCAAGACGCCGAAGACGCTCGCATGGCAGTCGCCTCCGGCGCGGATGCCCTAATCGTGTCCAACCACGGCGGCCGCCAATTGGACGGCGCGGCAAGCAGCATCAGCGCTCTTCCGGAAATTGTCGCCGAGGTCGGCTCAGAAATCGAAGTGCACATGGACGGCGGCATACGCAGCGGTCAGGACGTACTAAAAGCCTGGGCCTTGGGGGCGCGCGGCACGTATATCGGGCGCGCCTACCTGTACGGGCTTGGCGCCATGGGTGAATCCGGCGTGACCAAAGCACTGGAAATCATCCAGCGCGAGCTTGACCTCACCATGGCCTTCTGCGGCAAACGAAGGCTAGACGAAGTAGATACCAGCATAGTGCTGGATGGTGTGCGACAGCGGCACGATGCAGCCCCGTTGCAACCGTTGCAATCCGCCGACTCGGGCTAAGATAGCGTTTAGTTCGTATGCCGTAGAAGGAGCTGCACTGCCATGGCCGGCCAGCCACTCAAACAGATCGTCGTCGCCTATGCGCGCAATCGCGTCATCGGGCGCAACAATGACCTCCCCTGGCGCCTGCCGGGTGACTTGGCGCACTTCAAGCGCGTCACCATGGGCAGCCCGATCATCATGGGGCGCAAGACCTGGCAGTCTCTCGGACGGCCGTTACCGGGCAGGCTCAATGTCGTGATTAGCCGTAACGCGAGCTTTCAGGCGGAAGGCGCTCTAGTGTGCCCGTCGCTGGACGACGCATTGCGTGCCTGTGGCGACGCAGAGCGGGTCTGTATTATTGGCGGAGAACAGATATTCCGAGCCGCCTTGCCCCAGGTCGACGAAATCATTGCTACAGAAATCGACGCTGATATCGCGGGTGATACCTGGTTTCCTGAACTGGCCACCGACGAATGGGAAGAGGCGGACCGGCAGCCGCAGCCAGAAGAAAACGGCCTTCACTACGCCTTTGTGACATTACGCCGCAAGCGCTGAGCCGTACAAACGTGCGGCGCATGCTGCTGCTTGAGCCGTGGCTCCGGCCACCCACTGCTCCGACAGCATGGGTGGCCCAGAGCTTGGCGTGCGGTTACGCCTCGACGGGATCCATATAGGCTTCCATAGGTGGGCAGCTGCACACCAGGTTGCGATCGCCCCAGGCGTTGTCCACCCGTGCCACGGGCGGCCAATACTTGTTGGAACGCAGACTGGCCAGCGGATAGGCCGCGGCTTCGCGGCTGTAATCGTGGTGCCAGTCTTCGACCAACAGCATCTGGGCCGTGTGCGGAGCGTTACGCAGCACGTTATCGTTCGCGTCTTTCTCGCCCTTCTCAACCGCAGCGATTTCTTCGCGAATGGCGATCATGGCGTCGCAGAAGCGATCCAGTTCTTCTAGGCTTTCAGATTCAGTGGGCTCGACCATCAGCGTGCCGGGAACCGGGAAGCTCATCGTGGGCGCGTGGAAGCCATAATCGACTAGACGCTTCGCGATGTCTTCGTTGCTGATGCCACAGGCATCCTTAATGCCCCGAATATCCAGAATGCACTCGTGCGCCACATAGCCCTTGGGGCCGGCATAAAGTACCGGATAGTGGTCGCGCAGCCGTGCGGCAATATAGTTGGCACTAAGAATGGCCACTTCTGAAGCACGCTTCAGACCGTCTGCCCCCATCATGAGCACATACATGTACGAGATCGGCAGGATGCTGGCCGAACCGAACGGTGCGGCCGAAACCGGTCCGACCGGCGCACCGGCAGGCATTTGCCCGTCCGCACCCACCACGCCGGGAAGGTAAGGCGCGAGGTGCGAACGTACAGCCACCGGACCGACACCCGGCCCGCCCCCTCCATGGGGGATGCAGAACGTCTTGTGCAGATTTAGATGCGAGACGTCAGAGCCGAATTTACCCGGCTTGGCCAGACCCACCATCGCATTCATGTTTGCACCGTCCAGGTATACCTGGCCGCCCGCCGCATGGACGCGTTCGCAGATGTCGGTGATGGCCAGCTCGAATACGCCGTGCGTAGACGGGTAGGTGATCATCAACGCGGCAAGTCGGTCTCCCACCTGGTCGATACGCCGCTGCAGATCTTCCACGTCGACGTTGCCGTTTTCGTCGGAAGCCACCACCACGACTTCCATACCCGCCATCTGGGCCGACGCCGGGTTGGTGCCATGGGCGGAAGCAGGAATCAGACAGACGTCTCGCTGGTGCTGCCCATTGGCGCGGTGATACGCCCGGATAGCCAGCAGCCCGGCATACTCGCCCTGAGCTCCTGAATTGGGCTGCAGACTGATCGCGTCGTAGCCGGTGATCTCACACAGCGCAGCCGATAGCTCTTCGACCAGCTGTTGGTAGCCCTGCGCTTGTTCAGCCGGAGCGAAGGGGTGAATCTGCGTGAATTCCGGCCAAGTGATGGGGATCATCTCGGCCGTGGCGTTCAGCTTCATGGTGCACGAGCCAAGCGGGATCATCGTGCGATCCAGAGCCAGGTCTTTGTCGGCCAGGCTGCGCAGATAGCGCAGCATCTCGGTTTCTGAACGAATACGCGAGAAGATGGGGTGTGGCAGAGGGTCGCTCGTGCGCAGCAGCTCGGCAGGCAAGCCATTGCCCGCACCCACCCGCAGTGCGGCCGGCTCCTTGCCCACACCGGCGGCAAATACTGCCACCAGGGTTTGCAAGTCTTCTGCGGTGACGGTTTCGTCCAGCGACACCGCCAGCGTGGCTTCATCGACCTGACGCAGGTTGATGCGCGCCTCGCGAGCGGCGGCCAAGATGGCGCCGGTGCTCGCGCCGGTTTCCAGGCACAAGGTATCGAAATAAGCCGTGTGGCGCACACCAATACCTAAATCTGCCAGTGCGGCATGCAATCGGCCCGTGTGGTCGGCCACGCGCTGTGCAATACGGCGCAGACCTTGTGGGCCGTGCCATACGGCATACATGGCTGCCATTACCGCCAGCAGCACTTGCGCTGTACAAATGTTGGAAGTCGCTTTCTCGCGGCGAATATGCTGCTCACGCGTTTGCAGGGCCAGGCGCAGCGCGGGAGCGCCTTGTGCATCGCGGGACACCCCCACGAGGCGCCCGGGCATATTGCGCTTGAACGCGTCACGACAAGCCATGAAACCGGCATGCGGGCCGCCACAGCCAAGAGGTACGCCAAAACGCTGCGCCGTGCCCACTGCGATATCGGCGCCCCACTCACCCGGAGGCGTCAGTACGGACAGCGCCAGTAAGTCAGTTGCCACCGCCACGAGTGCACCCTGCTGATGGGCGGCTTCCACGAGTTCGCGGTAGTCTTCCACCGATCCCAGCGTCTGCGGGTATTGCAGCAGCACGCCAAAGCATTCGGGCAGCCCCTGCGTTTCGTCGGCAATAACGAGCTCTATACCCAGAGATTCGGCCCGCGTGCGCACCACTTCCAGCGTCTGTGGGTGACAGTGTACGGATGCGAAGAACACATTCGACTTGGATCGCGAACCGCGTCGGGCCAGCGTCATGGCCTCGGCTGCCGCGGTACCTTCGTCAAGCAGCGAGGCATTGGCGATATCCAGCCCGGTGAGATCCGCCACCATCGTCTGGAAATTCAACAGCGCCTCCAGGCGCCCTTGAGAGATCTCAGGCTGGTAAGGGGTGTACGCGGTATACCACGCTGGGTTTTCCAGGATATTGCGCAGAATGACGTTGGGCACGTGCGTGCCGTAGTAACCCTGGCCGATGTAGTTGCGGTAGATCTCGTTGCGCTCGGCGATGGCCTTCAAGCGTGCCAATGCAGCGCTTTCGGAATGGGGGCCGGGAACGTTCAGCGGTGACTCATCCAGGATGCTGGCAGGTACGATGTCATGAATGAGTTCTGACAACGAGGCTGCACCGACAACCTGCAACATGCGAGCCTGGTCGTCTTCAGTGGGGCCGATATGGCGGCCCTGAAAATCGGTGTTGGGATCGAGTTCGGAATACATGATCAGAGAGAGGCTTCGTAGCCGGCAGCATCAAGCAGATCGTCGAGATCGGCGGGGTTAACGGGCTTGATCTTGAAGATCCAGGTGTCGTAGGGGGCATCGTTGATCAGGTTAGGTTCGTCATTGAGCGCCTCATTGAATTCCACGACTTCGCCCGCTACCGGCGCATAAATGTCGGATGCCGCCTTGACCGATTCCACTACGCCGGCCACTTCGCCTGCCTGCAGCTCGGCGCCGACGTTGACATCGCCCACGTATACGAGGTCGCCCAGCTGTTCCTGTGCGTTATCAGTAATGCCGACTACGACCAGGTCGCCGTCAAGACGAGCCCATTCGTGAGAAGCCACATATTTGCGATCAGTAGGAAGACTCATGTCACACCCCTAGAATAAAGTTTGAATGTCTGTTGATTTAAATAGAATGCGGGACTACGGACAATAAGCAGAGTGTGCGCGGCTCAGACAAGCACCTTGCCCTGACGGACAAACGGCATGGCCACAATATCGGCCGGCACCCACTTGCCGCGGATCTCGACCTCGGCCTGTTCGCCCGGTTGGGCGCCCAGCGGCACACGCGCCATGCCAATGGACGTCCCCACCGTAGGGGACATCGTGCCACTGGTGACGAACCCTTCGCCCTGCGCGGTGCGAACTTTCATGCCGCTGCGCATGACGCCGCGCTCGCGCAAACGCAGGCCGATCATGCCTTCCTTGGGCTGCACACCATCCACAGCCTCGCGCCCGATGAATGCCCGCTGCGGGTCTTTGACCGACACGGTCCAACCCAGCGCGGCGACGAGCGGGTTCACCTCTTCATTCATTTCGTTGCCGTACAGGTTCATACCCGCTTCCAGACGCAAGGTGTCGCGCGCGCCGAGACCGCAGGGCCGCACGCCGGCGCCGAGCAAATCGTTCCAGAGCGACTCGACGGCGGTAGCCGGTACAACGACCTCGAAGCCGTCTTCACCTGTATAGCCGGTACGTGCCACCATCACGTCGCCTTCCAACAAGGCTGCACTGAAGGGTGAAAGCGGTTCGGTGGCTTCGCGCCATTGTGGCCGCACCTGCCAGACAAGTTCACGCGCCTGTGGACCCTGAACGGCGAGCATGGCCAGATCGCGACGCGGGTTGATGGACACGTCGAACCCTTCGCGCTGAGCGACCGCCTGAATCCATTCCAGATCGGTTTCGGCGGTGCCGGCATTGACCACCAGCCTCCAGGATTCCGGGCTGAAGAAATAAACGATCAGATCATCAATGACGCCGCCGCGTTCATTCAGCATGCAGGAATAAAGGGCTTTGCCGGGTACCGTCAGGCGCTCTACGTCATTGGCAAGCAAGCGGCGAAGAAAATCCTTCGATGCTTTCCCCTGGATGTCCACGTTCAGCATGTGCGAAACGTCAAACATACCGGCGGCCTGCCGCACTGCGTGGTGCTCTTCGATTTGCGAGCCGTAGGCAACGGGCATGTTCCAACCGCCGAAATCGACCATGCGGGCGCCGGCGGAAAGATGTGCGTTGAATAAGGGGGTGTGCTTGAGTACTGCGGTCATTGAACGTAACTCCGGAATAAGAGGCATATAAAAACAGACGGCCCGGCTGGTATCAGCCAGACCGCCCTTCTGTCCTTTTGCCTGAGAGTTGACCCGCATGCAAGTTGCGAGTGTTCACCTTCGGCGCCCGCAGCACCGGCAAAAGCCGATGGCGAGTCTCTCCAGAGCGCCGCCTTGTCCCTCGCGGGGGCAATACAGGAGTGGTACGGGGTACCTGAGCGATTATGGGCGTTTGCGCCTTCGGCGGCCGAGTGATTCGGCACTCTCCCACTCTCTGCAATGACAGCAAGGCGGAAGAATAACCGATAGTCGCCGTAGCGTACAGATTCAAACTGTTAGTGATAGCCCGCAGGCGACACCGGAAGACCACGCCCATTGGAAGTTGTAGCCACCCAGCCAGCCGGTGACATCGACCGCCTCTCCAATGAAATACAGGCCTTCGACCTTGCGTGCCTGCATACTGCGCTGATCCAGCTCATCGGTGTCCACTCCACCACGCATGACTTCAGCCTTGCGATAGCCCGCCGTTCCCGTGGGCTTAAGCCGCCACCGATGAATCTGTTCGGCTAGTGCAACGAGGCGCCGGTCGGCCACATCGGCCAATCGCATGTTCGGGAGATCGGGGTGGGCTTGCGCCAGCCACTGATCGGCAAGCCGTCGCGGCCACAACCCCGCCAGAACGGTCGCCACCTGCTGCCGGCTACCGGGCTTGGCTGCCAACAGCTCGGCACCGATATCCGTATCGGGCGCGAGATCGATTTCGATGTCTTCGCCCGGGTTCCAGAAGGTCGAAATCTGCAAGATGGCGGGACCGGACAAACCCCGATGGGTGAAGAGAAGGTCTTCTAGAAAGGGCACTACATCGGCACCACGAGCCCCCTTACGCCCCTTTGCCGCCTGGGCTGTGCTGCCTGGCACGTTGCGCACCATGACCTCCAGCGCGACGCCGCTCAGCTTTGCAAATTCTGCCCACTGCTGCGCGTCAAAGATTAAGGGCACCAGGGCAGGCCGTGGCTCCACGATCCTCAAGCCGAACTGCCGGGCCACTCGCAAAGCGAAGTCCGTAGCGCCTAACTGGGGGATGGCCATACCACCGGTTGCGAGCACCAGCCGGCGGGCTTCGATGCCTCCGGTGGTGGTACTCAGTCGGTACGCGCCCTGCATCTGCTCAATGTGCTCAACCGTGCAGGGCATACGCCAGGCAACGCCCGCGTCCTCGCATTCGGCGCGCAACATGTCGATGATGAGCTCGGAGGATTCATCGCAAAACAGCTGGCCGCGGTGTTTTTCATGCCACCGTATCCCGTGCCGTTCCACCAGCTCCAGGAAGTCGCGCGGCCCGTAGCCCGAAAGAGCTGAACGACAGAAGTGGGGGTTGCGCGACACAAACTGAGCCGGTGTAGTGCCGATATTGGTGAAATTGCAGCGCCCCCCGCCGGAGATGCGAATCTTCTCGGCCAGCTTGTCGGCATGGTCGATCAACACCACTTTCAGCCCGCGGCTGCCGGCCACCGCCGCCGCCATCATACCGGCGGCGCCGGCCCCGACGACCGCTACATCAAAGCTTGCCCGCCTACTCACCCGATGGCTTCTTCTTTGATGCAATCCACGTAATAGCGCTGACGACCATCCGGCCCGATATCGGTACCCAGGCCATGGACATAGGTTTCGAAACCAGGGAAGCGGGCATTGAATTCGCGTGCGAACTGCAGGTATTGAACAATCTGTTGATTAAAGCGCTCGCCCGGAATCAGCAGAGGAATTCCCGGCGGGTAAGGGGTGAGCAGTACACCGGTGACACGCCCTTCCAGCTCATCGATGGTGACGCGCTCGGCATCCCGGTGGGCCATCTTGGCATAGGCATCTGAAGGCTTCATCGCAGGCACCATGTCGCTCAGGTAGACCTCGGTGGTCAGACGCGCCAGGTCGTACTTTTTGTATGCCTGATGAATCTCCTGGCACAGGTCACGCAGACCGCGCCGCTCGTACACGGGGTATTGTTTGCAGAAATCGGGCAGAATCCGCCACATCGGCTGGTTGCGGTCGTAATCGTCCTTGAACTGCTGCAAAGCCGTCACCAACGTGTTCCAGCGGCCCTTGGTAATGCCGATGGTAAACAGAATGAAGAAGGAATACAGGCCGGTTTTCTCGATGACCACCCCGTGCTCGGCGAGGAATCGCGACACCAATGCAGCGGGGATGCCCGTGTCGGCGAAAGTGCCGGAAATGTCCAGGCCCGGCGTAACAATCGTGGCCTTGATAGGGTCCAGCATGTTGAAGCCTTCGGCCAGGTCGCCGAAGCCATGCCACTCGTCGCCGGACTCCAGCAGCCAGTCTTCCCGGTGGCCAATGTCCTCGGCCGGCAGGCGGTTAGGCCCCCACACTTTGAACCACCAATCGTTGCGACCATATTCGGACTCCACCTTGCGCATGGCTCGACGGAAATCCATCGCTTCTGCAATGCTTTCCTCGACCAGCGCCGTGCCTCCAGGCGGCTCCATCATCGCCGCCGCCACGTCGCAGGACGCAATAATGGCATATTGCGGCGACGTAGACGTGTGCATCAGATAGGCTTCGTTGAACACGTTGCGATCCAGCTGACGGCTCTCTGCGTCCTGCACCGTGATCTGCGAAGCCTGTGACAGCCCAGCCAGCAGCTTGTGCGTGGAGTGCGTCGCAAAAATCATCGTGTCCTTGCTGCGGGGCCGCCCTTCGCCGATGGCGTGCATGTCTTTGTAGAACTCATGGAAGGCGGCGTGGGGTAGCCAGGCTTCATCGAAGTGCAGCGTATCGATATAGCCTTCAAGCTTGCCTTTGATTGTTTCTACATTGTAGATCACACCATCGTAGGTGCTCTGGGTCAGCGTCAGAATTCGTGGCCGCTTGTTCTTAGCCTTGCTGGCAAACGGATTCGCCTCGATTTTGCGCTGGATGTTTTCCGGCTCGAATTCCTCGAGCGGAATCGGGCCGATAATACCGAGGTGGTTACGCGTTGGACGCAAAAAGACGGGGATCGCACCCGTCATGGTGATCGCATGCAGAATGGACTTGTGACAGTTTCGGTCCACCACCACTACGTCGTCGTTGGCTACGTTGGCATGCCACACGATCTTATTTGAAGTGGACGTGCCATTAGTCACGAAAAAGCAGTGATCCGCATGAAAGATACGCGCAGCATTCAGCTCGGACTCGGCAATGGGGCCGGTGTGATCCAACAGTTGCCCCAACTCATCGACCGCGTTGCAGACGTCGGCTCGCAGCATATTCTCGCCAAAGAACTGGTGGAACATCTGCCCGACCGGACTCTTCAGGAACGCCACACCGCCCGAATGGCCCGGACAGTGCCAGGAATAAGAACCATCGGCAGCGTAGTTCAGCAGCTCACGGAAGAACGGTGGTGCCAGGCTGTCCAGATAGGCACGCGCTTCGCGGATAATGTGACGCGCCACGAATTCCGGCGTGTCTTCAAACATATGAATGAAGCCATGCAGCTCACGCAGGATGTCGTTGGGAATATGTTGGGATGTGCGCGTTTCACCGTACAGATAGATGGGAATCTCGTCGTTGCGAAAGCGTAGTTCACCTATAAAGGCGCGCAGGTTCTTGATAGCCTTGGCGACGTCTTCCGGTGAATCGACGTCGAACTCTTCGTCATCGATCGACAAAATGAAGGCGCTCGCCCGGCTCTGCTGCTGAGCAAACGAAGTTAGGTCGCCATAGCTGGTGACGCCCAACACTTCGACGCCCTCCGCTTCGATGGCCGCAGCCAAGGCCCGGATACCGAAGCCGGAGGCATTCTCGGACCGGTAATCTTCATCGATGATGACGATTGGAAATCGAAACTTCATGTCAATGGCTCCTGCCGGGAATGCGTGCGGCGCAGTGAATGATTCAGGGCTACGCTAGGTGCGCGGAAGAGTCACGCCACGTTGACCCTGATACTTGCCCTGGCGGTCTCGGTACGATGTCTCGCAGACCTCGTCGCTTTCGAAGAACAGCATCTGGGCGCAGCCTTCTCCGGCATAGATTTTGGCCGGAAGCGGCGTGGTGTTGGAAAATTCCAGTGTGACATGCCCTTCCCACTCAGGCTCCAGGGGGGTCACGTTGACGATGATGCCGCAGCGGGCGTAGGTGCTCTTGCCCAGGCAAATGGTCAACACACTGCGCGGAATGCGGAAATATTCGACCGTTCGCGCCAGCGCAAACGAGTTCGGCGGAATAATGCAGACATCGCCTTCGAAATCGACAAACGATTTTTCATCGAAGGCCTTGGGGTCGACAATGGTCGAATTGATGTTGGTGAAAATCTTGAACTCATTGGCGCAGCGCACATCATAACCGTAGCTGCTCGTGCCATAGCTGACAATGCGTTCGCCATTGACGGCCCGCACCTGATTCGGCTCGAATGGTTCAATCATGCCGTCGGCAGCTGCGCGCCGGATCCAGCGGTCACTTTTTATGCTCATGGCCTCAACCCTTGGAAAATGGCGCGTATTTTAGCCCCTTAGCCCGCCGGCATGCTTTCAATTGCGTGTTTGCGGCCTTCTTTCGCGCGAAAACCAACGGTATACCAACGCCAGGCCGTTAATGGTTCCCACACTGGCCTCGGCCGTCAGGCCGCGCGCCAGCCGATAGCTGGCCCGAGCGACGGTACCCGTCTCGGAAAGCGCCTGGCGAATGCTGAGCGTCACCCCGTTGCCTAGCCGCTTACTGACATTAATAAAACGTCGTTCGATATCGCTGGTGCCGGAATCCAGCCCGCTCACCACACTTTCGGCAGGCAACACGCTGGCCACACTGGCCAGCTCGCCAGAACGCATGCTCACTTCATCTATACCAAATCGCCGATAGAAAGGCTCGCCATCACTGAGAAAGGATGATCCTACGGAAAACAGCAATGCCATATCACCGCCTGTGTCATTCGGCCCGTGGCCGAGCAGCAGCCAGGAAAGTTTCTCGATTTCACTGACGGCAGGATAGGACACAAGCTCAATACGCGGACTGCGGGCTGTCCCCGCGACTCTTACCCCAGCTTCTACGGCAAGCCCCGTGCGCAGTGCTTCAATGTCAAGTACAGGCCGAGTAATATCCCCCTGGAAGGTAATCGCACCACGGCGTAGTTGAAGTCGTTGCCCATATGCCTCAATGGCGCCTCCCCGCGTTCGTAGGGCGCCGATGCCGGTCAGCTTGCCCTGCTGCATCACTACGCGCATATTACCTACGAGACCGGAATTCAGCCCGTAGCCCGTCAGGTAAAAACGCGGCCCTAAGTCGACCTCGAGATCGAGCGAAATGCCCAGAGGCACGCTGACCTCCTGCTCTTCCCCGGGGCGGATCACCACGACGTCACTGTCGACCGTGGGAATCCCGCCCAGCATATCCAGGTCGAACCAACCCGCGTCCGCAGTAAGCTTGCCCGTAATGGCCACATCCGGCAACACGGCATCCACGCGCAATGCACCGGTCATCATGGCATAACGGTCGGCACGCTGGACAATCGGAAAGCGATATAGCTCGGCGTCAATGATCCCGCGTGATTGAACCAGATTCCAGTCACCTGATACCACCAGGTAACCACCCTTGGCGTCGGGGTTGGTGTTCACCCACTCCGAGGTACGCCACTCTTTGGGCTCGGCACGCAATCGTGCCGGGAACTCGAGACGCTCCAATACCAGACGCTCGTTGTCCAGGCTCGCCCGCAGCGTGCCATCCAGCAGCCGTACCCCCTGGTCGATCATGACCACACGCAGATTGCTACCGGTAATGTTGCCGGCGCTATTCCAGCTGCCATCGGGCCGACTGTCCAACTTGACTTTCGCCTGTAGCGCGCCGCCGATATCCAGGGCGTCGCCCACCAACAGACTGGTCCAGCCCAGGTCGGCCACTTCGGCATCCACGCTTATCGTCGAGGGATCGGACGGATTCAGAGTGATGCCTCCGCCGGGCAAAGCATGCGCCACTGTGACGGCCGACGCATTGATTCGCCCCATTCTGCGTGTATCTACGGCCAGCTCGGCGGTCAGACGGCTGGTCGCTGCAGCGCTGGGCACCAACGCGACATCTAGCTGCAGAGCCTCTAGTTCAAGAGGAAACGGCATTTCCGCCGGCACCATGACATCCCCGGACATCCGCCGCAGACGGAGCTTACCCTGATGCGCCCCGTCAAAGCTCAGCGCCCAGTCCAGACCTAGCACCATCTCCCAATCGTCAGCCGAACGCGCACCGCGCACCTTGACACCACCACGGCTGTCTTTCTTGAGCGCGGCAATGTCGAAATCGGCACCGAACTGCTGCAAGGTGGCCGGTGAGACCACAATGCGATCGATATCACCCTGAGTCTCCCAACGGCCTGCTCCGCCGCGGGACAATGCATGCCGCAAGCCCAGTATGGGGCGCTGATTGACGCTGAAACCCAGCTCAGTGGGCCCTACCGTCCATTGCCATTGCGGCGCCGCCACACCCGGGAAATAACTTAGCTCGACGGGTGCGCCCAGGGAGAGTCCGAGGTGTGCGTGCCCCACCTGAAGTTGAGAAATTCGGCCTCGCCAGCCTTCCGGCGCTCCCCCCCACGTGCCATCTGCCCGTAGCTGCACGGCAACCGGCGCTTCCCCTACCTTGGTGCGGTTCGCGTCCGCTTGTGTATAGCGCCCCTGCAGGTCGATTTCGTGGCGCGCCAGGGCGCCGGCCACATCCCCTTTCAAGGCAACCCCCCCAGGCAGGCCCGGCCAGAAATCCGCCAAGCGCGCAGCCTGTACGTCGAGGGTGAGCTTGCTGTCCTGAGCACCGATGCCGCCCTCGGTATGAACCCGATTGGCTCCCAGTGTCAGGTCGACATTCAACTGCTGCAGCTCAATTGCCGCCAATGCGGGCAACCGCGAAAAGTCTTGTTGTGCTGACTCGGCGTCGTCGGGGGCCGGTCGGGGGCCTGGCTGTGAAGACGTCGGCTCCGGCGCCGGCAACAAGGCGTTAACTGCCATGCGCCCCGCAAGAGTCTGTTCATTCCAGGTCGAGCCCTCATGGAAAGTGAGGTCAAGCTCGATGCCATGTACTGCCTGGCCCTCTCCCAACAGCAGGCTAAAGCGGCTGTCAAAGCCCAATACGGCAGGAGGAATTGCCCCCCCGGCCAGTTGCCCCACGTCCAGTTTCTTCGCGGCCAGTTCCCCACTCAGCACGGAAGCTTCCCAGTTGGCATGGCCGTTCAACGACGACCCGTCCGGCAGAACCAGGTTGAGTTCCGCATGTCGCAACGGCATGGCCTGCAAGGGCAAGAGCTCCGCATTCGCTTCCAGTGTCATGCCCTGCCCTCCGCCTTGCAGGTCCAGCCCGACAGATTCGAGCGAGCCCCGGGCCTGCGCCTGTAGTTGCACGGGGCAGGACTGCGAAATTACGCCCGCCAGCAATTTCGTGATGGGTTGTTGCTGGTCCTCGGCTACCGGCAGCGTCGGTAACATCCCGTGAAAACATACCGGCGCAGCGGGGCGTAACCCATTCAATGTGACATCCAGATCGACTTCGCCGGGCCAGGGATGGCGCAATTCCCGCAACCTGACCTCGCCCTCCAAATCTGCTTCCATGCTGTCAGTCGCCACTGACAGTCTGCGCAGCCACAGCTGACCATGTGCCGGAGCCAGCACCAACGCTGCTGCCACATCTTCCACCGTCATCGCCAACGGCTTGTCATCTTGCGTGAGAATCAATTCAGCCAATGCGGCCTCATCCACCCGCACACTTACCGGCAGCTCCGGCATCGAGAAAGGGACGTCGGATTCCTCGGAGGGCTCTTTCTCGGGGGAGCGCAGATCGACCCAGGCGGTATCGACGCGTAGCGTGTGCACATGCAACTGCCGCTCGAGCAGGCGCCGCCAGTCGGCGCGGAGCTCCACCTTTTCCAGACGCAGCGACACCCCAGGGAAGTCCAGCGACACGTCATCCACGCGCAGCCCATTCCACACGCTGCCTTGTACGCCACGAATGTCACCATCCATCACGTGGACAGCCGTCGTCAGCGCCCAACGTGTTCCCGGCGCCGTCACCAGCACCCACATCAGGAACGCTGCCAGTACGAATACCAGCAGGACAATCACGGGACCGGCGACTAAAGTGAAGCGGCCCAACCAGCGAAACACACGCATCAGAATGCGATACCCAGTGAGAAGTGCAAGCGCAGGCGGCGGTCTTTCTGGCCCCAGGCGAGATCCATGTAGAACGGCCCTGCCGGGGTGACAAAAGCGGCGCCCACGCCATAACCCAGATGCCAATCCATGGCCTGAAAGGATTCGGCTGCATCGCCTGCGTCGATGAAGGCGCTCACCCCTAATTGCTCGGTGAAATAGTGAATGTACTCCACACTGGCTACGGCCATTGCAGGGGCGCCATATGTTGCGTCACCCCGGCGGATACCAATGCTGTTGTACTTATAGCCTCGCACTGAGCGGGATCCCCCAATGCGATAACCAAAATCCAATGGCAGACGGTCTGTATTGGACCAGACCTTGCCAACCTGCCCCCGTACCGTCAGCACGTCGCGCCGGCCGAGCGTCCACCACTGCTGGCCGCGCAAGCTGGCCCGGTAGAAGGGTTCGCCCTTATCGAGCGTAATGCCTGCACCCAAGCCGAGATCAATCAGATGCCCTTCACGCGGGTCGTACTTAGAATCCACATCACGACGCAGCCACTGCCAGGTGCCCACCAGATTGGGAACGGAAAAGTTTTCTGCGCCATCGATGCGTGTACGGTCGTACGCCGCGATGAGCGCCCACTGTGTTTCATATTCCACCCTGCTGTCGCCGGCCCCCTTGCGTTCCTGGCGGCGTTTCCAGCCCAGACCATAGCGCTGGTTATCCACCCCTTCGATATCGGAATGTTCGTACAGCACCCCGAAACTGTCGTGGTAACCGGCACGCGTGGGAGGCAAATGCACATCGAAGAAGGCGCGCTGATTGTGGCGATTGAGGCCCACGCCCGTTTCCACCGCCACGGGCAGGCCCGCCACGATATTCTGCTGAAAGAGGGCCTCTACCCCGACACCGTGGTCGCTATCCACCCCCAGCGACGTGCTAAAGCGGCGCGCCGGTGATTCAGACACCTGCACTCGTACAGGCAGCTCAACCTCACCATTGGGCAACTCACGACGCTCGGAACTTTCTGCGTCCAGCGTGACAAACGCGCCGCGAAAGAAGCGCGTCGACTGCAAAGCCTGTTGCCAATCGTCCAGGCGCTCCTGCTCGTAGGGCTCACCCTGCGCGTAATTGACATAGCGACCAATAAGACTTTCGGGGACGCGCCTGAGACCCAGCACCTTGAGCGGACCCATCCGCACCCTCGGACCGCTGTCGATTTCAACTTCGAGATCGGCCCGAGCCGCCTCGGCGTCGACCGTAGCCTGGGAATGGGTAATGCGGGCAAAATAGAAATCACGCGTGTTGATTTCGTCCAGCAATGTGGTCTTTGCCCGGCTCCATTCACTGTTGATGAATATATCCCCAGGCTGCAGCGGCCATGTCCCACGCGCCTGGTTCACCCGCTGCTCAAATTCCGGCGTCGCCACTTGCCCCTGAAAGCGCAGGTGAACATCTCGAACCTGACTACGCGGGCCGGGCTCAATGATGATGTCCCAGGTCTCGCCCATGTAGTCCTGCCCGACCTCGAGTGTGACCACGGGGGAAAAATAACCCTGTGTTTCAAGTGCGGACACTGTCGCATCGTGCGCGCGGCGGCGGAGCCGCTCGACCTCGCCGCCATCCTGGTCTTCGGCCAGCCGGGTAATGGCCTCTACTGCGCCATTAATGGCCGCCAGCGCGGCAGGTGGAACACCGCCCGGATCGATCACGACTTCCGGGCGGGTTACTGCACACGTCGCAGTAGACATGCCTAGTAAAGCACTGAACCAGACGACGCGTTGCAGCATGCATTCAACCTTTGCGTGCGACCACCATGGGGGTGAACGAAGAACGGTCTTCGGGCAGAGTCGCGACCTGTGCCGCCAGCGCCCGCGCTATGGCGTGATACGCCTTTGCAGGTTCGCCTTCCGGCTCGGCAACAACCGTCGGCCGGCCGGAATCAGTCTGGCTGCGTATGCTCATTTGCAGCGGCAGGGCTCCCAACCATGGCACATGATATTGACTTGCCATATCACGGCCACCATGTTCACCGAAGATGGGTTCCGCATGGCCACAATTTGTGCACACATGCACCGACATGTTCTCTACGATGCCCAGCACGGGCACGTTCACCTTCTGGAACATACGCAGCCCACGACGGGCATCTGCAAGTGCCAAGTCCTGCGGAGTCGTAACAATTATGGCGCCTACCAAAGGCACCTTCTGCGACAAGGTAAGGGCGATATCGCCTGTGCCCGGCGGCATATCGATAATGAGATAGTCAAGGTCATCCCATTGGGTCTGCGTCAGCAGCTGCGTGAGTGCCTGCACGACCATAGGCCCACGCCAGATCGCGGGTGCGTCTTCATCGATGAGAAAGCCGATGGAATTGGCCTGTATGCCGTGGCCGACAACCGGCCCCATCATTTTGTTGTCAATATTGGCGGGCCTTTCAGAAACGCCCAGCATGATCGGTACGCTGGGGCCGTAAATATCAGCATCAAGCAGACCGACACGCGCGCCTTGCCGCGACAAAGCCAGGGCCACGTTAACGGATGTCGTACTCTTGCCGACACCGCCTTTACCCGAAGCGACGGCAATGATGTTGCGCACGTTGGGCAGGGGCCGCAAACCGGTCTGCACGGCATGTGGAATGATCTTGGAAGTCAGGTGGATGTCGCCCGGCTCCATCCCTTCTTCCCGTAGCGCCGTTTCAATTCGTTTCAATAATTCCGGCTCGCCATTGTGTACCGGGTAGCCCAGCGGTACAGTTAAAGAAACGCGCTGCCCGTCGGTGCGAATATTGCAGTCTTCCGGCTTAACAGCCAGTGTCTTGCGAGTATTCGGATCGAGTACCTTGGTGAGGGCGGCGACAACTCGGTCGGGATTCACAGTCATTGGACATACTTCCTGTTCAGAACGGGATCAAGAATACCGGATCGCAGGAACTTTTATTCCTGAAAGGCTTCTCAATCGATACGATGAATACATTTAATCAAATTATCCGCGGCATCCTGTTCTTCGTCCTGGCCATTTTCGGCATGATTGCGGCGTTCATTTTCATGGTGTCCACCGCCATTGCCGTTGCCATCTTGTACGTAGTAGCGCGTATCAAGGGGCGCCCCTTCGGCGTCCGGGCCTATTGGGAAGAGCGTCGCAGGCCATACCAGGCACGGCGTACCTTCAATACGAAGGACGTCACAGACATCGAGATGCGCGAAATCCCCTGAAGCCGGTGCGCTGACCGTTTACCAAGAAAAACCAAATAACACGGATCGACACACTGTAAGACGAATTGGCATTGGGGGTGCGCTTCTCCAGGGCTGCGGCCGGGGTATGTCCCCCAGCATTCCCCAGCTTGGCTAAAATCAGTCATTTGAATCCCGTCTCCTGACTTTTTTCAGCCTATATATGTCCCGCACCCTATTCGTCACTACCGCCCTACCTTACGCCAATGGTTCTTTTCATATCGGCCATATCATGGAATATATCCAGGCCGATATCTGGGTGCGGTCCATGCGGATGGCCGGCCACACCGTGCATTTTGTCGGCGCCGACGATGCGCACGGGGCGCCCATTATGCTCAAGGCAGAGGCCGAGAACATCACGCCCCAGGAATTAGTGGCGCGCTATGCCGCTGAACGCCCCCAATACCTGAACGGGTTTCACATTTCGTTCGACCACTGGCACAGCACCGACTCGCCCGAAAACACCGACCTTTCGCAACGGATTTACCGTCGCCTGAAAGAGGCGGGTTTTATTTACAGCAAGTCGATCGAGCAGTTCTACGATCCGGTCAAGGGCATGTTCCTTCCCGACCGCTACATCAAAGGCGAATGCCCCCATTGCCACGCGAAAGATCAATACGGCGACGCCTGTGAGTCCTGCAGCACGGTGTACTCCCCTACCGAGCTGATCGAACCTTATTCCACGCTCACAGGTGCCAAGCCGGTACTGCGCAGTTCCGAACACTTCTTTTTCCGGCTCTCCGACCCGCGCTGCGTCGAGTTTTTGCGAGAATGGGTCGCCGGGACCAACAATAACGGCGATAAACGTCTGCAGTCTGAAGTCCTCGCCAAAACCCGTGAATGGCTGGGTGACGACGAAGGTTCCGAGGCCAACCTGGCCGACTGGGACATTTCACGCGATGAACCCTACTTCGGCATACCTATCCCCGACGCACCGGGTAAGTACTTCTATGTCTGGCTGGATGCGCCGGTCGGCTACTTGGCGTCATTGAAGGCCTACTGCGAGAAGTCGGGTCTGGACTTCTATTCATTGATTGACCCGGAAAGCGATACCGAACAGGTGCACTTCATCGGCAAAGACATTGTGTACTTTCACGCGCTGTTCTGGCCTGCGATGCTTAAGTTCGCCGGTCTCAAGACTCCTGACGCCCTGCACGTACACGGTTTCATCACCGTCAGCGGCGAAAAAATGTCCAAGAGCCGCGGTACCGGTATTTCGCCGCTGCGTTATCTGGAAATCGGAATGAATGCCGAATGGCTGCGCTATTACATTGCCGCCAAGCTGAACTCCCACGTTGAAGACATCGACTTCAACCCAGACGACTTCGTAACGCGCGTTAATAGCGACTTGGTGGGCAAGTACGTCAATATCGCCAGTCGCGCCGCCAACTTCATCACCAAGTTATTTGAAGGAAAGCTTGCCTACGTTGGCGATACCACGGCTATGCGGGAAGAGCTCGCTGCGGCCGCCGAACAGGTTCGCGCCGATTTCGAGGCACGCGAGTACGGGCGTGCCATACGCCGCATCATGGCGCAGGCCGATGTCATCAACCAGGCCTTCGACGCCGCGCAGCCCTGGGTGCTGGCCAAAGGTATTCAGAACGCAGACAATGACACCCGCGCCCGGCTGCAAGATATCTGCTCGCGTGCGCTGGCCGGTTTCAAGGCTCTATCAGTGATGCTCACCCCTGTCATTCCTGTGCTGACCCGCCGTGTCGCACTCGAGCTGTTCGGCGAAAACCGTACTTTCCAATGGTCGGACGCCGCAGAACTGCCCTCCACCATTACACCCTTCAAGCATCTGATGCAACGCGTGGAGCCTGCCATGCTCGACCAGCTCTTTGAACCCCCCGCAGAACCGCAGGTGATGCCTGGCGGCGAACCCATAGCCGACACCATCGATTTCAAAGATTTTGCCAAAATCGACCTGCGTATCGCCCGCATCGTCGCCGTGGAGGAAGTCGCAGAATCCGACAAGCTACTGCGCCTCACGCTGGATGTCGGCGAGGGCCGTCACCGCGAGGTGCTCTCAGGCATCAAGGCGTATTACAAGCCCGCCGATCTGGTCGATAAGCTTACCGTCGTGGTCGCTAATCTGGCGCCACGAAAAATGCGTTTCGGCGTCTCCGAAGGCATGGTGCTGGCGGCGAGTCATGCAGACGAAAAAGCCAACCCAGGGGTATATGTGCTGGAGCCGTGGCCCGGCGCTCAACCCGGCATGCGCGTTCTCTGAGCGGTCATGTCCCAACACACTGACTCTCTACCGCTGAACAATGAAAACGGGCCGGGCGCCGCAGAGCGCCAAGCGGCTGCCCTACGCAGTACGCTGGTCAGTGTGCTGCTCAATACTTCGCTATCCATTGCCCAGTTTGCAATCGGCATACTGGGCAACTCGGCAGCGCTGGTGGCCGACGCCATCCACTCGCTTTCGGATCTGCTGTCTGATTTTATCGTTCTAGTCGCCAACCGGCACAGTGCCAAGGCGCCCGACGACAAGCACCCTTACGGGCATTACCGTTTCGAGACGGCGGCGTCGCTGGCCATCGGCGTGCTGCTCATCGTTGTAGGGGTGAGCATGCTGTGGTCGGGCTATCCCAAACTGACTTCACCGGAAAGCCTGCCGCCCGTCCATCAAATGGCCCTGGGCGCAGCGCTTGTCACTTTGCTGGCCAAGGAGCTGCTCTTCCGCTACTTGCTCAAAGTGGGCCAGCGGGTACGCTCGACCATGCTGGTCGCCAATGCCTGGCACGCCCGCTCAGACGCCGCATCGTCGCTGGTGGTGGCAGTGGGTATCGGCGCCAGCCTAGCCGGCTTTCCCTTGGCGGATCCTCTCGCTGCGCTGATTGTCGGCCTGCTCATCACCCGCATGGGCTGGCAATTTTTTTACGAGTCGTTCAACGATCTCATGGATAGCGGCGTCGATGCCGAAACCGAAGACCGCATTCGCGGGCTGTTACTGGATACGCCCGGCGTACTCGGTATTCACGGGCTCAAAACTCGCAAGATGGGTGACATGATCTGGGTGGAGGTCGACCTGGAAATGGACGGTAATCTGACTATCCATGCCGGTCACGAAATCGCCGCCGAGGCACGACGGCGCGTGATGCAACAGGAGGCCGTGCTGGATGTCATGACGCATTTTGACCCTGTCGTACAGACGCCGGAGGCGTGAAACGCCCCGGCGTACTGCCAAAGAACCGGCGAAACGAAGCAATGAATGCCGATGTAGATTCATAACCGCAAGCCAGAGCGACATCGGTAACGCTAGCACCCTGCTCCAGCAAGGGCAGCGCATGCAATAAACGCGCTCGCAGTCGCCAGCGCCGCATGTTGAGCCCGGTTTCCCGTAGGAACAGGCGCTCCAAAGACCGCAGCGAGACGCCAAGATTTGCGCTCCACTCTTCCAAACGCAAAGATTTTTGGGGAGCATCCAGTATGGCTGCACAAATAGGGTGTAGCGCTGGATCCACCGGCCAAGGCAGCGAAAAGATTTCTCGGGGCGCGGCACTAACCAGATCCAGCATGACGTTCACGAGACGCCCTTCAGCACCATGCAGATCGTATTCAACCGGCAAACTGGAAAAATGCCGGATCATTTCGCGCAGCAACGCACTCACCGCAAGTACCTCACATTCTTCGCCGAGATTCGGCAATGCACTGGTATCGATGTAGAGGCTACGCATTTCGGTGCCCGGTGAGTTCACCACGACATGCTCCAACGCGGGCGGTATCAGAATGGCCCACTGTGGTGGTGCGAGAAACAGGCCCTGCGCGGTCCGTATCTGCAAAACGCCCCGACTTGCATAGGACAGCTGCACCCAAGGGTGGCTATGTGCTTGCGTCGTTCGTCGC
>JAJUGV010000055.1 GCA_029265795.1 Alcaligenaceae bacterium
AACCGATGCTCCCTTCGCATGTCGGAAGCATGAACTACGTCTGCTCGGTGTCTCGCTCCTGAGCCATGGCGGCCTCGGCCAGCCGCAGCACTTCGGCTTCGGCAGCCTTGCGCTCGCTGTAGCGGTCGACAAGGTAGTCCGACCGCCCACGCACCAGCAGGGTGAACTTCACCAGCTCTTCCATGACGTCCACCACACGATCGTAATAGGCCGAGGGCATCATGCGCCCTGCCTCGTCAAATTCCTGAAACGCCTTGGGCACCGAAGACTGATTCGGGATGGTTACCATGCGCATCCAGCGCCCCAGCACGCGAAGGGCGTTCACGGCGTTGAAGGACTGCGAGCCCCCGCTGACCTGCATGACGGCAAGCGTGCGCCCCTGCGTGGGTCGGACGCTACCGACTTCGAGCGGCAGCCAATCAATCTGGCTCTTGAAGATGCCCGTGATCGTGCCATGGCGCTCGGGACTGCACCACACCTGTCCTTCGGACCAGTGGGACAGCGCGCGCAGCTCCGCAACCTTGGGATGGTCAGCTGGCACGCTGTCGGGCAGCGGCAGTCCCTGCGGATCGAAGATACGGGTTTCGGCGCCCAGGCGTTGCAGGATGCGTGCGGCTTCTTCGACAAGAAGACGGCTGTACGAGCGCTCGCGCAGTGAGCCGTAGAGCAGCAGAATGCGCGGCGGATGGTCCGCATCGACCGGCACACCTAATTTTTCATGGGTGGGCGTATCGAAAAGGGATTCGTCGAGCGCAGGCAGAGTAGTGTCGTGTAATGAGGTGAATTGCTTCATGATAAATATTCCAGGTGCGTACACTCAGCGCACGCGTCTTCCGTGTTCGTCTATGACCACTTCGCCGTCCTCCTTGGTGAACGGGCCACGTTGAGGCTGGTCGAGGATATCCAGCACCAGTTCGGACGGTCGGCACAGGCGCACGGCCGTTGGCGTCACGACGAAAGGCCGGTTAATAAGAATCGGATGCGCCAGCATCGCGTCGAGCAGAGCGTCATCAGTCAACGATGCGTCACCCAGACCGAGCTCTTGGAAAGGTGTGCCCTTCTCGCGCAGCGCCTGGCGCACCGTCAGGCCCGCGTGCTCGATCAGTGATCTGAGCGTGTCGCGGTCTGGTGGGCTGGTCAAGTACTCGATCACCCGTGGATCGATGCCGGCATTGCGGATGAGCGCAAGCGTATTGCGCGAAGTGCCGCATTTGGGGTTGTGATAGATGACGACATCGCTCATGGCAAAGCTCCTTGTGGTTGAACGTCGCGGCCAGCCGACAGCGCTTCTCCGATTTCCTGTGCGGTGCTGCGGGCCGAGCGCATTACGCCGAGCAGAGTCGCGGAGGCGAACCCCGTCCAGTCGCCATAGCCCACCAGCCAAAGGCCCGAGTCCGCCAGGGAGCGTGTGCCATCGACGGCGATGCGACCTTGCGCGTCGAGCACACCGAGCGGCTTCAAGTGGCCCAGCGCCGGCAGAAAGCCGGTACACCATATGACGCCATCGACCTCCGATTCCTTGCCGTCGGGCCATACCACGCCGGCTTCTGTAAAGGCTGTGAAGGGTCGGACGGCGACCAGGTCGCCCCGCCGACGGGCCGCAGCCACCGGAGGCACCATCACGATGTCTCCGAACCCCGCGCTACGTTCGGGTACCGGCAGGCCTTGCTGCATGGCATGCCAGCGCGCGGTCGCCTGCTCGAACAGCACCCGCCCGTCCACATCTTCCGGCAGGAAGACCGGGTCGGAAGAGGTCACCCATGTAGCCTGCGCGATGCGGGCCATCTCAGCCATGATCTGCGCGCCGGAATTGCCACCACCCACCACGAGCACACGCTGTCCGGCAAAGTCCTGAGGACGCCGATAGTGCGCCGAATGAATCTGCACACCTGAGTAGCTCTCCTGCGCAGGGTAGGCGGGCACATAGGGATGACGCCAGGTGCCGGTGGCGCTGACGACTGCACGCGAGCGCCAAGTACGGCCGCCATCAGCCTCGACGAGGAAAGAACTGCCATCTCGCCGGACTGCGTGCACCCAGACGGGGCGCAGGACCGGGAGTCCATAGCGGACCTCGTAGCGTGTCAGGTAGTCGATGACATGATCACGAGAGGGATAGCCTTCGCTTCGGGGCATAGGCCAGCCCGGAAGCGAACTCCATTGCGCCGGGGAAAACAATGTCAGCGAATCCCAGCCATGCCGCCAGGCCGCTCCCGGCCCTTCCTCGGCATCCAGCAGCACGAACGACAGCCCGGTCCGGCGCAGGAAGTAGGCAGTAGCCAGCGCCGCCTGTCCGCCGCCCACGATCACGACATCGACTTCGTTCATGCCTTGGCTTGGATGCGTTGGTCTTTGGGCCCCGAGGACTCGCAGGCCGGTACGCACGAAATACCGTCGCAGCAGTTCTCTGCTAGGTATCCCAGCACGGCGTTCATGGTGGGATAGTTGGCGCTATAGATTACGAAGCGGCTCTCCTGACGCGAGGACACAAGCCCCGCATGAGAAAGCTCCTTCAGATGAAAGGACAGCGATGAGGGCGGGATATGGGTCAGTTCGGCAATGCGCCCAGCCGAAAGGCCTTCGGGTCCGGCCTGTACCAGTAATCGGTAAACAGCCAGCCGTGACTCCTGCGCAAGCGCCGATAACACCTGGATGATCTCTTTCGATTCCATATTTCCATTATTATGGAATTTACGAATATCGGCAAGCCTCGATCTTCGGCGGCGCATTGCCGACTCCTGCACGCCGCTTCCGATCCGCCATCGCTCATGCCGAAGTCATGCCAAAGCAATCGCACCAGGAATGCAAAAAACCCGCAGAACATACCGTTCATGCGGGCCATCTTTTGCTTCTAAGTCGTCTTGCTTCTGAGTCGCGGTGAAGCGACTTCAATCAAATCCTGGTGCCGACGGCGAGACTCGAACTCGCACAGCTTTCGCCACTACCCCCTCAAGATAGCGTGTCTACCAATTCCACCACGTCGGCGGTGAAAGACCAGCATATTAGCACATATTTTTTAACGGTTTCAAGCGGTCGGAATTTTTATTTATAGACCGACCTTAAAGCGCTTGATCCGATGTAGCGACTGGTCTGGTGAGACAGCGTTTGCCTTCCGGCGAACGCTGCCCCAAGGCAATACTTGGAACTACTGTGCGGGCTGCTCTTCGCTGGCAGGCGCTTGGGCGTCTGCAGCGGCGGGCGCCTCGGCAGGCGTCTCGCTCGGTGCCGACATGGCCGGTTCGGCCTGGTCAGCGGCCGCTTCAGGCTCCGCTGCGGGTTGTGCATCGGCGGGCGCAGCCGGCGCCTGCGGCACGGAAGCGTCCGGCACACTGTTGGCACCCGGCACTGCGGGCACACTGCCCGGAGCGGAAGGCACTGCACCCGGCGCTTGCGGGACTTCAAAACCCTGCATCACGCCAGCATCGGGGCGGCCTTGCGGTGTATGCGACAACCAGGCCAGGCCGGCCGTGGACGCGAAGAAGACGATGGCGACCCACTTGGTGGTGCGCGAAAGGAAATTGGCGGCACCTGCTGCGCCAAAGAGACTGCCGGCGGAGCCGCTACCGAAAGCGGATCCCATATCGGCGCCCTTGCCTTGTTGCAAAAGCACCAGAACGATGACGCTGAGCGACGATATGACCTGCACCGCCATCAGGACGGAAGACAACCATTCCATGAAGAATTACTCCGAGGCCTGGGCGGCCGCTATGCTTAAAAATTCGGAAGCCACCAAGGCCGCGCCGCCTACCAGCGCGCCATCGATGTCAGGCATTGTAAAAAGACTGGCGGCATTCGATGCCTTGACGCTGCCGCCATAAAGGACACGCACCTGGCCGACACCCGCGGCATTCAGCTGGCGGCGGATGGCCGCGTGTACTTCCTGGGCCTGCTCGGGTGTGGCGGTCTTGCCGGTGCCAATGGCCCAGACGGGCTCATAGGCGATGACAAGTTTTGCCAGTGAATCCGCGCCCAATGCCAGCACCGGGGCCAGTTGGCGCTCGATGACGGCATGGGTCTGCCCGGCCTCTTGTTCCTGTAGGGTCTCACCCACACATACGACCGGCGTGATGCCCGCTGCAAGAGCCGCTGCGGCCTTGTCGGCCACCAGCTGATCAGACTCGCCGTGGTAGCTGCGCCGTTCGGAATGCCCCACCAGCGCCCAACGGCAGCCGAAGTCGGCAAGCATGCCCGCTGACACTTCGCCGGTATAGGCGCCCTTCTCGTGGCGGCTGACGTCTTGCGCGCCCCAGCTGACACCGGATCCCTCGAGCAGCGAACGGACCTGGTACAGATAGGGAAACGGCACACACACAGCCACATCGCAGTTCGATGCGTCGGCAATGCCGGAACGCAGGCCCGCCAGCAACTCGGAGTTGAAGACGGTGTCGCCGTGCATCTTCCAGTTGCCGATGACCAGACGCTTGCGTGAATGATTGACCATACAGGTTAAAGAGACTGGAAAATTGGATTAACCCGGCATTGTACCGCGTATGACCCCTGTTAGGGGATGAGGATGATCTTGCCGATGTTGTCGCCGGCTTCCATCATGGCGTGCGCTTTAGAGGCCTCGGCCAGCGGGAAAGTGGCGTGGACGATGGGACGCACCTTTTTGGCTTCCAGCAGCGGCCAGACATGTTCGCGCAGCTTGCGGGCGATGTCACCCTTGAAAGCGACGGGCCGTGGGCGCAACGTGGAACCAGTGATGGTGAGGCGACGACGCAGTACCTGGCCGCAATCGAACTCGCCCTTGTTTCCACCCAGCGTGGCGATGATGACGATACGGCCATCGTCAGCCAGACAGTTGATGTTGCGTGCGACGTAGTCGCCCGCCACCATGTCGAGAATCACATCGACACCACGGCCGTCGGTCGCCTTCTTTACTTCTTCGACGAAGTCCTGGCTGCGATAGTTGATGCCGAGATCTGCGCCCAGCTCTTCAATGGCACGTACGCGATCATCGCTGCCGGCGGTGGCGAAAACGGTGTGACCCATGGCTTTGGCAAGCTGGATGGCCGTGGTCCCGATGCCGCTCGCGCCGCCGTGTACGAGGAGCGTTTCGCCCGCAGAAAGGCGGCCGCGATCAAAGACATTGCTCCAGACGGTGAAGTAGGTTTCGGGCAGCCCCGCGGCTTCGGCATCGCTCAGCCCGGCCGGGATGGGCAGACACTGCTCGACCGGCGCCACGCAGTATTCCGCATAGCCGCCCCCTGCCAGCAGCGCGCAAACCTTGTCGCCGACCTTGAAGCCCCCTGCAGTGGCATCGCCCCCAACGATCTCGCCTGCCACTTCGAGGCCCGGCAGGTCGGACGCACCCTTGGGCGGTGGATAATTCCCTTTGCGCTGAAACACGTCGGGGCGGTTCACGCCGGCGGCCGAGACCTTGATGAGGACTTCTCCCGCGCCGGCTTCGGGCATGGGCCGCTCTACGGGTTTGAGGACCTCGGGCGCGCCGGGTTGCGAGATTTCCACTGCTTTCATGTCGACTCCTCTCTGGAATGCTTCAGGAAAGCAGCTATTATGACCTCAAAGCCCACAAGGAGGCCGACATACGCTAAACTTTCGGGCTTCTTGCCGGTGCAATGCCGTCAGGATGGAAGCGTGGCCGAGCGGTTGAAGGCACCGGTCTTGAAAACCGGCAAGGGGCAACCCTTCGTGAGTTCGAATCTCACCGCTTCCGCCAAGTCTCTGCTTGGCCACATTCGCTCTGATGGCCAGTCGGTCATCGCCACTCCCGTGCTTTAGCCCCATCGCTCATAGCGCGCGCTCATCGCTCTCGATATTGCCGTCCACCAGCGTGATCGTACGATCGCACTGTTCCGACAAGCGGGTGTCGTGCGTGACCAGTAGCACGGCACAGCCGAATTCCTCATTGAACTGCCGGAAGAGGCGAAAGACCTCCGCCGCCGATTGGGTGTCCAGGTTGCCGGTGGGTTCGTCTGCAAGCAGGAGCGCCGGCCGCATGACCAACGCCCGGGCAACGGCGACACGCTGCTGCTGTCCTCCTGAGAGCTCATCCGGCTTGCGCCGCTCCAAGCCTTTCAGTCCCACTTGCTCCAGCAGCCTGTGCGCCCACTCCACCTGCTCGGAGGAAGGCTTGCCGCCCGTGACCATTAGCGGCATCAACACGTTCTCTACCGCAGTGAACGCCTGGATAAGGTGGTGGAACTGGAAGACGAAACCGATGGCGTTGGCACGGAGCGCGGTGCGCTCGGCGTCGCCCATGTCGCGGGTGGCCTTGCCCATCAGAAACAGCTCGCCGGAGGTCGGCGTGTCCAGCAATCCGACCAGATTCAGCAGTGTGCTCTTTCCGGAGCCGGAGGCGCCGACGAGTGTGGCAAAGTCCCGCCTCGCCAGGGTCAGGTCGAGCCCATGCAGAACCTCAACTTCTGTCGGTTTGCCGACGTTATAGCTTTTGCGCAGGCCTACGAGCCGAACCACCTCCTGGTCAGAGCGATGGTCAACCATGACGGATCGCCTCCACAGGGTCCAGTGCCGCTGCTCGCCTTGCCGGCACCGCGGCCGACAGCACGCCGGTCACCGTCGCGAGCAGCGCTGCGCTCAGCAACAAAGAAGGAGTGAGAGGAGCAGTGAACAGCTTCGGGCCCAAGGAGTTGAAGGCCCACAGTAGCCCGAAGCCTCCGAGGCCGCCTATTAGAGAACCAAATAACCCCAATAGCGCGCCTTGCAGCAAAAAGACCCGCCAAATCTGATGGCGCGCCGCCCCCATGGCGCGCAGGATTCCGATTTCGCGGGTACGCTGAACGACGCTCACGGACAGCACGCTCGCAATGCCCAGCGCCACACTGAGTGCAACAAAAATATTGATCATCTGAGTGGAGAGCCGCTGCGAGCGCAGGGCGTTCATCAATTGGCCGTTGGATTCCATCCAGCTCTCAGCCTTCAGACCTGTCAGCCGGGCAATCCGTGAGGCAACATCTTCTGCGGAAAAGATATCCTCGACGGTAAGGTCAATTGTGGTTGCCGCGCCCGGGAGGTCCAGCAGCGACTGTGCACGCTTCATGTCCACATAAACGTAGCGGGCATCAAGCTCTCTCACGCCAAGTTCGAAAATTCCCGTGACGTTGACTGTACTCTCACGCCCCTCGCCTGCATCGAGCCGGAGTTTGTGGCCGACGCGCAAGCCCAGATCGTGCGCCAGCTGTTTGCCCACCACCGCATCGTCAGCACCGACTCGAAACACCCCCTCCACGATGTCGCGCTGTATCGGAATAATTCGTTGATAGCGCTCTGGGTCAATCCCCATGAGAGCGATGGATTCGCGGGCTTCGCCGCGCCGCGCGAAGGCCGGACCCGATATCACCGGGGATACGGCGGTGACGTTAGGAAGCGTGTCCAGGGTGTCGCGCACCTGCTGCCAGTTGTTGATCGACCGCAGCCGTTGGGCGCGCTTGTCCTCCAGGATGAGGTGAATGCTTCCGTCGCCAACGGGCAGGACGCGGTTCACCTCTTCCGCGGGCTCGACCCTGATATGTGCCTGGGTGCCCAAAGTGCGGTCAATGATATTGTCCTGAAGTCCTGAAATGAGCGCGCTCAGAAAGACAATGACTGCCACGCCTACTGCAATGCCGATGGCTATCAGCGCGCTCTGAGCCCTACCCTCGCGCAAAAATCGGATTGCGATCGTCCATTCGATCCACATGGGGCTCAGTCCATTGGAATTGGCGCTTCGTTGCGCGTGGCACGTTCCGCTGCCTGGGCAGGGCTGGTGTCAAGCACTGCTCGCACCCGAGTCCCCGGTTCTATTGCGGCGTCGCCATCCGCCAGAACGATATCACCTGCCTGCAGCCCCGCCGTCACTTCCGTGCTGGTGAGCCCGCGCAAGCCCAGCATCACTTCCCGGCGTTCGGCTCGGCCATCCACGACAACCCATAATTCCGCGCGGTCCCCGTCCTGGGGCAGCATTGCATCGTTGGGGACGGCAATGCTGCGTTCTCGACGGCCCGTTTCCACGTTTACCGAAACCGTCATGTCCTCTCTCAGGAACTCCGGCACATCCGTCACACGCAAGCGTACATCCACCGTGCCCCGTTGCGGGTCGATGCTGGGCGCAATAAAGCTGACCGTGGCGGGAAAGGGGCGCGAGGGGTAGGCATCCGCAATGCACATTGCTGGCTGCCCAATAGCCAGTGCGGCGAGATTTTTTTCGTCCAGCGGTACCAGCACCTCGGTATCGCCCTCGCGTGCGATCTCGAACAACACGCGGCTGGGCTGGACCAAGTCACCGGGCTCGGCATTACGAGTCAGCACTGTGCCGGCCACTTCCGCCCGTATCGTGGTCTTCTCGAGCTGCGCCTGGGCGTTGGCCAGCCGAGCTCGCGCAACGGCCTCATTCGCGTTCCCGGTGGAGAGCGACTGCGCCTCGAGGCGGGCTCGTTCTGTGGTCGCCCGGGCAGTCGCCTCCGCCTGTATCGCGCGCTCCATTTCTTCACGGGAGATCGCCCTGCGATCAAAGAGCTCGCGCCGCCGTTGCGCTTCACGCCTTGCCTGCTCCAGCATCGACTCCGCCTCGCGCAGGGCGGCATACGCCTGCGGCCGGGTCGATTCCTGAAGTGCTGCCAGTGCCGCTTCGGCCTCGCGGACGGCGGCCTCGAGATCTTCGGACCGAAGGACCGCCAGCGCATCGCCTGGCTGGACCCGATCTCCTTCCCGGACGCGGCGTTCAACCACCACTCCGGTCAGCGTGCTGCCCACCTGCGCGCGGGATACCGCGGCCACCCTTCCGGTGGCCACGACGGTTTGCACCAGCGGCCGCGCCGTCACCTCATACGCCGACAACTTGGGACCGAGTATCTTCGGCAGCAGCAACCACACGATGCCTGCGAACGCCAGGCAGGCGATTAAAACCAGGCCCCATCGACGTTTCATAAAGCGATTCCCGGCGCACGCCTGGCATGGCGCGGCGCAGTCAATTAGGTGGAACAGTCCGGCTTGAGGGCTATTTGCCCCGGATCGCTGCAAGCAGGCGGCGATCCCGCTTGGTGGGCCGCCCGTCATCGAAGTTCAATGACGGCTCGGGTGCCAGGCGGCGCATCTCGGCGGCACGCTCGCGGCGCACCGTGCTCTCTTCGGTCTCTTGGTAGAGTTTTGCCGCAACGGGCGCCGGGCCACGTACACGACTCACGCCGAGCACTTCGACCTCGATGGGCGGATCGCTCTTGCGTACGGTGACGAGGTCTCCGGGCTTCACCTCGCGGGCTGGCTTCGCCACCTGGCCATTGACCAGCACGCGGCCTTTGCCGATTTCGTCCACAGCCAATGCGCGCGTCTTGTAAAACCGCGCGGCCCATAACCATTTGTCGAGTCTGAGTTTGTCTTCCATTTTGGCGTCAATGGCGAACCATGACTTATTACACCACGGGCGGCGGTAAATGGTTCAAGCGCTCCATTAGCAGGGCTTGATCTCTCAGTCTCATTGCTGGCGCGGGGTCATCCCCCTCCGATCACTCGGCTTGGCAACCACGTGGCTATGCTAGGAAACAGCATGATGGACACCATGACTCCCACAATTACGCCAAGGAACGGCCAAACCGCCTTGATGCCCTCCATAAAGGGAATGCGAGCGATACTCGTCGTAATAAATAGCAGAATGGCGACCGGCGGGGTGAGGCCACCGATTTGCGTAATCATGACCATGATGATGCCCAGCTGCAGGGGATCAATCTGAAACGCGCTACCCACGTACACGATAGTGGGCACCATGACAACCACGACAGCCAAGCCATCCAAGATCATGGTCAGTATGAGCATAATCAGGGCAAGCAGCGCAAGCATTAACAGAGAGCTGTCTGTAACCCCTTTCAGGGTGGCCAGCACGGTGTCGTTGAAATTGAGATAGCTAAGCAGCCACCCCAACACACCTGCCATACCCAACACACCGGCAACCATTGCCGTGGTCACTGCAGCATCCACAACGACGCTCGGGATGTCCTTCCACGTCAGCTTTCGGTACCACAACATGCTGACCAGCAAACTATAGACGCACGTGACGACGCCCGCTTCCGTGGCAGTAAAGATGCCACCCAGTATGCCGCCCATAATCACCACGGGAGCCAACAGGGCCGGCCATACTCGCAGCGTCGCCTGATAAATTTGCTTCAGGGATGATCGCGGCTGCGTAATTCTTAGCGCTGCGTTGGAGGGCAGAAAAGACAGAGCGAAGATGACGGCCATCAATAGCGACGCGATCAATACGCCCGGCACCACACCGGCCATGAAAAGGCCGCCAATCGACACCCCCGTGATCGAGCCGTACACAATCATCGTCATGCTAGGTGGGATGATCGGGCCAATGGTCGCTGCCGACGCAACAATTGCCGCTGCCATACCGGGCTTATAGCCGCGCTCCTTCATGGCAGGGATTGTCACGGACCCCACCGCAGCGGCTTCAGCGGTCGAGGAACCGGAAATGTTCGCCATGGCCGTGCACGACAGCACTGCGGTATGACCAAGACTTCCTCGGATGTGACCGACCAGCGTCTGGGAAAACTCAATGAGGCCTGCGCTCAACCCGCCGCGCGTCATGATGGCACCGGCCAGAATGAAGTAAGGGAGCGCCAGGAGGCTGAACGAGTCCAGCATTGCGAAGGCTTTCTGCGGCACCAATGCCGGCACCAAGCCAGGAATCACACTGGCGCCGACAAGACTGACCGTCGCGATGGAAAGCAGGATAGGCACACCGATGAAAACCATTACCAGCATCGCGGCGAAGATAATCATTAATGTCATACCGGCTCCCTGGAGGTCAGGCGCGCCACCATGTTGGCCAAGACACAAACGACGAGATACCCGCCGCCAATGGCCATTCCTGCGTATACCACTGACATACTGATACCCAGTCCGGGACTCATTTGATATTGCGTGACCTGCATCAACCGCCAGGTATATGCGATCAAGGACACGCCGAGACCGACCCAAAGCAGGTCAACCACCCATAGCATGGTCCGCTGCAGCGCAGCCGGGAACAACTCGAAGAAGGTATCCACGCGCAAGTGAGCCGAACGGTTGTAAGCCACCGGTATGGCAATAAACACAAGCCATACGAATGCAAATTTCTGGAACTCTTCGCTCCAACTGAGTGACACGTTCAACACGAAACGGTTAAATACCTGCAGACTGCCCGCGATGACAATCGCCACGAACAGCAGCGTAATAACGGCCTCGGCGATTTTATGGATGTAGCGCATGAAATTTAAAAGGGGACGAAGCAGGGAGCTGGCGATACAGGTCCCGGAACATCAAGCTGCGCGCGGCACCAGCCGACGCGCAGCACAGATCACGAGTCTTTTTATTGAACCGCTCGGATTTCAGCCAACAGATCGGTCGCGCCAATATCTGCCGCAATCTTGTCCTGGAGCGTAGTGGCCTTCTCTTGGAATCCGGCCGTATCCACTTTGGTGATGGTCATGCCTTTGTCGCGAAGGAAATCAAAGGCCTGCTGCTCACGTATCGGCGCCAACGATCGATTAATGTCAGCGGCCAGTCTTGCGGCGTCCATGGCTACTTGTTTTTGATCTTCCGACAGTTGGTTCCACTCATTCATTGAGCATACGAATACCGCAGGGCCGAGAAAATGATTGGTGATCGCGACGTTCTTGGCGACCTCGTAGAACTTGTTTGACACCACTACGGCGGAGCCATGCTCAAAACCATCGAGTACGCCAGTCTGCATTGCGGTGTAAACCTCGCCAAAAGACATGGGTGTTGCGTTGGCGCCCATGCTATTGATGGTCTCCACATAAACAGGACTCTGGATGGTGCGGATCTTCAGACCCTTGAGATCATCCGGGCCATTAATAGCCTTCTTCGCCGTAACGACGTTCCGCGAGCCCCAGTTGGTCGTCCAGGCCAGTACTTTGAAACCGGCCTTTTCCAGATCGGCGGCGATAGCGGTGCCCACCTTTCCGTCTAGCGCCCGATTCATATGGTCGTAGCCCTTCCATATGAACGGCAGGTCAATGACACCGACACGCTTTGAGAAGTTATTAAGAATGGCCGTGCCGGCAATAGAGCATGAGGCCCCTGCTCCGAGTTGCATGGCTTCAAATACGGCCCGTTCGTCGCCCAGCGAACTTGTGGGATAAATGCGAGCAGAAAGCGTGTCGGAATTCTCTGCCAGATAGTTTTTGAATATCCAGGCGACGATGTGGTGCTCTGAACTCACGTCGCCCTGTGCCGAGTGAGCTATTTTCAGTTCTTTCTTGGCCTGCGCCTGAACAACCGGAGCCGATGTGAGTAGCGCCGCAGAGATGAGCGCACCTACGAGACGGCAAGTCGTGAAACGGAAAACGGGCTTCATGGTGCCTCCTCCTGATATCGTGAGATAAAAACGGATGTATCGTTTTAGTAGATCGTTTTACAGACCATAGCACGGTGCCATAAACGGAGGTATGTGAACGAACCTAGGCATTACCCTAATGCCCAGGAAAACCCTAGCAGCGCCTTGTGCAAACAGCGGTTCGCGATATCATTGCGTCGCCAGTGATATATTTACTTTAACGATTTACTATAACGATTTAATAAATCCGCGAGAAGACGATGGCAACAATCCAGGACGTCGCTCGGCTGGCCAATGTCTCGGTCAGTTCGGTGTCCAACGTGCTCAACGGTCGGACTGAGCGAATGCGTAAGGACACGTTCGCGCGCATTGAAGAGGCGATAGACAAACTTGGTTACCGCCCCAGCCAAATCGCCCGGCACCTCAAGACGGGGAACATCCCCATTCTGGGGCTGCTGGTGCCGAGTACCTCCAACCCCTCATTTGCTCAGTTGGCGGTGGCGGTGGAAGAAGTAGCGCAGCGACGCCATAACTACCGCGTCCTGGTCTGCAATACGTATCGCGATCAGCGGATGGAAGCCAAGATGCTGGAGGATCTTTCAGGCCTTGGTATCCGCGCCGCCATCGTTATTTCTTCGCTAAGTGACGAACGGCACATCGAGGCAGCGATCGATAAAGGGCTTGCCGTCGTCAGTTACGACTTAGGCATCAACCTTTCGAATCCTTCGCGACATGATCATGTCTTGCCGGACAACCGCATGGCCGGCCGCTTGGCGGCTGATCACCTCATCGCGCACGGTCACCGACATCTCGCCTTCGTAAGGCCAAAAGGCGAAACGATCAGTCGCCGCGAAAAGGTCGAGGGATTCCTTGCCGCGATCGGCGAGGCGGGCGACCAGTATTCCGCCCAGGTTATAGAGATTGATGGCGGGAGCCGTTTCGGCGACAACGAACTGGCGAAGCTTGGCTTTGAGGCAGCTCAGAACGTGGCTCGATTGGGGCAGCGGCCTACCGGAGTGGTGGCAGTGAATGACATGACCGCCATAGGTTTTATGGCAGGCCTGCGGCATTGTGGCCTTTCAGTTCCCGAGGACGTATCCGTCGTGGGCATGGACGACGTGTCCGTCTCAGAGTACGTATGGCCGCCACTCACAACGGTGGCTACCCCGGTAAGTGAAGTGGCAGAGACGATGGTGGAGCAAGCGATCCTTCGCATCCGAGAACCCGACACGCCACCGCGGGAGTTCAGCTTCCCGCCCCGGCTCGTCGAACGTCAGTCGGTATCCCGACCTGGTAAACCCTTTATTTCTAGCGCCGCATCCCGCCCAACATGACCAGAATATTCCTGACGCATAACCGCAGCGCGCTACGCCATTACTTTGGGGAGCGCGCCTACCAAATCCTTACATCTTTGGGTGAAGTGCGCTATCACGATAGCGATGATGAAACGACGCACGAAGACATCATCCGCGAAGCGCACGACTGCGATATCCTGGTCAGCTTCCGCGTCCCTCCTATCGACGCACGACTTATGCACGCTCTCCCACGGCTCTCCGCCGTGTGCCGAGTGGCTGTCGACATACGGAACATCGACCTTGGCTATGCCAACCGGCATGGCATTCTGGTCACACGGGCCACTGCCGGCTTTGCAGCCGCGGTATCCGAATGGATTGTCGGAGCCATGATCAACCTCGCACGCCACATCGACGCGGCGTCGCAGACATATCGGAACGGCGGCACTCCGGCACCCCAAATGGGAAGAGAGCTCCGCGGGGCGGCGTTGGGAATCATTGGCTACGGAACGATAGGCCAATACCTGGCCCGGCTCGCATCGGCATTCGGGATGCAGCTTCTCATCCACGATCCCTATACGACAATCCCCGATGCTGCCGGCGTGCGTCAAGTTTCGCTCGAGACCGTTCTCGAGCAATCAGATTTTGTCGTGTGTCTTGCCCCGGCCAACGCCGAAACGGCAAACCTGATTAATCTGGCTCGTCTGCGACAAATGCGTGCCTCAGCCTATTTCATCAATGCATCGCGGGCCGAGCTTGTCAACGAGGACGACCTGCTGCAAGCGCTTGATAGCGGAATTATCGCCGGCGCTGCGCTTGACGTCGGATCCGCCACAGATCAGATGCCGCCGCCGAGGTTGGCACAGCATCCGAAGGTGATCGCCACACCCCACATTGGAGGCCTTACACCAGAGGCCGCCGAACACCAAGCCATGGATTCTGTGCGGCAAGTTCAAGCGCTCTTAGCAGGACAGGTACCCGAGTGCAGCGTGAATGCCGAGTATGCCGTCCGTGCACGAGATCGGTTCGGCCTTCTGCTTCCTCAATAAAATCGGAGACAGCATGATTCAAGCTCGCTGGCCCGTCCCCGCTGACGGTTGCGACTGCCACCTTCACATCTATGATCTCGACACCTACCCGCTGGAACAGGCGTCACCCGTCTCGCCCCCTCGGGCTACGTGGGAGGACTACCTGGCGTTACGTGAAGTCCTGGGCATCAACCGCTGCGTCATCGTGCAACCGATGGGCTATGGCTTCGACAATCGCTGCACGATGGATGCTTTGCGTGCCGCCAACGGCTCGGCGCGAGCCATTATTTCAATGCCGAAAGATGCTACGGATGCCGACTTGATAAGGTTGGATGCCGCTGGCGTGAGGGGGGTACGATTTCAGATGGTGCCCAATAGCGGCAACATCATGACCTGGGAAGAGCTAATGCCTGTCTCGGAGCGTATCGCGCCGCTGGGATGGACGATCAATCTCCAGCTTGATGGCCGCACACTCCCTCAGTACGCAACGCTAATTGCCGACCTGCCCTCCCGGGTCGTGATCGATCACGTCGGCAAATTTCTTGAGCCAGTAAACACGGACCACCCCGCGTTTGCCGTACTGAAACGCCTTCTCGACACAGGCAACGTTTGGGTAAAACTTTCGGCGATGTACGAGACATCGCGCAGTGGCGCGCCATTTTATGAGGACGTGAGCCGGTTGGCTGAAGCTCTCGTTCGCGAATACCCAGAACGCTGCCTGTGGGCGAGCAACTGGCCCCATCCAGGTCAGACTGAGCGCCCGCACGAGGCGTCGTTGCTGGCTATTCTAGACACCTGGTGCCCGTCCCAAGCGGTTCGGGACCAGATACTGGTACACAACGCGGCGGAGCTATATGGCTTTTAACCGGGTCTCACGGGTCAGCGCCACCCCACCATTCAGACGGTCCAGAACCACCCGACGCATCGACTCCGGCGCCACCTCCAACACCTGCGGCCATTTCTCTTGAGCCGCTCTTACCGTGGCACGGGCCACCTGCAGCACGCGGGAAGCACGCGGTACATCCGCCGTCTTCAACAGGGTGGCCATGTCTTCCCACGAGAACGCCACGAGCTTGGCGTCGATAGAACGATTGACGCCGTAGTCCGTAGGCGGGACGCTACCGAAGAAAGCCGTCACGCATACCGGGTCGTATAGCGGGGCCAGCACCGGGTTGACGCCATCCGGATAGACCATTGCCCAGTTTTTCAGGTGTGCATCAGTGTTGCCCATGAGGATGAAGACCACGAAGCGATTCACGAATTCCTGCACATCGCGTGCTGGGTCCTGGGATAGTCGATCAAGAATGCGCAACATGCCGGAGTAATCGTGGAAGATGCCTCTGCCGTATTTGTGGCGCGGCTCATAGCCCAGGATTTGTGCAAATTCCTCCATATGCACCCGCTTGCCACCCGGCAACCGATCAAATCGCCGGACCGCCAGAACCTCATTGAAGGGCAGCCATTCGGGCAGATCGACGGCTTCGGCCGAGATAAGGTCGGCGTCGGCACAAGCCAAGCCCACGGCCCGGGCCAGCTGATAGCCTGCGTATTCGTTCGCGACCAGATCAGGATGACGGGTCGAGGGTAATTTGAGGATATGCGAGCCGGCCGCGCCGTGCCGGCGTATGGTGTATCGCCTGCCTTCCCTGACTGCAGAGAATTTCGTAACGACACCCGGAAGCGACGCGGCGTCTTCAACCGGAAACTCAACGAACCCCGGCTCGAGAACGTCCAGCCCCATGGCGGTATGCCAGAGCCGTACGGAATCGGGTATGCCCTCTTCCTGCGGAACAGGCTCGACTTCGAGCGCACCCATCAAGTCATGGCCGGCGGCGGCCAGGAGCTCGAACTCGTCTTCCAGCGCGCAGCCCCGCTCGCGGGCCAGCCGCTCACGGTTATGTCCTTCCGGCAGCAGGTTTTGGAAGAAACTCGGCCATTTTCCATCGGCACGTGTAAGCCGCGCATCCCTGGCGGCGGAGAGTATGGCTCTGGTTGCTGCGTCATCGGCACCCCGGTAGCTTAGCGACAGCGTGAGCCGCTTTGGATCATCGATGTAGTCACGATCAAACGAGACGCGCAGTATGTCTCCATACTGAGACAGATAGCCGATAGGCTGCTTACGCCCCTGCGGCGAATGCAAATACATCCGAAGGTAGCGGATGGAAGTGCTCATCGCTTACTCGTTGCCGGGCCAGGATGCCCAAGAAGTTGATCCACGACGGATGCGGGCGCGCCCGCCCCCGCCTGTTGGCCAAGTAGACGCCCACCGGCGCGGATGAATTGTTCCAAATCGGGCCGTATGCCGGTGGGTACCAGCATGAGTTCCATACCGAGGGCCCTGGCCATCACATGGATTGTGGACAGCCGGGGGTCGGTGGTGCCTGACTCTGCCTTCTGTATCGCCATACGGCTGAGGCCACATTTCGCTGCCAATTCGGCTTGGGTGAGGCCTTGTGCTTGTCGGGCCCGGACGAGAAAATCGAGCAGATCGCTCATTATGATTGTCTTTTCGCCGTTAAAGATAACTAATATTATCCTACGAGCGTATTGCTATCAAGGTTTGATAACTCTAGTTATCAAACAGACCTAAATGATAATTCGAATTATCTTTGTGGCAAAGACAGGGACGTAGCCGCTATGGCTGGCCGGGAGGCTCCTCGCCCGACCAGCAAAGCTTGAGTTTTGACGGCCTTAACCGCCGGGCTGGTGGGCCAGTTCCATGGCCCGCTGACGCACTTGCGGGTTTTGTTCGACCGCAGCGCCGATGCCGTTGAATTCTTCGACGCTCAGCCCGTCCGCGCGGACCAACTGAACCATTTTTTCGTCTGCCTCGCGTATAACCTGCTCGCGGGCGGCATCGTCAGGCGCGGCCTGCACCTTCGGTTGATATTCCTGTACCACGGCGGAAATATTCTTGGAAACCTTGATGAAGCTTTGCAGTTGCGCATCCGTGGGCTGTACAGCGGGCGCCGTTTGCGCGGATTGGGGGGACTGACCCGTGGCTGCCGTCTGAGCCATCGCCGGTGCGGCGACAAAGCCTGCCGCGAGAATGGCCGCGCTCAGAAGGGCTTTGGGGGATCGAATCATGAAAACTCCTACTCGGGTGAATGTCAGGTCCATAGTGACAACCCTGATACCGCTTAGCAAGTTTCCCGTTGTGTGATCATGTGTCCTGATACGCCCGCACAAAAAAAACCGCTGACTGTGAACCACAGCAGCGGCTTCTTGCTTGACTGGTGCCCGAGACCGGAATCGAACCGGTACGCCCAGAGGCGAGGGATTTTCTTCCCACTTCGGCTTTCGCCGCCAGCATGAATGCTGTTCGTGGGCTGGAGCACGCCTTCACCATAGCCACTCGGCCGTAGGTGCCCGCCGTCTGCTCTCTACACCTTCCCGGCCTTGCGAACCGGGCTTGGCTCGGCGTTGGCGCGAATGCCAGGGCATTCAGGGCGTTCGCCGAATTTGACGGGCTTCACTTCGGACGTTTCCCTCCGAAGGCTCAAATTGTTCAAGTCCCTTGTGTCTACCTATTCCACCACTCGGGCAGCGTGCTCCCTGGCGGGGGCACGTGCTTCCGGCGGTCGGCCCGCCGGAAGAGGCACGCATTATAGGGCAATGCCGGTGTCTTACGACTCGGCGGTGTCGCCCTGCCCGTTCTGGGCTTCGATACCACCAATCGACTTGATCGACAGACGCAGACGACCCTTGTCGTCGGCTTCGATGACCTTGAAGCGAACGATCTGGCCGACCTTGAGGACGTCGTTGATGTTGGCGATCCGGTAGTTGGCGATCTCGGAAATGTGCAGCAAGCCATCACGGCCGGGCAGCACCTGAACGATGGCACCGAAATCCAGCAGACGCAGGACGGGGCCTTCGTACTCTTCGCCCACTTCCACGTCGGCGGTGAGTTCCTTGATGCGGCGCTCCGCTTCACGGGCCTTGTCGAGATCGGCACTGGCAATGGTGATGTTGCCATCATCATTGATGTCGATCTGCGTGCCGGTCTCTTCCGTCAGTGCGCGAATCGTGGCGCCGCCCTTACCGATCACGTCGCGGATCTTCTCCGGATTGATCTTCAGGGTCAGCATGCGCGGAGCGAATTCCGACAGCTCGGTACGCGAGCCTTCGATGGCTTCGCGCATGGCGTTCAGGATGTGCAGACGGCCTTCCTTGGCCTGAGCCAGGGCGACCTGCATGATTTCCTTGGTGATGCCCTGGATCTTGATGTCCATCTGCAGCGCCGTAATACCGTTGACGGTACCGGCCACCTTGAAGTCCATGTCGCCAAGGTGATCTTCGTCGCCCAGGATGTCGGTCAGCACAGCGAACTTGCCGCCTTCCTTGATCAGGCCCATGGCCACACCGGCCACATGCTCAGCCACCGGAACGCCCGCGTCCATCATGGCCAGGCTGCCGCCGCAGACGGAAGCCATGGAAGAAGAACCGTTGGACTCGGTGATTTCCGACACGACACGGATGGTGTACTGGAATTC
>JAJUGV010000129.1 GCA_029265795.1 Alcaligenaceae bacterium
CGAGGGAGGTCTCTTACTGTAAAATGGGCGACATGAAGACAGATCTGGCAGCTGAGGAGCGCCGGCGGGCCGGCTTATTCGGCCGCTATCCGCCGATGGTCTACATCCTGCGGACGATCCACTTCGCCCTTGGGTCCTTCTTCGCCGTATGCCTGCTGCTGCAACGCGAAACGGGCGGCTCACTGGCGGAAACCCTGGAAAACCTGAGCGGAATCATCCGCGCCCGGCGCGACCTCGGGCTCAAGACGAAAGCGCTGACGGCCGAGGGGCGTTTCGCCGGAGCTCTGCTTTCCGCCCTGCCCTTTCTAATAATCGGCGCACTCATGCTCGTTAACCCAGACTACATCGAGGTGATGTTCAAGCATCCAACCGGTCAACTGCTGTTATGGGTAGCGGCCGGTATGTTGACCGTGGGCATACTCTTGATACGCAAGATCGCCCGGCTGGAGGTCTGACATGCTGACCTTGCTATTCGATGTGCTTGTCCTCATCATCGCGCTGGCAGGCGTTTTTCTTTACCTGTACGCCCGTGCCAGCAACCGGGCGCGTCTGGTCGAAGCGCTCAAGACGGAAATCAAGCGCGAAGGCCGTCAGGGCGAACGTAGCAGACGCAGGCTGAGCGTCCGCAACCTTCGGCAGAGCACTATTGAGCTAATGCGACGCATTGGGGCCGCCCTGCCTCTCTTCAGCCAGGCCCAACGCCTGGAAATCGGCCGGAAGCTGATCATGGCCGGCTGGCGCAGCCCACAAGCTCTGCTAACGGTGGCAGCCCTCGCGGGTCTGACGGCCGCGGTCATGGTGACGGTGACCATCCTGTTCATATGGCCGTTACTGCAAGACAACCTCGGTCTGAAGCTGGGCGCCTGTCTGCTGGCCGTATACCTGGGTCTGCTGCTCCCGCGCATTGTTTTGGACCGCCTGGTGCTACGGCGACAGCGCGCTATCGAACGCAGCCTGCCGGACGCGCTGGATTTACTGGTGATCTGCACAAACGCGGGGCTGGGTTTGAACAGCGCGCTGCATCGTGTCGCGGAGGAGCTGGCCATGGTGGCACCGGAGATCGCAGACGAATTGCGGCTGACTTCTCATGAGCTTCAGGTCAGCAGCGACACCGTCACGGTGCTGGAACGGCTGGCTGACCGGGTCAAACTCGAGTCGGTGGATAGCCTGGTGAGTACCTTGGTTCAGTCGCGCCAGTACGGCACCGCCATTACCCAAGCGCTGCGAGTGCTGGCGCGTAGCGAACGTACCGCTCGCCTGATGCGCCTGGAGGAACAAGCAGCCAAGCTGGCCGTAAAGATCACGATCCCCATGATGATCTTCATTCTGCCGACTGTCCTTATTGTGGGGGCCGGCCCGGCCGTACTCAGTCTGATGGATTTTTTCAGCGGTCAGTGAACCGCTGCACGCAAAGAGAACCTGCCATGAATCGCCTTGAATTTCTGTCTCCCCTGCTGCACCGTGTGCTGGTAACACTGTCAATCTTGACATTGAGCGCATGCGCGAGCGTTCAGCAGACCCATGTCCAACCGCTGGCTTCCGCCTATGACGAGACGGCCGTGCTGGCCAGCGACATGCGTATCGCCGAAAGCGCGTTGCAAAGCGGCGACCTTGAGGTGGCACGGCCCATCTATGCAAGATTGATCGAGTCCCACCCGGAAATGTCCGGCCCTTGGCTCGGCCTGGCTGATACGCACTTCCTTGGAGGCGAATTGCAGGCGGCCAAGCTGGCCTATGGGGAAGCGGCTCAGCGCTTCCCCCACCTCATTGAGCCCCGCTTGGGGCTGGGACGAATTGCTCTGCAGCAACGAGATCTGGCATCGGCCGCCCAAATTTACCAACAGGCGCTGGAACAATGGCCGGACCATCCCCTAGCTGTCGCGGGTCTGGGGGTGGCGCACGATCTGGCTGGCCGGCATGACGAAGCCCAGGCTATTTATCGGCAGGGCTTGCGCGTTAACGGTGATGATGTTGCCTTGCGCAACAACTTGGGCCTGTCGTTGGCGCTTAGTGGTAAACCGCGCGAAGCCGTCAACATTCTGCTGGGGAACACCGGCCTTTCCGGCCGCCTTCCGCAAGAACAAGGCAATCTGGCACTCGCCTACGGCCTGCTGGGCCGCGACGATGCTGCAGAAAGCGTGTTGCTTGCCAGCCAGTCGCTGGGCAGCACCCAGGACAACCTGGAGTTCTACCGCTATGTGCGCCGGCAGTTGGGCTACAGCAAGCCATAAAGCCGGAGCTGCGCGATGGTCGGGTCAAGCACTTCTAAGCGTTCACTGAGAACAAACCAGCGAGGCACCACAGCTGTGGAGTTCGCCTTGGTGGCGCCGATCCTCTTTGCCATCCTGTTTGTCGCGATCGAAGTCATAGTGATGTTATTTGCTGACGCCACCCTGGAAGCCACCGCCAACAGGGTGACCCGTATCGGCAAGATCGGTGTTCCGGAACATATGGACTGCACCACCGCCGTCGAGTCGCAGGTGCGCGAGTCGCTGGCTCCCTGGGCGCGGGGCGGCAGAATCTATCTTGACGTGCAGATTTATGAACCCGGTGCGGATAGCAATTGGTTCCAGGATATTGATGAAGAAGGCTACGAGCCGATCTGCGATGCGGGCGATCGGGGCGAGATCGTCATGTACCGCATGGGTTTCGAGCAGCCTCGACTGACGGGAATACTTTCCTGGCTGGGCATAGACCTGGTACGGCTGGAACGCTTTGTGATGATACAGAACGAGCCATGATGACACGTTGGGTTTCCCGCTTTAGCGGCGCACAACGCGGCATCGCTGCCGTGGAAGCGGCGCTGCTGATTCCACTGATGGCCTTCACCATCGTCGGGTTCATTGAGCTCTACCAATACCACCGCGCCGCCGCGGTACTGGACCGAACCGCCTTCACCCTGGCCAACGGCTTATCCATTCAGCGCGACCTGTACGATAGAAGTGATTGCAGCCGAACCACTAACGTCTGCACCTATCACGCTATCGCCACCGACCTGATGCAGCCGCTGCATTACGACAGGCATGGGCAGGTGATTTTCAGCGTGTATGCGGCCACTGAGCCCACGAAAAACAACAGGGTGGAATGGGAATCGAATCCTGAATGGCGCCGGGCATATCGGGGCGGAAAACTCAGCTCCTCAATACCGTTAGCCGCGTCTCGCGCCCAGCTTCGGGATTTCCCGCCACCTAACCGCGGGGACACCATTCTGGTGGTGGAGATGTTCTACGATCACGAGCCGTTCGTCATGAGTGCTGCCTTCTGGGACATGCTGGGTGGCGAGCGACGCCTGTATAGCCGGGTCTTTTTCCGTCCTCGGTTTTCGGACATCCGGGAGCTGGGGCTGTGAGCGCCGCTTGGCCCGATTTGCCGGCAACGGGACCCGAGGCGCCAAGGAGACACAGCATGGCAGACAAGCCCTTCATGGACACTATGCAGTCAACGCGGCGCAAGCGTCGCGGGCAGCGCGGCAGTGTCGCGGTTACTTCTATCTTGTTTCTTACCCTCATTATCGGTGGATCTCTAGGTGCCATTGACCTGGCGCGACACAATATCGCCCAGCAACGGCTGAGCAATGCTCTGGATGCGGCGGTGATCTCGGCAGGACGCAACCTGGGCAATTACGATCCGCAAAGCGACGATTACGTGAACGAGGACTGGGTCAACGACGCCCATGCCTTCTTCTACGCCAACATGCCCCAGTCCTTCCTCGGCACGCGATTTCCGGAAGATGCCGTAACCATAGAGTATGAAACCCTGCGCAACGAAGGTGATGTGCGCCACCGTATCGGCCAGCAGATCTCTATGAGCGCCCATGCCAAACTGCCCCTGCTCAGTACAGGCTATCTTGGCGTCACTTCGATGGGACTGGCGGCGGAGAACCAAGCGTTGCGGCGCAACCGGAGTGATTTGGAAGTGGTGCTGGTCATGGACAACAGTGGCTCGATGGACACTGTCGACAAAGGTAGCGGTAAAACCCGCATGGCGCATTTGAAAGACGCGGCGAATTTGCTGGTTGACATGGTGCTTGGTGCCGCTGAAGCGAACGAGAACACACGAACATTTATCGGCACAGTTCCTTTCACACACGTTGTAAATGTAGGCAATAACGAGATCACGCGTAATTGGTTAACGCGGGGCACGCCCGGCTGGAGAGCCAGCTTTTACGTTAAGGATGTGTGGAAAGGCTGTATCACCGAGCCCCGTCCCTATGGACGTCCGCTGGCGGATGTTGCTCATGCGGACAATTTGCCCGGCAATTTCCGCCCGCTATATCAAGAACGCTCCAGCCTGCTGCGGGTATCACACGAGCCCCATAGGAACGCCACCACCCTGGCTGCGACGTTTACACCGAGCAATGAAGGCTATTGGCTTCCCAACAACATCGAACAGCCCGGCGGCCCCTACAAAGTACCCACCCGGTACGACCGGAATCACCTGATGTTGTACTACCTGACCAACCCCGGCATGTGTAATGACAGCCTGAAGAGTCAATTTCTGACTGACGATATCGATGAGCTCAAAGACAGCATCGAAAAGATGTACGCAGAAGGCGGAACCGCTGTACCCGCCGGCCTGCTTTGGGGCTGGCGTATGTTGCATCCTGCCTGGAGCGGGCACTGGGGGGGTCCGACAGTTGAATTGGAAGATGGCGGCTCAGCCACCATGCCCCGCCCGCCGCACCGAGATCTGACCAAGGTGCTGATTTTGCTGACAGACGGCGCAAACAGCGTGGCAGGCGGCATTACTACCGATGAAGGTTTCCGCTACTCTGTGACCTATCGTGACTCAAGCGGTCAGTGGCGAACACTGAATAACCGAACCATTGGTTACGACCAGAGGGTGACCAATCACCTCATTAACAACCATAATTCGCTCAACGACACAGACCGCAATTTGACGCCGACCGGCAGGGACAGTACGGCGGACCTAGACGCATACACCGAATTGCTCTGCGACAACATCAAGAATCCTGATGACGCGCATATTCCGGGCGGTATTAAGATCTACACCGTCGCACTGGGCCCCGCCTCCGACGCAGGCTTGATGAAGAACTGCGCTTCCTCCAACGGCTTTTATAACGCGCAGAATGTCAACAATCTGACCCAGGCCTTCGCCTCTATCGCGGGCGACTTGATGGAGCTGCGCCTGACCAAATAAATGCTTCGGGCCAAAAAAAAACCTGCGTGGGCGAACCCACGCAGGTTTTTGTGGCTGACGTTTGCACACCAGCCCTGGCTGTGCGAAGCCGGCTTATTCAGCCTCGGCTTCTTCGACTTCGGGCCGTTCAACCAGTTCCATGAAAGCCATGGGGGCGTTATCACCCTGACGGAAACCCATTTTGAGCACACGAGTGTAACCACCGTTGCGCTCTTTGTAGCGCGGGCCGATCTCGTTAAACAGCTTGGTAACGGCGTCGCGGTCACGCAGGCGGGCGAACGCCAGGCGACGGTTTGCCAGGGTAGGTTCTTTGCCGAGCGTAATGAGTGGCTCTACAACGCGGCGCAGTTCCTTGGCCTTGGGCAGTGTGGTCTTGATCGCTTCGTGAGTGATCAGGGACACAGCCATGTTACGGAACATGGCTTGACGATGGCTGCTGGTACGGTTGAGCTTACGAAGCCCTTTGCGGTGACGCATGACGATTTCCTTTGAATCTTAAAGACGGTTTCCCGCCGAAACCTGGCTCTTCTATCAGTACACACTGCGGGCCAGTAAGGGTTTAGAAAAACCGGGGTCTGACCCCAGTTGTTACAACTATGGACGCTCGAGGCCGAGGGGGGGCCAGTTTTCAAGCTTCATGCCCAGGGTGAGTCCGCGTGCTGCGAGGACTTCCTTGATTTCGTTGAGCGACTTGCGACCCAGGTTGGGGGTCTTGAGCAGCTCGTTTTCGGTACGCTGGATGAGGTCGCCGATGTAGTAGATGTTCTCGGCCTTGAGGCAGTTGGCCGAGCGCACGGTGAGCTCGAGATCGTCGACAGGACGCAGCAGGACCGGATCGATTTGCGGCTTGGCACCGGTAGGCGCTTCGTAGGTTTCGTCCGCACCTTCGAGGGCGGCGAATACCGAAAGCTGATCCATAAGGATGCGGGCAGCTTGGCGAACGGCTTCTTCGGGCGACAACACGCCGTTAGTAGCGATGTCCAGCACCAGTTTGTCGAGGTCAGTGCGCTGTTCGACGCGGGCGCTTTCTACAGTGTAGCTGACGCGACGCACAGGGCTGTAGGACGCGTCAAGAATGATGCGACCGATCGTGTGCGCACGATCATCAGACAGAGCACGCACGTTGCCGGGAACGTAACCGCGGCCTTGCTCAACCTTGATCTGCATTTCCAGCTTGCCGCTTTCGGTCAGCGTGGCAATGACGTGATCCGGGTTGACGATTTCGACATCATGCGGAAGATCGATATCGGCTGCCGTCACCACGCCTTCACCCTGACGACGCAGAGTCAGCGTGACTTCTTCACGGTTGTGGAGTTTGAAGACCACACCCTTGAGGTTCAGCAGAATGTCGACTACGTCTTCACGCACGCCGGGCAGCGTCGAGTATTCGTGCACCACGCCGGTTATCTGCACTTCGGTAGGCGCATAACCGGTCATGGAAGACAGCAAAATGCGCCGCAAGGCGTTGCCCAGCGTATGGCCATAGCCGCGTTCGAACGGCTCCATGATGACCTTCGCGTGGTTCTTGCCCACCGGTTCGACTTCGATGGAGCGTGGCTTCAGAAAACCCTGAGACATGTATGTTCCTTTATCAATACCCTCGGCTCGTTACACCGATAAGGCTGATGTTAGGCAAAACCCACCAGACGCTGCAGGCCGTGATGGGGGAGAGCTAGAAAAGAACACGCCCTTCTGCAGGAGAAGGGCTGTTCCTTTTCAGTTTTAACGCGAGTACAGCTCGACAACCATGGATTCGTCGACGTCGCGAGCAACATCGGCGCGATCCGGAACTTGCTTGAAGACACCTTCCAGCTTGTTGGTGTCGACTTCGACCCACTGGGGCAGACCTTGACCGGTCGCCAGGTCGAGAGCTTCCTTGATGCGAAGCTGGCCCTTGGCCTTCTCGCGCACGCTGACGACGTCGCCGGCCTTCAACAGCATGGAAGCGATGTCAGCCGTGCGGCCGTTCACTTCGATGGCGCGGTGGTTCACCAGCTGACGCGCTTCGGCGCGAGTGGAGCCGAAGCCCATGCGGTAAACGACGTTGTCCAGGCGGGATTCGAGCAGCTGGATGAGCGTTTCACCCGTGTTGCCGCGACGGCGCTCGGCCTCGACAAAGTACTTGCGGAATTGCTTCTCCAGTACGCCGTACATGCGCTTGAGCTTTTGCTTTTCGCGCAGCTGCAGACCGAAGTCGGAAGTACGGGAGCCGGAAGTGCGGCCATGCTGACCGGGCTTGGATTCGAACTTGCACTTCGAGTCCAGCGAACGGCGGGCGCTCTTCAGGAAGAGATCGGTACCCTCGCGGCGCGAGAGCTTGCATTTTGGTCCAATATAACGTGCCACGATGCTTCCCCTTAAATGCGACGACGCTTGGGCGGACGGCAGCCGTTATGCGGCAAGGGCGTCACGTCGGAAATGCTGGTGATCTTGATGCCCAGCGCGTTCAGCGAGCGAATCGAAGATTCGCGGCCGGGGCCGGGGCCCTTGACACGCACGTCGAGCGTCTTGATGCCGTATTCCATTGCCTGACGGCCGGCCTGTTCCGCAGCCACCTGTGCCGCGAACGGGGTGGATTTGCGCGAGCCCTTGAAGCCCGCACCACCTGCGGTCGCCCACGACAGGGTGTTGCCCTGACGGTCGGTGATAGTGATGATAGTGTTGTTGAAAGAAGCGTGGACGTGCGCAATGCCGTCGGAGACGCTC
>JAJUGV010000126.1 GCA_029265795.1 Alcaligenaceae bacterium
CGCGGCCAACTACGGCACGATAGTTGCTTGATTTGCAGGTTCGCGCCTGGTGCGCACTCGCGGAGAGCCCGTCATGCCTGCCCCTGCCAGCAAACGCGTTCTATGGAAAGGAGCCATCTCTTTCGGCCTGGTCCATATACCGATCGCCCTGCATTCTGCCACGCAAAATCAGTCCATCGATTTCGACTGGCTGGATCGGCGCAGTATGGAGCCGGTGGGATACAAACGTATCAACAAAATCACCGGTAAGGAGATTGATCGCTCGGATATCGTCAAAGGTATTGAACACGAGGACGGTGAATACGTCGTCCTCGAAGCCGAGGAAATTGCGGCCGCTTATCCGCGTACGACACAGACGGTCGAGATTGAAGCCTTCGTACCTCTAGACGACATCCCCTTCGTCTATCTCGAACGTCCCTATTATGTCGCTCCGATCAACAAGGGGGCGAAAGTCTACGCCCTGCTTCGAGAGGTGCTGAACGATTCGCGCCTCGCGGGACTTGCGAAAGTGGTCATACAGACCAAACAGCATTTGGCTTTGCTCTTTGCCTGCGGGCCGGTTCTCATCCTTAACTTGTTACGCTGGGGCGACGAGGTCCGCGACTGGAGTGCGCTGAATCTTCCGGGCCGGAATAAGAAAGAATTAGGCCTGACGGATAAAGAGATGGAAATGGCCCGCCAGTTGGTCAGCGATATGACCGTCGAGTGGGAACCGGAACGCTATACCGACTCTTTCCGCGAGCAGGTCATGCAATTGGTTCAGGAGAAGATAGAAGCCGGCGACACCGCACAGGTGACACAACCTGAATCGGAAGAAGGCGATACGGGCGGCGCGCGTATCTATGATCTGACCGAGATGCTGCAGCGTAGCCTGAAGGGGCGCGGCTCAGACAATAAGAAAACTAATGAGGGGAATAAGACGTCTGCGAAGAAGGCGGCAAAAACCTCCTCCACGGCGAAACCGAAGAAGACTGCGGCAAAGAAAAGCAGCAAAACCACCGCTGCCAAGACCGGATCCTCGAAGACCGCAGCGTCTAAGCGTAGCAGCAAGTCCAAAAAGCGGGCCGCATGAGCGTGCGCCAGAATGCATCGCGGATTCAAGAAAGTCTGGATGCATACCACCGCAAGCGCGACTTCTCGAAAACCCCAGAGCCTGGGCGCGGTGAAGGCAGCCCGGCATTCAAGCCTGCAAGTACCGCCGACACTCTGCAGTTCGTCGTGCAGAAACATTGGGCTCGTCGCCTGCATTACGACTTTCGTCTGGAAATTGACGGAACGCTTAAAAGCTGGGCAATGCCCAAAGGCCCGAGCCTGGACCCTTCCATTAAGCGTCTTGCTGTGGCGGTGGAGGATCATCCCCTGGCCTACGGTAACTTTGAAGGCGCCATACCGAAAGGCCAGTATGGTGCCGGCAAGGTCATCATCTGGGATCGCGGCTTCTGGACGCCCGATGGTGACCCTGCGCAGGCTTATCGCGAGGGCAAGCTGAAACTAGAGCTACACGGCAGCAAACTACAAGGCCGGTGGACATTGCTGCGTACCGCCGGCAAACAGCAGGGCAATGGTAACGGTGCGGTAGAGACTAAAGATGCCCCGGCAAACACGGCCTGGCTGCTTATCAAGGAAAAAGACGAATACGCGCGCCCGCATGAAGACTACGACATTACCGAAGCCCTACCGAATCGCGCAGCCGCCGGCGCGCAGCCGCGCGACAAGTCAATGCCTGACACACTCCGCCCGCAGCTGGCGACCCGAGTTTCAGTCGCGCCCTCCTCCGCCGGCTGGTCCTACGAGCTGAAATACGATGGCTACCGGCTGCTGACGAAACTGCAGGGCGGACGCGCCCGGCTTTACACCCGCAGCGGTCATGATTGGACGCACAGGCTGCCGGCGCTGGCCCGCGCTATGGAAACGGCAGAGTTGCCCGATGGCTGGTATGACGGGGAAATCGTCGTATTGAACAGCGAAGGACGGCCGGATTTCCAGGCATTGCAAAATAGCTTTGAACGTGGGGCCGCCAAGCATTTGAAGGCAGACAACGATAGCGAGCTTGTGTATTTTCTATTTGACCTGCCCTGGCTGGAGCACGAAGATCTGCGCCCGCGTCCGCTTTCCGAACGACAGGCGCGCCTTGCTGAAGTGCTGGCCAATGTTGAGGACCCTGCCCTGCGCCTGAGTGCCGTCTTCACCACCAACGCCCGAGACATGCTTGCCTCGGCCTGCGCTCTAGGGCTGGAAGGAGTGATCGGCAAGCGGCTGACCGCCCCCTATGTGGCGGGACGAAGCGGCCATTGGATCAAACTGAAATGCGGCGAGCGTCAGGAATTCGTGGTGGGCGGCTATACGGACCCTCAAGGGGGGCGCACGGGCCTGGGTGCGCTATTACTTGGCTACTACGACGACGAAGGTGCGTTGCGCTATGCGGGCAAGGTTGGAAGCGGTTTCAGTGATGCCTCGCTAACACGTTTGCACCGCCGGCTTACCCGACTTCGGCAAGATACGCCCCCCTTCGTGGGTGCGCCACGCGAGGCGGGCTTGCACTGGGTGCGCCCGCAACTTGCTGCAGAGGTGTCATTTTCCCAGTGGACCGCATCCGGCCGAATCCGTCATGCCGTTTTTCTCGGACTGCGTGACGACAAACCTCCATCGCTCATGAAGAAAGAACACTCACAACCGATTAGCAACCCCGACCGAATTGTGGATAGCCGCAGCAAGACCCGCAAGGGCGACGTGGCTGCCTATTACGAACGATTTTCCACGCTGATACTGCCGCATTTGGAAGACAGGCCGGTTGCAATGCTGCGGGCCCCCGACGGACTGAAAGGCGAGCTATTTTTCCAGAAGCACATGGCGGCAGAGCGTTTGAGTGGGCTGATGGAGCTGGACCCCTCGCTGGACCCCGGTCACGACCCTTTAATGGTCGTCAAGAATGCCGCCGGCCTCACCCAGGCAGCCCAGTTAAATGTCATCGAGTTTCATACCTGGAATGCAGTTCGTAGCCGCATCGACCGCCCGGATCGCATCAATTTCGACCTGGATCCCGGTAAAGGCGTGCAATGGTCAGCGCTGCGGGAAGCCGCAGAGCTTCTGCACAGTTTTCTGCGCGAGCTGGGTCTGCCTTCATTCCTGAAAACCAGCGGCGGGAAGGGCCTGCATGTCATTGTGCCAATCACCCGGCGCTATGACTGGGATACTGCCAAAGGCTTCTCAAAGGCGGTGGTTCAGCACATGGCCGAGGTGCTGCCGCGTCGTTTCTCCGCCAAAAGCGGGCCCCGTAACCGGGTAGGCAAGATCTTCATTGATTACCTACGCAACGGCTTTGGGGCGACCACCGTTTCTGCTTGGTCGCTACGTGCTCGACCCGGGATGGGGGTGTCAGTACCGGTGAGCTGGGATGAGCTGGGCGACCTGAGCGGGGGGGATCACTGGACGATATCGAATATTGAGGAACGCCTGGAAATCGGCAACAGCCCTTGGCTCGACTACGAGACTTCCGCCACCGCGCTGGGCCCAGCCATGAAACTGCTGGGCTACAAAAAATAACGAGCGCAGTGAGGCGGTATCTATGGCTGTATACAGGCCTGAAACTTGCACTCGGTGACCGGAACCGGGCCGCCATTATGGCGAGACCCTCGCAGCGTTTACGCCCCTCGGCCAAGGAGAACACTCGTGAAGCTAAGCCTTAAACCATTGGAAGAACAGACTATCGTCATCACTGGTGCCAGTAGCGGTATCGGTCGCGCCACAGCCAGAGAAGCCGCCCGTCGCGGTGCACGTCTCGTGCTGGCCAGCAGAAACAAGGAAGCGCTGGAGCAGCTTGTCCGGGAGCTTAAAGATCAAGGTGCCGCTGCGGTGTCGGTCGTTGCCGACGTAGGGTCCGCCGAAGACCATGAAAAAATCATACAAACTGCCATGCTTTCGTTCGGAGGCTTTGAGACTTGGGTAAACAATGCCGGGGTCTCCATATTCGGCAAGCTCGAGGATGTCGCCATCGAAGACCAGCGCCAATTGTTTGAAACCAATTACTGGGGTGTGGTCTATGGTTCGCTGGCTGCGTTACAGGAATTGCGCAGGCGAGGGGGAGCACTCATTAATGTGGGCAGCGAGCTTTCAGATGTTGCCATCCCCCTGCAAGGCGCCTATAGCGCATCCAAACATGCCGTGAAGGGATTTACCGACGCCCTGCGAATGGAGCTGGAACTTGAAGAGGCACCGGTATCGGTGACTTTGATCAAGCCGGGTTCCATTGATTCCGGCTACGTCCAGCATGCCAAAAACTATCTTGATGTCGAACCGCGGCTGCCACGCCCGTTATATAGTCCAAAGGCGGTGGCAGAAGCCATCCTGTATGCCGCTGAACATCCCATGCGCGACATCTACGTAGGGGGATCAGCCCGGGCGACCTCCGTGTTCGGGCAGAGTTTGCCGGGGATGGCGGCCAAGCTGTTAGGGCCGAAAATGCACAGGGCGCAACGCAGCAGACGCCCCGCAGAAGCCCGCCAAGATGCGCTCTGGCATTCGGGCGAACCCATTGAAGGCGGTGACAGCCCTGGTGTTTGTTCCAGCAGCCTTTACACGGACCTGAGTACACGCTGGAAACATGTCGCTTGCGTAGGGTTGGGTGCCGCGGCCGCCTTGGCGATCTTGAGCCACTGCTTGCCCAACGCGCGGCGCCGATGAATTTCAGCCAGGCCTTGCGTCGCCGCAATGCCAGCACTGCGAGAACTGAGGCTCCAGCCATTCGCCACAGCCGGCGCATTGCCAATGAGGCTGCCCGACGTCGGAAGCTTCCATCCAGCCGTCGATAATACGCAATGCAGCCTCTTTATCATGTTCATGTTCGATCCAGAGGTCCGGGCCACATTGATCCACTGGTATTTCCCCGGCAACGGCGTGCAAATGAACGCCGGTAAGCCTGGCGGTAATACCGGCCTGGCCTAAAAGATTGACCCAGTGTTGGCCAAGTAGAAGGTTGGGCGCACGCGTCAGACGAATCATGATGGCCAGCATACCTTCTAAAATGAAAAAAACCCACACAAACAAGTGCTTGTGTGGGTTTCTTCTATATTCTTTTTTCCTTTAAACCACTTTGATCAGTGGTGCCGTCGGCGAGACTCGAACTCGCACAGCTTTCGCCACTACCCCCTCAAGATAGCGTGTCTACCAATTCCACCACGACGGCGGTGAAGAAAAGAATATTAGCACATATTGTTTGTAAATTTCAAGTGCCTACCAGCGTTTTCGTATACCGTGCGCCGTCAGTTCGCCGGCGTAGATTCGGCGGTGTTTGATTCAGCAGCCGGCGCTGCGGGCACGGAAGCCTCTGCCGCAGGCGATTGTGCTGCGGACTCTTCAGCAGCAGGTTGCGAAGCAGCCGGAACAGACGCGTCTGGTACAGCCGGTACAGCCGGCACCGCAGGCACACTGGTATTGGGGCCGGCGGGCACCGAGCCCGGGACTTGCGGCACTTCGTAGCCCTGCATCACACCGGAATCAACCACGCCGCCTTGAGGGGTGTGGGACACCCAGGCGAGGCCTGCGGTGGACGCAAAGAATATGATGGCCGCCCACTTGGTGGTGCGAGAAAGAAAGTTGGCAGCGCCGGCTGCACCAAACAAGCTACCCGCTGAACCACTGCCGAATGCGGACCCCATATCGGCGCCCTTACCTTGCTGCAGCAGTACCAGCACAATCACAGAAAGTGACGAGATGACCTGCACCGCCATCAGGATGGGAGACAACAATTCCATGAAGAATTACTCCGAGGCCTCAGGCGGCCGCTATGCTTAAAAATTCTGACGCCACCAAAGAGGCGCCCCCTACCAGTGCGCCGTCAATGTCGGGCATCGCGAAAAGACTGGCCGCGTTCGAACCCTTGACGCTGCCGCCGTACAAAATGCGCACCTGACCGGCGCCCGCAGCTTGCAGCCGCTCGCGAATCATCCTGTGCACTTCTTGCGCTTGTTCTGGCGTTGCCGTGAGGCCGGTACCAATCGCCCAGACGGGTTCGTATGCCACGACCAGCTTTGCCACCGATTCGGCGCCCAAGGCGAGTACAGGCGCCAGCTGCCGCTCGATAACGGCATGCGTTTCACCAGCCTCTTGTTGCTGCTGGGTTTCGCCCACACACACGACCGGCGTAATGCCTGCCGCCAGTGCGGCAGCCGCCTTCTGTGCCACCAGGGAGTCTGTTTCGCCGTGGTAGCTGCGCCGTTCGGAATGACCTACCAATACCCAGCGGCAAGCGAAATCGGCAAGCATGGATGCTGCCGTTTCACCTGTATAGGCGCCCTTCTCGTGCCGGCTGACGTCTTGGCCACCCCAGCCGATGCCCGAGCCCTCGAGCAGCGAGCGCGTCTGGTAGAGATAGGGGAAAGGCACACAGACCGCCACATCGCAGTTCGACACGTCGGCAATGCCCTGGCGCAGGCCGGCCAGCAGCTCGGAATTGAATGCCGTGTCACCGTGCATCTTCCAGTTGCCAATGACAAGGCGCTTGCGAGAAGAATTAACCATACAGGTTTGAATAAACTCAAAAAAATTGGAATAACCCGGCATTGTACCCCGGAACCCGGGCATCTGAGTTAAGCACTCGGAGACTTCGTGCCCCCGAGTACTCCGCAGACGAATCAGGGAACGAGAATGATCTTGCCGATGTTGTCGCCCGCCTCCATCATGGCATGCGCTTTCCAGGCCTCTTCCAATGGAAATGTGGCGTGGATGATGGGCTTGATCTTGCCGGCCTCCAGCAGCGGCCATACGTGTTCGCGCAACTTCTTGGCGATTTCCGCCTTGAATGCCACGGGACGAGGCCGCAGCGTGGAACCGGTAATGCTCAGGCGGCGGCGCATGATCTGCGATGCGTCGACTTCACCCTTGGCGCCGCCCAGCAAAGCAATGATGACAATGCGACCGTCATCGGCCAGGCACTTGATATTGCGCCCGATATAGTCGCCCGCCACCATGTCCAGAATGACATCGACGCCCCGGCCTTCCGTGAGGCTCTTTATTTCTTCGACAAAGTCTTGAGCACGGTAATTAATGCCACGATCAGCGCCCAGGGCTTCGACGGCGCTTACGCGATCGTCGCTGCCGGCAGTGAAGTACACCGTGTTGCCCATGGCCGTGGCCAGCTGAACGGCAGTGGTGCCGATGCCACTAGCGCCGCCGTGAACCAACAGCGACTCGCCTTGCGAGAGTCGGCCCCGGTCGAAAACATTGCTCCAGACCGTGAAGTAGGTCTCCGGCAGGCCCGCCGCCTCGATATCGCTTAGACCGGCTGGTACGGGCAGACATTGTTCAACCGGCGCCACGCAATATTCGGCATAGCCTCCACCTGCCAACAGCGCGCAGACCTTGTCGCCGACTTTGAAACCGCCTGCCGCGGCGTCACCGGAAACGATTTCGCCGGCGACTTCCAGCCCCGGAAGATCGGAAGCTCCCGGCGGCGGTGGGTAGGCACCCTTGCGCTGAAACACATCGGGACGGTTGACCCCTGCGGCAGCCACCTTAATGAGAACCTCGCCGGGACCGGCTTCAGGCATGGGTCGTTCGACCAGCTTGAGTACCTCGGGCGCACCCGGTTGCGAGATTTCCACTGCTTTCATGTCGACTCCTATCTCGAATGCTTCACGGCAAAACGCCTATTATCACCCTAAAGCCCACAAGAGCGCCTACATACGCTAAACTTTCGGACTTTCCCCAAGGAAGCGTGGCCGAGTGGTTGAAGGCACCGGTCTTGAAAACCGGCAAGGGGCAACCCTTCGTGAGTTCGAATCTCACCGCTTCCGCCACCCTCTTTTCTTGCGGGTCTGCTCACCTCGTCTTCATTCCCATGCATAATTTTCAGGACATCGAAGAGCGGACCACTCTCATTACCGCCAATACGTTCGAGATGCTGCTTTTCAAGCTGGGCGTGGCCGCAGATGAAGAGCGTGAAGAGCTATTCGGCAGCAATGTTTTCAAACTCAGCGAAATCATGCCGATGGTGCCGCTGATTCAAGCGGCCGGAATGAGGC
>JAJUGV010000003.1 GCA_029265795.1 Alcaligenaceae bacterium
GCAAGACGTTCCCTACGTGCTGGGTGCAGTGATTCTGCACGACACGGGTAGCGGCGGCTTTGATGTCGTGGATGGTCAGCAGCGGCTGATTACGCTCCACCTGATCCTGGACCTTCTTTCCGGCGCGTCCGGAATGCCGTTTACCGCCGTCGCTGATAACCCCATCGGGCAGGTACACACCGCGCTTCAGCGCCAAACACACCCCCTGAGTGCAGAGCAGCGCAGCGCGCTAGGTCGCTTCATCCGCGAGAAGTGTGAGTTTGTGCGCGTCGTCACGGACGACATTGACGAAGCCTTCCGGGTATTTGACTCGCAGAACTATCGAGGCAAGCCGTTGGCGCCGCACGACCTGCTGAAGGCATATCACCTGCGCGAGATGCGCAATGAAACGGCTGCCATGAAGGCAGCAGTGGTGGAAGCCTGGGAGTCCGTCAGGGACGCCGATCTCGACCGGCTGTTTTCTACGTATCTGTATCGCATTGCACGCTGGTCGCGCGGTCAGAGCGCACCCAAATTCACGGTGCAGGACATTGGCATGTTCAAGGGAGTTTCGCCGAAGGCGCATCGTTCCCCCAGTGCCCGCTATCATGTTGCGGCGCAGGTGGCCATGCCGATACTGCATGCCTGGAATGCAGCTTCCGTCACCCATGACGACCGGGATGCCCAGCGGAGCCGCTTTCAGCTAGATGCGCCGATCGTGGCTGGGCGGCCGTTCTTTGAGATGGTGACCTTTATGTTGAGTGAGCTCAAACAACTGGCTTATGAAGGTTTCAAAGGCGAGCGCGCAAACTTTTCGGTGTATGACTTAGCCGTTAAGTCCGACAGGAACGGCCTCGTGACACGCGTCTCTCGGGATCGCTATCGATATGTGTCCGAGCTCTTTCTGGCCGCTCTGCTCTACTACACAAACAAGTTTGGCGATGAAGACCTGGAAAGCGCCAGCAGCCATCTTTTTGCCTGGGCCTATGCCCTGCGAATTCAATTGGAAAAAGTGCAATTCCGGTCGATGGACAATCGGGCAAAAGACGATCGCTCGGCATTCATGCTGATGCGCAATGCCGAGTCGGGTCGCGTAGTAAGGCAGCTGCCTACTTCCGCCACACCTAAACACGACAATCATGAAACAACGCTAATCGCGCTGCTTGGAAGTACGGCACCATAATGAATGAAGGACTCACCCCCGAACTGCTCACGCTGGATCGCCTGTTCCATGACCCCGGCGCAGTCTATGTCGTGCCCATTTACCAACGCAATTATGCATGGCAGGGCGATCAGATCGAGATCCTATTGCAGGACATCAAAGACGCACTCGATGACGGCAAGAAGAATTATTTTCTAGGTAATCTCGTCGTCACTCGGCGGCTTGAGACGCCGGCACGCTTTGAAGTGATCGATGGCCAGCAGCGGCTGACAACGCTTTATCTATTGCTAAGTGTTCTGGCAAAGCGCGACCTTATCACTAATGACCATGTAGGATGCTTACAGTACGAGTCACGACCCAGGGCCACACAGGCCCTTCATCGTGTCGCAATGGAACCCCCCCAGCCATCCACGACTTCGAGCTCAGAGGACGCCGGGATACTCGAAGCCTACAACGTGATTAGCCAGTTCATCGAAACGTTGCGCGATGACGCCGCACGGCGTCAGTATGCCGATTTTATGCGCGGGAACGTGACCGTCGTCCGAGCGGGATTGCCCCCTAAAACCGATTTCAACCGCTACTTTGAAATTATGAACACCCGGGGGCAACAGCTGCAACAGGCCGACATCGTCAAAGCCCAGTTAATGGAGCATCTTGCTTCTGAATCGGAACGAGCGTGTTTCGCCTGGATTTGGGATGCATGTTCCGACATGGACTCCTACGTGCAAATGGTATTGACACGGGGCAACACGACTCTACGCAATGCAGTCTTTGGAAGCGACTGGAGTTTTCTTACATGCCGCCGCTTCCAAGATCTTGTAGACCACTATCATCAAACCGGCTTTAGTGAGGCCGCAGAAATCCCGACCAGCACTTCGCTAAGCCTGAAGGATGCAATCAGAAAATACGCCACTGCGAACGTCCGCGCCGACGAAGATGATCAGGAGAATGAACGCTTCCGATCCATCATCGAGTTTCCCGTCTTCCTCCTGCATGTTCTTAGGGTCGTAAACGAAGACACCGAAGAGCATGACGGGCAGCTGGACGACAAGAATCTCATCAAGCGATTCAACGCTGCCCTGAAAAGTCAACGCGATAACAAAAACCAGTGGGTGCAAAATTTTGCGGTCAAATTATTGCGCTGTAAAAATCTGTTTGACAGCTTTGTCATCAAGCGGCAATACACGGCTACCACGCATAGCGATGAGGGTGACTGGTCCTTATTGAAACTGACGAAGGATGGAACTGAAGCCCGGCCCAAGCCTGGATACCGGAACCCGTTTGGACGGGCTGCGGCCACGACAGAAAACGGTGCGCCTGCAGGTACGCTATTAATGCTTCAGTCAATGCTGCGGGTCACCTATACATCGCCGCGCGCAATGCATTGGATCAGCCTGTTGCTCAAGACCTTGGATAACAGCCGATCGCATGAGCTGACAGAAGCGGCGCTGACCGCACACCTGCAGCATTATGCACGCAGCAAAGTAAAGGAAGTCTTTTTTAGGCAAGGCAATTCTGCAAGTGACACCGAACCCACGGGCTTTGCAATTCATCGCATTGTCTTTACTTATCTTGATTATCTGTATTGGGTCGAAAGGCGCACGCAGAATGAGCTCACCGACTTTCGGTTTTCTTTCCGCAATTCCATCGAGCACTTCTACCCGCAGAACCCTGACCAGCAACAGACTGGATCCCGCGTTACCGAAAACTGGCTGCATCAACTGGGTAATCTCGCGCTGGTGAGCGTCGGCGTGAACTCCAAATTCAGCAACAGCCCACCCCTTGCCAAAGCCATCAATTTCAGCGACTCCATCGTGCAGCAGAGTCCAAAACTACAGGAAATGGCAGATATCACTCGTCGGAATAACCGATGGGGCGACGACGAAGTTGAAAAGCACCATCAAGCGGTCCTGCAGCGCTTACGAAACGACATTGGGCTAGACTAGGCAACGAGGGAGCAAGAAACGGCAATTCGCAAAGGGTCTTTCTCTATAAGACTAAGTGTTAACCCTTAGAATGGAACCACTGATTCCTGGAACTGCTGCCAGCCGGCGGCCTTACACCGAGAAAGCAGCCCATGAGCAAGACACCTTCCAACGCGTTTCACCCTTTGTCAGCACACAACGCTGAAAATATCGCGCCCGAAGCACCGACACAGGATTCGGCTCACGGCGCCGGCATCCGCCAATGGGATCCGCGCTCCGACACGGTACAGGCTAACCAGATTGCTGCCTACGACAGCATGCGGCGGCAGTGCCCCATTGCGGGCAGCCGCTACGGCTACACCTCAGTGTTTCGTCACGCCGATGCACTGCGCGTGGTAATGGATCACGAAACTTTCAGCAGCGCCGTATCACGCTTCCCATCTGTGCCAAACGGCATGGATCCACCCGAACACACCCCCTTCCGGCAACTAATCGAGCCCTATTTCGATAGCGAACATATGGCTGCCTTCGCCCCTGAATGCCACGCCATTGCAAGCCGTCTGGTCGAAGCGCTGCCCTCTGACGGCAGTATTGAGCTGATCAGCGAGTTCGCGCAAATCTACGCTTTACAAGTGCAGTGTGCTTGGCTGGGATGGCCCGAGTCTCTCCGTGAGCCCCTACGGGAATGGACGCACAAGAACTATCGGGCCACCATGTCGCGCGACCAAGACGCGCAGGCTGCGGTAGCCCGCGAATTCGACGGCTACATTTCGGAATTACTGGCTACCCGCCGCGAGGCCGGCACGGATGCGCCAGACGACATTACGACCCATCTGCTGCTCAACGAGTCGATGGGCCGGCGGCTTACCGAAGACGAAATCGTCAGCATCCTGCGCAACTGGACAGTCGGCGAACTCGGCACCATCGCGGCATCGGTGGGTATCCTGGTTGAATATCTGGCCTCGCATCCCGAAGTTCAAGAACAGCTACGAAACGACCCATCGCAGTTGCCTGCAGCCATTGACGAGATCCTGCGCATCCACGCCCCACTCATTCTCAACCGACGCATCACCACTCGGGAAGTCGAACTCGCGGGCCACGTGCTGCCGGCCGGCACGCGAATCGCCGTGCTCTGGGCGTCCGCCAACCGCGACGAAGCGGTCTTTGGCGACCCGGACGAGTTTCGTCTCGACCGGGATCCCAGCCTGAATCTGCTTTACGGCGCAGGCGTGCACGTGTGCCCTGGTGCACCCTTAGCGCGCCTGGAGTTGCAAGCCATCATGGAAGCATTGCTAAACGGCACAGAGTGGCTTGAACTGCCGGCAGGTCTGCTGCCGGAACGAGCGTTTTATCCAGGAAGCGGGTTCTCAACACTGTATATCCATGTGCGAAAGACGCTCAATGCACCGTCAGGGCATTAAGTGACATTCTGATTGTTCCCAGGTGCGCCCGGGCCGGCCATCAATTAATATGCCTGCGTTCTCACTTTACGCGAATGCTCATAGGAGATTGTTGTGTCCAGACCCGAGAAGATCACCTGCGTTGAAGACTTCCGGCGACTCGCCATCCGGCGTGTGCCCCGCATGTTTTATGACTACGCAGACTCCGGTTCGTGGACAGAAAGCACCTACCGTTCTAACGAACAAGACTTTCAAAAGCTGAAATTCCGGCAGCGCGTGGCGGTTGACATCGAAACGCGTAACCTGCGCAGTACCATGGCCGGCGAACACGTGGCGATGCCGGTCGCACTGGCACCGACCGGCCTGACCGGCATGCAGCACGCCGACGGCGAGATCCACGCCGCACGAGCCGCCGAAAAATTTGGCGTGCCGTTCACGTTGTCGACCATGAGCATCTGCTCCATAGAAGACATCGCCGCACACACCAATAAACCGTTTTGGTTCCAGCTTTATGTGATGCGCGACCGGGATTTCATGGAGCGCCTGATCGACCGTGCCAAGGCGGCGAACTGTTCAGCCTTGGTCCTGACATTGGATCTGCAGGTGCTGGGCCAGCGCCACAAGGATATCCGTAATGGGTTAACCGCCCCGCCCAAACCGACACTGGCCAACCTCATCAACCTGGCCACCAAGCCTCGCTGGTGCCTCAATATGCTGGGCACTAATCGTCGGACCTTCGGCAATATTGTGGGTCACGCCAAAAACGTAACCGACGTCTCTTCTCTGTCGTCCTGGACTGCGGAACAATTCGACCCATCGCTCAGCTGGAAGGATCTGGAATGGATCCGCAAACGCTGGAGCGGCAAGCTGATTCTCAAGGGTGTCATGGAACCTGAAGATGCCCGCTTAGCCGTGGAATCGGGTGCGGACGCCATCATTGTTTCTAACCATGGTGGCCGCCAGCTGGATGGCGCCCCCTCTTCCATTTCTGCGTTGCCTCGCGTCGTCCATGCCGTCGGCAAGGACATCGAAGTCTGGGTAGATGGCGGAATCCGCTCGGGTCAGGATGTACTGCGCGCCCTCGCTCTGGGAGCCAAGGGCACCATGATAGGCCGCGCGTTTTTGTATGCGCTGGGTGCCATGGGAGAGCCCGGCGTGCAACGCTGCCTGGAAATTATTGCCAAAGAGTTGGATATCACCATGGCATTCTGTGGCCGCACCGACATCCAAGAAATCGACCGCTCTATTTTGCTGAACGGTGATATCTTCGATTGAGGCTGCCCCACTAACGGCAGCGCTGCCGCTCAATCTAGGGGATTGATCATGTCAGCCGTCAGACGCGCACGATCCGGCTCCACCGCCGCAAGGGGCTGCACGGCCGTCAGCGACGCGAGGCAACGCTGAGTCAGGCGCTGATATTGCCGAGTTCCGTAGTGCTTGCCGGCAATCTCCTTGTCGGAAAGTTCCCGTTGTACGCGTGCCGGCGCGCCTGTTACAAGGCTGCGCGGGGGGATTTCCATGCCGACCTTCACAAAGGCCATCGCCCCAACGATGCTGTGTTCCCCCACCCGCGCACCGTCCATTACCACCGCGTTCATGCCTACCAGCGCATTGCGGCCGATATGGCAGCCATGTAAAACGGCTGCATGACCGATATGCCCGTCTTCCTCGATGATCGTGTCCTGCTCGGCGATACCATGAATGACGCAGCTATCCTGCACGTTGGAGCCCTTGCCCATGACAATGCGCCCAAAATCACCTCGAAGTGAGGCAAAAGGGCCTACGTAGGCGCCCGGCCCGACAATGACATCACCAATGAGAACCGCACTAGGATGAACGAAAGCGGTTGGATCCACCACCGGAGTGATGCCGTCGATGGCATAGACCTTCAACATATGTTGTCTCCTGTTCAAGATGCAGAAAATGAGGCGGGCGGCGGAGGCGAAGGAAGTTTTATTGAGGCACCCGGCACCGGAGGAAAGCGGTCGGAATCCGATTGCCAATCCTGATAGGCTTGGTAGATGTATTCACGCGTGTGACCGACGAAGTTCCACCACATGCTGATACGGGAAGGAAAAGGTTCGCCGCCTATCAGCAGACAGCGAGTCCCTTCCGATAACGACATGTGCAGCGCCTCGCCCCCTGGCTCCACTAGCGGACTATAGACCCGCGTAGGCGCCACCACGCTCTGAAACTCGCCTGCGAGCAATGTCATCTCGATATTGTTGCGTGACCACTGAGGCAATTGCGGATAGTGATCGAATGCAGGTTGCACCTCGGCGTATTTTGCGGGCAACGCAATCCATAATTGCGCGGCGTGGAGACGCTCCCCCGGCAGCGAGTCTTCAGTGTGGGCGATCCCGCGGCCCGCAGTCATCAAATTCACCTGTCCAGGTTTGACCAATTGCTCCGACCCCAAGCTGTCGCGATGCAGGATCTCCCCTTCGATCATCCAGGTAAACGTTTGAAGACAGGTATGCGGGTGCGCTTGCACATGCATACCATCATGATTGCGAAGGTCGACCGGCCCGAGATGATCCAGAAAGCACCATGCCCCGATCATTCTACGTTCGCGTGTGGGTAACGCCCGCCCTACCGTGAAGCCTGCGCCCAGTTCAGCCTTACGCAAATCGATAAATTGCATGGTGTGTCTCTCCCGTGTCTCAGGCAAAGCCCGCCAGTCGCAAGCAAATGGGTAGCAGCAAGGCCGTCAATAAGCCTGCCAAACCCATCGCCAAGCCGGCAAACGCTCCCATCTCCTGGCCCCCTTGCAACGCGCGGGCCGTACCGATCCCGTGCGCGACGACTCCCAGTGTAAAGCCGATGACATACGCTTCACGTATGCGCATAAGCCCAAGAAGGGGTTGGGTGAGGGCACCGCCAAGGATGCCGGTCAGCATGACCAACGCAGAAGTGAGCGACACCACACCGTCGAGCTTTTCGGTGAGCCCGAGGGCAATCGGCATCGTGACTGATTTGGCGGCCATTGCCACCAGAGTCGGCCGGGACGCCCCCAGCCAACCCGCCAGAATCATGGCGACCATCACGGCGAGCGCAGACCCTATCAAGGCCCCTGCCAGCAGCACCGCCCAGTCACGTCGCAAACGGGCCAATTGATGGTACAGAGGAACAGCGAGAGCCACTGTGGCCGGGCCAAGCAGCATATGAATGTAGCGGCCGCCTTCGAAGTAGGTGGCATAGTCCACACCGGTGAGCAACAACAGCGCAACCAGCAGCAGCGTGGCAACCGCCACAGGATGCAGCCAAGCACTGTTTCCACAACGCTGATGTACGGCCAACGCAAGCCGGTAAGCGATGAGGGTGGTAAGCAACCAGGTAACAGGCAACCCGCCCAGATACTGAAAAACAGACACGACGCTGCTCATCGCTTCAGCCACCTCAGCGTCGCCGCCGTCGCAGCAATCGCAGTAATGGTGCTGGCCAACAACGCGACCGCGATGGCCGCCCATTCGTCAGCAATGCGGTCCAGATGAGCCACAATGCCGACTGCAGCGGGCACAAAAAGCAGGCTTAGGTGGCGAAGGAATGCAGTGGTGAAAGTATCCAGGCCAGGGTCTTCTCGACCGCGGACCACCAGGTAAAGAAACAACAGCGCCATTCCAACAACGGCACCGGGAATCGGCACGGCAAGCAGAAAGACAATGGCTTCACCCGCCACCTGGAATGCCAGCAGCTTGATCAGGCCCTCTATCATGGGCTCCCACCTCCCGCAGCATACCCGCTCTGATCTGAGCGGGCCTTTGCATTGTTATTGTGTGCGCAATTGTAGCGGCAGAAGCCTTAACCCTCTGCTCGCGCGCGCCGCAGCAAGGTTAAAGCTTCACCTAACACTTGCTCCAGCTGATCGAGGGGCTCATCGTTTAAATTGCCGGACGACGTCACATTAGCATGCGTTTCCGGCTGCATGGCAACTTCAACTTGCTCTGCATCGGGGCCGACCTCGACATCGAACACGAGCTGTTCGGCACGATGCCAGGTCGTGAACCACTCCATGGGCCGCCCAGCGCCGTCCAACCCCTGGCCTTCGAGCATCAACAATGGCTCGCCCTGTTGCAGATCAAGATGGGTGGCCAGGGTGGTATCTGCACCGACGGCCCGTATCCGGTTTCTGCCGCGCCCCGGGCGTACGCCGTACTGCTGTGCGAGTACCTGGTGCAACGAGGCATCTTGCAATGCCCCCGCCTCCAGGTCGGGGAAACGATTCCGCGGCAACCAGGTTCGCACAAAAGCGATTGGGGTGTGATCCACGCGGCGCAATCGCTCTAGCAGCCAGACATCATCGGAAGCGAAGAAGGCCGTTACTTCCGGCGGTGGTTCGCTGCGCTCGAGGCGCAGCACTTGCGTGCGCAACAAAGTGCCGGCACTGGCGAACTGGTCGTACAGGCCGGTGGAGCGCTGCACCAGGCGCCGGTGCTCGCTGCGCGCCGCGACGACAGCCTGCCTGCCCTGCTCGCGATGTATCAGCCCGTCCGCCACCAGCACGGACAACGCTTGACGCACGACGCTACGCGCAACACCAAAGCGCTTGCACAATGCCGCCTCGCTGGGCAGTACCGTGCCCGGCGACAGACGCCGTTCACGGATTTCGCCGGCCAATAGCTGCGCAATCTGCGCATATAGCGGCTGCGCCCCCGAGCGGTCCAGAACCGCCTGTGGAGACTGCCCCTTCATGCGGTTAACCCCCTGTCGTGTTGCGTGCTGTTTCCCAAACGTGCCCCCAGCCCGGAGCCAGGCTCGCCGCTCGTTCGGCAGCCAGAACAAGGCTGTCTTCCCGTGCAATGCCCTGCCCTGCGATATCGAATGCCGTGCCGTGATCGACAGACACCCGTACGACGGGCAAACCCACCGTAATATTCACGCCGTCATCGCCATACACAGCCTTGAAGGGAGCATGCCCCTGATCGTGATAACACGCAATGACGAACTTCCATTTACCACGCACGGCTTGCGGGAACAGCGCATCGGCCGGTATGGGTCCGGCGGCAAGAATGCCGGCGGCGTTGGCCTCTGCCACCGCAGGTTCCAGGATTTCGGCGTCTTCCGTTCCGAAGATGCCGTTTTCACCGGCGTGGGGATTCAGCCCCGACACGGCGATCGGTTCGTCGCTGCGTCCCAAGGCCTGAGCAAAGGCGCCGGCCAATCGCAACACCGCACGCATCCGCTGTGGAGTGACATCTTCAATGGCTTGACGCAGGGATACATGCGTGGTGGCATGAAAGATATACAGGTCGCCGGCCGAAAGCACGAGGGAAAACGTTTTCACGCCAAATTCGTGCGCAAGCAGTTCAGTATGACCCGGCCATTTGTGGCCGGCCATATGCATGGCCGCCTTATTCAACGGTGCAGTCACAATACCGTCGATGCGCCCTTCGCGCGCCAGGGCGCAAGCAGTCATGACGAAACGGGCCGAGCCGGCGCCTGCGTCGCTATGCAGCTCGCCCATGGGAACATGCTCAAGGGAAGGACCGGCCTGCAGGACTTCAATAAGACCTGGCTGGTTACTGACCTGCTCCGGCCCGTCGACCACACGCACGACGCTGTCATCACGCCCCAGCGCCCGTACCGCCTTGCGCAGCGCGCCGGCGTCACCGACTACGAAATAACGTGCCCGCTGTCGTAATTCGTCGTGACCCAACAGCATCTTGGCCGTGATTTCGGGACCAATTCCTGCCACATCACCCAGAGTGATGGCCAATGTCGGAATGGATGGTTTCTGTGCGCCTTGCAACGTGCTCATACGGAAAATCTCCTTTCTCGAACCGCTTTCACGGCCCGCATCAATGCATCAGGGGCGCCAAACCCCCCTGCTTTCGTCACAACAGGCAGGCCGGCAGCCGGTCCGCCCGTCAAGATTCCAAGTGGCATCCCACCGGTGACTTCATCAACCAGGGTGATGCCCCCGGCCCCGAGGGCATTCAGTACTGCACTCGCCCCATCCCCGCCGGTTGCCACCACACCGCGTGCATGGCCGTCGAGCACCAGCTTGGCAGCGAGTTCCCCCAGCCGTTCTGCCACCGCATCAGAGTCCAGCTCAGGTAAAGTGCCTTGAGGTGCCACCAGCAACCAGACTTCTGTCGTATCATCACCCTCTATCTGCTGCATGGCCTGCCCGCAATACTGGGCCCACGGGGCATCATCAGCGAGATCTTGCAGCGAAGGGGTCCAAGTACGAGCGCCTGCGGCGACCAGATCATCTGCCTGCGACCGGGCGGCGCTATGTTGAGACGTCACCACCACGACGACGGCCCCCTGCCCATCGGCGCGCGCCCACAATCGGGCAAGGGGCGCAGCCAGACCACCCGAACCCACCGGCAAGACGTTTTCCCCTGCTAAAGCAATCGCATGGGCCAGTCTGTCAATGTCCTCGTCGGTGACGGCGTCCACAACCACCACGCTGCCTGCCGTCTTGATACGCTCTGCGAGCGACTGCGCGCTCTCGCCGGCCACCAGCGCAACATGGCCGGCATCCAGCAGGGTGGGCACATGAGCTTGTGTGACTGGCGTGACGGGGTCTGTGGCTGCCGATGTCTCAGTGACGGGAACGCCGTCAACGTACAGAATCCCATCTTTCAAGGTACGGCCGGTGGCGGGAAATGCGGGACACACCACGGCAATGGCGTCTTCGTGCCATGCACGGCGCGCGGCCTCGATCTCGGCGCGAAACGGCCCGCGCAACGTGGAGTCCACTTTTTTATACAGACGTCGCACTCCCGCAGCACGCAGAGCAGCGACGTCCTCTTGCACGACAAGGGCGGCCTGCTCTGGTGACAGAGCGCGGCTGTGCGTGGTGACGGCAATGACTTCGGTGCTGCACGTTTCCGAGTCAGCCAAAGCTTGCCCAGCCCTTCCCACCGATAATTGCGTGGGCCAGCCGGCACGGACGAACTGAACGGCAGTATCACCGGCGCCCGTCAGATCATCCGCAACAATTCCTATGAAAAGAGATGACATGCTCACACCTTTGCATCGGCCACTGCGCCGTCGGGCATCGCAACATCATCCGCCACCTTAAGTTCTCCGGCGCGCTTCAAGAACCAGGAAGCAAGTACCGGCGCGAGAATTGAACTGATGAGCACGCACGCAGCCACTTGGGCGGTTGCTGTTCCCACGTATTGCTGGAAGCTAGGATCGGCCGCAGCCACCACCGCAGGGGTGGCTATGGCATTACCCGCAGTCGTACCCGCGGCGAAACCAATACCACTCTTGCCGCCACGGCGCAGGATGTAGCGATACCCCAGGTATACAAAGAAGCCGGTAATTGGGCTGATCAGCAGACCCAGGACCAGGCCGGTTGTGCCACCCGACACCACGGCACCGAGATCAATGCCGGTACCCAGCGCAAAAGCGAAAAACGGGATGACGATATTTGGTACGGGCTTCAGCACATTGCGCCATTCGATATCCAGGTTCCCCACGAACACACCCAGCAAGAAAGGCACTAATGCCGCAATCAACGCCGTGACCGGGATATCGGCCAGACCCGAAGCGCCCAGGAAAAGCAAGGTGAAGAACGGCCCGTCGTTCACGGCACTGGCCACATACGCGCCCCGATCGCGCGCATCGCCATACTGGCCGGTATAGGCCAGCCACAGCCCCCCGTTGCTGTTGTCAAACGCCGCCAGCAGGGCAAGGATAGAAACGCCCGCGATACCGTCCAAGCCCACATAGCGCCCAAGAATGACTATCAAAGTGGCGGGAACAAGGGTCTTGGTCAGCAGAATGGTGCCTGCGGTTGCAAGGATCGGGCCGCCCGTGCGCATGTTGACCTGCGTTCCCGTAGCGAAAATCAACAACGCAATGAGAGGCAGCGCACTGTTCTTGAATAGCGCGGTGGTGAAACCGCCAATCGAGAGAGCGTCCGGTGCGAAAGTGCCGATCAACGAACCGAGAATCAGGGGTAGCAACATCAAGCCGCCCGGCACTTTCATCATGAACGAATACATTGGGAAGCGGGAAACTTCAGTTTTCATGAGGTACTCCGGAACCCACCGATGCACCGGCGGCGCCTCGGTAAGCTGGAAAGATGGAGGGAAGAAAATGGAAACCGCGCCAGTTTACACCCATTACGTACAGGCTGTACGTACAAGATTAAAATTGTCACATAACAGCCGTCACCGCGAATTCAGAGCTTTCCATATTGGTGAAATCGCGGGCATTACTGCCGGATATAAACTGCTATCCTTTGCAACAATCGCAGTCCGACAAAAGCCACATTGCGACGGCGTAGTGTGGCGACATCACCTTATTCACCAGCAGTGAACGCGCTTGCGCACATGGAGGGATGACATGACAAAAAACAAAGAAAAGCGGTGGGGCCTGGCAACGACATTGGTCTGTCTTGCCGCCTTAGCCGCCTGCCAATCTCCGTCCGGCTCACACAGCCGCTCACAGAATGCCGAATTTAATTGCATCGCCGGAACGGTGGGCGGCGCAGTTATCGGAGGGTTGCTGGGCAGTACGGTAGGTGGGGGGCGGGGCCGTACTGCGGCTACCGCGGTCGGCATCGGCGCCGGTGGTTACATTGGCAACACGATGGGTTGCAAATAAGGGGGCATAGACATGACACTCACTAAGCAACTGATGGCAGCGCTTCTTCTGGCCTCGCCCGCCCTGGTATTCGCCCAGACTAACCCCCAAGGCATGACCTACGAACAGTTCAACCAAATTGATAAAGACGGCAGCGGTACCATCAGCGAAGCCGAATACTACCAATTCATGGAAGGTGCTTTCAAAGAACTGGACGCCGACAAAAACAATAGCCTGAGCCCCGATGAAACGGCTCAAATACTCACCACAGAACAGTTTTCGCAAGTGGATGCCGATGGCAACGGGCGCATCAGCCGCCAAGAATTTCTCGACCACGTCATGGCGGATTTCCATCGGCATGATAGCGATGGGAACGGTGAGCTGCATCCGTGACCCTGCTCACACATCACACATGTCCAGTTTTGTAGTAACGCTATCAGAGAAAACACTATGCGTGCTTCCCCGGAAAGCGGGCCGTTTCTTTGATATTGCGCTTTGACATCACGCAATTGCGGTCAGTACCATTTGCGGTCATACCTACCGGCCCTAACTGACGTAGGTATTAAAAAATTCAAAATTAACGGAGACAAACCATGAAACTTTCCCCCTCCTTCCTCCTAGGTACGCTCGGCATGAGCGTGGCATTGGCATTTTCTTCCGCTGCAGTCGCTCAGCCAGTGGTGGTCAAGTTCAGCCACGTTGTGGCCGAGAACACGCCTAAAGGCCAAGGCGCTCTCAAGTTCAAGGAAGTCGCAGAAAAGCTGTTACCGGGCAAGGTAGAAGTCCAGGTGTTCCCCAACTCCTCGCTGTTCGGTGATGGCAAGGAAATGGAGGCCCTGTTGCTGGGTGACGTCCACCTCATCGCCCCGTCACTCTCGAAGTTCGACCGCTACACCAAGCAAGTTCAGCTCTTCGACCTGCCCTTCCTCTTTGACGATATGGCAGCGGTCGACCGCTTTCAGCAGAGCGAAAAAGGTAAGGAACTGTTGAACTCCATGCGTAACCGCGGGCTGCAAGGTTTGGCATACTGGCATAACGGCATGAAGCAACTGTCCACCAATAAGGACACTTTGCAAAAGCCGGAAGACGTCAAGGGCCTGAAGTTCCGAATTCAATCCTCTGATGTGCTCGAATCCCAGTTCCGCGCGCTCGACGCCAACCCTCAAAAACTGGCCTTCAGCGAGGTGTATCAGGCGCTGCAAACGGGCGTAGTCGACGGCCAGGAAAACACCTGGTCGAACATCTACTCGCAGAAGTTCCACGAAGTCCAGAAAGTCATCGCAGAGACCAACCATGGTGTGATCGACTACATGGTCGTCACCAACTCCAAATGGTGGGATGGTTTGCCTGATGACATCCGCGACGGCCTGCAGAAAGCCATGGACGAAGCCACCGAGTTCGCCAACGCCGAAGCGGCCAAGCTGAACGAGCGTGACCGCCAGCGCATTGTCGATGCAAACAAGGCCAAGGTCGTCAAACTTTCCGCAGAAGACGTCGCCGCATGGCGCAAAGCCATGGAGCCGGTCTGGAAGAAGTTCGAGAAAGACATCGGCGCCGATCTGATCCAAGCGGCTCAGCAAGCCAACCAGAACTAAAGCAAAACACCAGCAGGGTAAGCAGCCGGCCGCCTCTCGGCGGCAGGCACCTGCTTGCCCGTTTGGGGCTCAGGCATGAAATTTCACTGGTTTGAACGCCTCGAGGAAGGCTTACTGGCCTTCTTTCTGGCCGTCATGACGATCGTCACCTTCGCCCAGGTGATTGCTCGCTACGTGTTCAACTACAGCTTTGTGTGGGCATTAGAACTGTCGATGTTCCTGTTCGGAGCATTGATCTTTCTCGGTATTTCATATGGGGTGCGCCAGCATTCCCATATTGGGGTCGACGCCTTAGTGCGCACGCTCCCCCCCAGGGCTGCCCGCACGGTCGGCATCATTGCGTGCCTGCTGTGCCTCGTTTACGCCTCCATCGTCTTCTATGGGTCTTGGATCTACGTAGATCGCATGTACACCATCGGCATCCTGGCGCAAGACATTCCTATCCCTCAATGGATTCCCCGCACCGTCATGCCACTTGGCTACGGTCTGCTTTTCCTGCGTTTCGTCGGCGTACTGCTGGAAATTCTGCGTGGGCAACGCACGCATATGCTGGGCGATGAAGCGAAAGAGGCGATGAGATACGCCAGTGACGATACCTCTGTACTCAACCAGGAAGAAAAATGACGATCGCCGCACTTTTCATCATGCTGTTCGGGTTCATGTTCCTGGGCATGCCCGTCGCCGTTGCGTTGGGCCTTTCATCCATCCTCACCATTTTTTTCTTCGGCACAGACTCTCTGGCTTCGTTGTCACTGAAGATGTACGAAACGTCTGAGCATTTCACGCTCATGGCGATTCCTTTCTTCGTTCTGGCCGGCGCCTTCATGACCACCGGCGGCGTGGCCAAACGGATGATCCGCTTCGCGGTTGCCGTAGTGGGACATTTCCATGGCGGCCTGGCAATCGCGTCGGTGCTGGCCTGCTGCTTGTTCGCTGCAGTTTCCGGCTCGTCGCCTGCCACGGTGGTTGCAGTCGGCTCGATCGTAATCGCGGGTATGGTGCAGTCGGGTTATCCCAAACCCTTTGCAGCCGGTGTGGTCTGTAATGCCGGAACGCTAGGCATTTTGATTCCGCCTTCTATCGTGCTGGTTGTTTATGGGGCGGTGACGGAAACTTCGGTAGGCGCCCTGTTCATGGCCGGCGTCGTTCCCGGGCTCATGCTGGGCGCGCTACTCATGATCGCCATCTATATCGTGGCACGCATTCGGCATTACCCACGACACCCGCGAGCGTCGCTTAAAGAAGTGCTCATTGCCGGCCGCGACTCAGTATGGGGGCTGATGCTGATCGTTATTATTCTGGGCGGGATCTATGGTGGCGTGTTCACCCCGACGGAAGCCGCTGCGGTTTCCGCTGTCTACGCCTTTATTGTTGCGGTTTTCGTGTATCGGGATCTGCGCCTGGTGGAGACCCCAACGGTGCTGGTAGAGGCGGCCAAGGTGACCATCATGCTGATGTTCATCATCGCCAACGCACTGTTATTTGCGCACGTGCTGACTACCGAACGCATCCCTCACGCGATTGCCGAGCAGATCATTGCCTGGGACATGGCGGCCTGGCAATTCCTGATCGTGGTGAACATTCTGCTACTGGTCGCGGGCATGTTTATGGAGCCCACCGGCATCATTCTGATCCTGGCCCCCATTGTCTTCCCAATCGCAATGGAGCTCGGTATCGACCCCGTCCACCTGGGCGTGATGATCGTGGTCAACCTGGAAATCGGCATGGTCACGCCGCCTATCGGCCTCAATCTATTTGTCACATCCGGAATTACAAACATGAGCATCGGTCAGGTCATCAAGGCCGCCTCGCCGTGGCTGCTAATTCTGTTGAGTTTCCTGGCCATCGTCACCTATGTACCTGCCATATCGCTATGGCTGCCGCAGGCGCTAGGTTAGCGGCAAGGGCAGGATGCGTCAGGCTTCAGAGGCATCCTGCGCCAATAGCTTATTCATAAAGTAGTCCACCACCAGATTCTGCCGTCGCCCACTTCGGGTGGCGGCAGCGATGGTTTCCAGGAAACTCATGCGCTCGGGCGACACCGCGGCCATCATCCCCTTTTCGACCCAGGCTGCCGCATAGTGATCGGGCAAAAACCCTACGTATTCCCCGGTAAGAATCAAAAAAGCGATGGCTTCCCGGTCTGTCGCTTTAGCCACGCATGACAGGCCGCGATGCAAATCCAAGGCTTCGGGGCTGAGGCGATAGCTCGGCACCACCGCCGGTGTGTCGGCCAGCTCATTAGCATCCACTGCTTCAGCCCGGCTGAATAACGCGTGATCACGGCTGCAATACAAGAGCGATCGCTCATCATACAAAGGGTGGTAATCCAAGCCGCTCAGGCGGTTGGTCATTGGCAGAGCACCCACATGCAGTCGACCGTCGAACAGGCCGCGTTCAATTTCGCCAGGCGTGCTCATGCTGATGTTGATGTGAACTTCTTCACTTTGCCGGCGTAATTCGCGTAACGCCGAGGTAATGCGCATCCGGGGCTGAGTCACCAGGTTGTTCATTAGCCCGATATTCAACTCGCCGCGAAGCCGTTGGTGGAGCAGATTGATCTCGCTACGGAAATCTTCGACGGCCGCCATGAGCGCGGCACTGGCCCGCAGCACTTCGCGCCCCTGATCAGTCAGCGCAAAGCCGGCACGCCCCCTTTGACATAAGCGCATGCCCAGACGTTTTTCCAGATCGCTCATGTGCAGACTGATCGCAGAGCGCGTGATGCCCAGCGCGCTTTCTGCTGCTGCAAAACTGCCGTATTCCGCGACGGTTCTGAAGACCCGCAACAGACGCAGATCAAAATCGCTGACTTGTGCCAGGGGATTCTTGCGCATAGTTGAGCGTTTTTATAACTATAGTTGAACAGAATGCCATTCTACTCACGCAATAGAGTGAGCATAATAGAGGGACATCACTAAGGGAGGCTGCTCATGAATTTTCCTGCATATCAACCCGTAGGCATGACGGAGTCGCTCAATCTTCGGGCGCACTGGATGCCGTTCAGCGCTAATCGCGCCTTTCAGAAAGATCCACGCATTATTGTCGGAGCGCAGGGGAACTACCTGTACGACGACAAGGGGCGACAGATATTCGACAGCCTTTCCGGTTTGTGGAGCTGCGGTGCGGGTCATGGCCGTGAAGAAATCCAACAGGCGGTCGCCCGGCAACTAGGAACTTTGGATTACGCCCCAGCGTTCCAGTTCGCGCATCCGCTGTCATTCCAGCTTGCCGAAAAAATCGTTGCGCTGACGCCGGAATCGCTGAACCATGTGTTCTTCACTAACTCCGGGTCGGAAGCCGCCGACACTTCGGTAAAGATTGCGCGTGCATACTGGCGGCTCAAAGGCCAGCCTGCCAAAACCAAGCTGATTGGTCGGGCGCGGGGTTACCACGGCGTGAACGTGGCCGGCACGAGTTTGGGCGGTATCGGTGGCAACCGCAAGCTGTTCGGTTCGCTGATGGACGTCGACCATCTGCCACATACCCTGCAGCCCGAACTGGCTTTCAGCCGTGGGCAACCGGAAACGGGCGGAGTCGAGCTGGCAAACGAATTGCTCAAACTCATTGAGTTGCACGATGCGTCTAACATCGCCGCCGTGATAGTCGAACCCATGTCCGGTTCAGCAGGTGTCATCGTCCCGCCCAAGGGCTACCTGCAGCGCCTGCGCGAAATCTGCGATCAACACCAAATTCTGCTGATCTTCGATGAAGTCATCACTGCATTTGGTCGCATGGGCACTACCACCGGCTCCGAATTCTTTGGCGTAACGCCCGACATCATGAATATTGCCAAGCAGGTGACCAACAGTGCCGTTCCATTGGGCGGTGTGGTGGTCTCCAGCGAAATCTACGACACGTTCATGGGCCAAGCACTACCCGAACACGCCATCGAATTCACTCACGGCTACACGTACTCTGCGCATCCGGTAGCCTGCGCAGCGGGCATCGCCGCACTCGATCTGCTCGATCGCGACGGCCTGATTCAGCGTTCCGCCGAGCTCATTCCGCACTTCGAGAATGCCCTGCATTCGCTGAAGGGCTGCAGTCCCAATATTGTGGATATCCGCAATTGTGGTCTGGGAGGTGCCATCCAGATTGCTCCTCGCGACGGCGATCCGGCCATCCGACCTTACGAGGCGGGGCTGAAGCTGTGGGAAAAGGGCTATTACGTGCGGTTCGGCGGCGACACGCTGCAGTTCGGCCCGCCCTTCACCAGCACGCGGGAAGAACTCGACAGTCTCTTCAATGCAGTGGGCGAAACCCTCACCGAAGTCGCTTAATGCTTACTTAATAGGCGGGGGCCCCCAAGAGGTAAAGGCCGGTACGTTGTACGAAGGTTTCGTAGCTGATGGGCGGCCCCGGTCTGGCATCGGCATCGTTGGCTTGCCAGTGGACCCAGGTGCGGCCTGTAGTGGCGTCATATACCAACTTATATAGGAAATCGGGAACCGCCACTCGGCCCTCTCCTATCGTTAGCGGCCTGTCGCCATAAACCGGGCCGGTAAATACATAGACATCGCCACGTGCACGCATGATGTATTTGCGGGTGTCCTGCTCTATGCGATTCCATGCGCCGGAGTTCTGCACCATGTTTTGCGGCACCATGTTGGCCAGTGAAAAACTCTGGGCCATGGCTTCCGGTGTGTGCATGTCGCCTGCAGGTGCCATGTGGCCGCGTGCATAACCCGACCCGCGATAATCGGCGAGCTCAGCCCGCTCGCGTGACGGCAGACGTGCCTCTGCGTAGAAACGGTCGCGTCGCTCGACGTTACGTGCGCGTTCCACAATCTGACGATTCAACCGCTGCGCTGCAAATACCGGCGTTTTCGTCACACCACTGTGCAAAATGGCAAAGGAATCGAAGCACAGTTCACGCAGCGCCGCAGCAGCGGACACGACCGGCGTACTCGCCGGCGGAAAGATCTGCCGACACTCGGCAAAACGGGTTTGAACATAGCTGCCGGCAGAAGCTTGCACCGGAGCCGGTGGCGGGCGCTCGGCTTGGTTCCAATACGCCAGCAAAGGCTCGATCGTTATGCTTTCACGCCACTCGGGCTGGAGAACAAAACTGGCCAGTCCAAAGGCAAGTAAGGCCGAGCTGCTGAACGCTTTGATAAAACGCGCCAGATTACCGGAGCGTGATTTACGTCGAGTGTGGGAGGGGCGCGTACGCCGGGTGGGAGACTTCTTCTTGCGGGTCATGCTGCAGAACTTCTGGCACTGCTATCGGGCGGGCAGCGCCCGGCGACACATTGTAGGCCAAGCAGCACGCCGGCGATTACGGCCGGCGCTTCACCCCCCTACCTGACTTTCTTCAGGACCCACGGAACGAACAGGAACAAGGCGGCAACGACAAAAAAGCTGATAGATATGGGACTATGCACAAGCACCGCCAGGTTCCCCTGCCCAGCGGCAAGGGCGGTGCGCAGCTGATTTTCAGCCAAAGGCACCAGTATGAGCCCAATGAGCAAGGGCGCAATGGGGAAGCCATAAACTCGCATGGTGTAGCTGACAAGCCCCAGCGCTGCCATCATTGCCAAGTCGAATACTGAACCCGACACCCCCCAAATACCTATCATCGCGAAAACCAGAATGCCGGCGTACAGCTGTGGCTTGGGGATATAAAGCAGGCGTACCCAAAGCCCTACGAGAGGCAGATTCAGCACCAACAGCATGACGTTGCCGACATAGAGCGAAGCAATTAGCCCCCATACCAGCTCGGCATTGCTGGTAAAGAGAAAGGGCCCTGGCTGCAGGCCATAGTTTTGAAAAGCCACAAGCAAAATGGCTGCAGTGGCCGATGTAGGCAAGCCCAAGGTCAGCAGGGGAACTAATATGCCGGCTGCGGCCGCATTATTCGCTGCTTCAGGCCCCGCCACCCCTTCGATGGCACCATGTCCGAATTCGTCTCGCTTGGAAGACAAGTTTCTTTCCAGAGAATAGGAAAGCATAGTGGGAAGCTCAGAGCCGCCACCCGGAATGGCACCCATGGGGAAGCCAATGACCGCACCGCGCAACCACGGTTTCCAGGAGCGACGCCACTCATCCTTCGTCATGAAAACCTTGCCTTTTATGGGGATGATTTGTTCGTCCTGATAGCGGTAACGGCTGGCGACATACAGGATCTCGCCCACGGCAAAAACGGAGACCAGCACGACGGTGAGCTCAACCCCGTCCAAGAGGTCGGCCACCCCGAATGTCATGCGTGGCTGGCCGGTCATACCATCAATGCCGATCACCCCCAAGGCCAGTCCGATGAACAAAGCAATGAAACCGCGCACACGCGACGCACCCATTACCACGGCCACCGAAGTGAACGCCATGACCGTCAGCGCAAAATAATCGGCCGGAGTAAAAATAAATGCGAGTTCGGCAACCACCGGCGCAGCGAAGGTCAGAGCCAGTGTGGCAAGTGTGCCGGCGATAAACGACCCGATGGCCGCTGTGGCCAACGCCGCCGCCCCCCGCCCTGCCCGCGCCATCTTGTTGCCTTCCAGCGCAGTCATCATGGCACCGGCCTCGCCCGGTGTGTTGATAAGAATGGCGGTGGTGGAACCACCATACATGGCGCCGTAAAGTACACCTGCGAACATGATGAACGCAGAAACCGGCCCGACCGACACCGTGACCGGCAGCAGCAATGCAATGGTGAGGGCCGGTCCGATACCAGGAAGGATGCCGATGGCGGTTCCCAGCATAGAGCCGACAAATGCCCACATTAGGTTGACCGGCTGCAAGGCGACGCTGAAGCCTTCTAACAGCAGGGAAAAGGTATCCATTACACCCCCGCCACCGGAAGAAACCCGCCCAGCTGCAGCCCTAGCTCACTGAACAGAAACCAGCTCACAGCGCCAAGGATAAAACCGCTGATTAGATCCAGTACAACACGGTTGGAGCCCAATGCCCTTGCCACCAACATGAACGACAAGGCTGCCGTCAACGGCAAGCCGAGCGGCTGCATCGCCATGGCAGGAATGATGCTGGCCACCAATACGGTGAAGAACGCGCGCGTGTCCATACCAGGATCCTGCGCGAGTTCTGCGTTGTCAAAGGCAGTACCACGGGCCATTTGGATTAATAGCATCACCCCCAGACCGACCAGACCCAGCCCGACTAGGCTCACAAAAAGCCCGGGGCCGATGCCTGCGTATTGGGCGCCCAGACTGAGTTCTGTAGACGCAAAGAGACAGACCGCACCGAGCAGGATTACCGCTAGCCCTAACCACCAGGGCTGGCCGGACACCAGTTTCATAGACACCGCGGAACCTGCTTACTTGACCAACCCGGCATCCTTAAGGACACCATTGATGCGCTGCGTTTCTTCCTCGATGAAGGCGCCGAATTCTTCACCCGCCAGGAAGAAAGGCTCCCAACCGAGACGCGACATCACTTCCTTCCATTCAGCGCTGTCGTTCAACTGCGTGAATCGGTCGATCCAGAGCCGATAGTTGTCTTCCGGCATATTGATGGAGCCGAGTATGCCGCGCCAGTTGGCAATTTCGACATCAAAACCCGATTCCTTAAAGGTCGGAACATCCGGGGCGGCCTCAAGGCGGTCTGCCGATGTCACTGCCAGAATACGAATGCGCCCACTTTCTGCGAATTGCTGGAATTCGGAAATGCCCGACAGCCCTGCCTTGAGCGTGCCGTTGACAATACCGGTTACCGTATCTGCACCGCCCGCCTGGGGAATGTAATTGAGCCGTGATACCGGCACATCACCCTTTTGAGCCAGCAGCGCCAGAGCAATATGGTCGACGCCGCCGGCTGATCCGCCGCCAACTGGGGTGCCGCCAGGATCTGCCTTTAACGCCTCGACGAAATCGGCCAGATTTTTGTACGGAGCATCCGCCTTGACGGCCAGCACAATATGCTCGGCGGTAAGGCGCGCTACAGGCTTATATTTCGACAGATCGATGGGCGACTTGTTCATGGTGATGGAGCCAACGGTAATGGCCCCAAAGACTGCCAGCGCATCTGCCTTACCTTCCTGACGCTGAAACTCGGCCAGGCCGATGGTACCGCCGGCCCCGCCCCGGTTCGTGAAGCTGACCGTGCCTGTGTAGATGCCCGCTTCATTCATGGCACGCATGGCTTGACGGCCTGTCGAATCCCAACCGCCGCCCGGGTTGGCGGGCAACATGACACTGACCTGCGCCTGAGCCGCCACGCCGACACAAAGCATCGCTGCAGCCAGCAAAGGCCGCACAAGTTGACGAAATTGCATGATTTGCCTCCGTTGGGTTTTTATCGCTTCTACGTTTTCTGCAGTTTTATCAGGAAACTGTAATGGAGACGGCACCTGTGCAGCAAGCCCTAAGCGCCGGGGCGCCCCTGCGGTCTGAGTAGCCGGCCACTCCGACGCACCCCCATCATGGCGCGCGACAGCTTACTCGCCACGTCCAAGATAGTGTCCTTGTGCTTCAACAAAATAGATTCGGGCAGACGCGATACGGGACCGGAAATGCACACCGCCCCAAAAAGCGTCCAGTTCATACCGTAGACGGGCGCAGAAATACTGGCGACTTCGGGATCGCGCTCCCCCAACGAGATCATATAACCCGCGCGCCGGATGCTTTCGTAGGGTTCGCCTTCTTCACCTGAAAACGCCAGTATGACGCGCCCCGGGCTACCCAGGTCGAGCGGCAGGCCGGCACCCAGGCGCACATAATGCCTAATGGCCTTTGGGCCGTCTACGCGCGCTACGCAGATGCGCTGCTCGCCCTCGCGCACGTAGAAGGTCGCACTTTCACCGGTGGCCAGACTCAGTTCGCGCAGCAAGGGCTCCACGACGTCTTGCACGTTGAAAGTGGCTTGATAGCAGGCTCCCAACCAGCCCGCTGCGCGGGCCAAACGCCATGTGCCGTCAGCGCACTGCGCCAAATAATCGTCCATAGCCAAGGTGCGCGCCAAACGCAACACTGTTGACCGGTGATAACCCGTGCGACGACTTAACTCTGCCAACGACAGTTGGGCGTCATCGACACCAAAAGCCTGCAGGATCTGCATGGCACGACGTACTGCTGTCACCCCTTCGTCTTGATTGGTGCGAGGCTGTGCTGATTCGGACATTGGCCCTTATTCCTTGTTCTACGCTTCAAAATGCATTTCACTGTGCGCGACATCATTGTACTGAGTAGAACAACACGACAAAATGGGTGGAATCGATCCACTACAAGAGAAGCAACATGAGCCAACTTCCAGACATCATTCGCGAGTTCGTCCGCGTCGACGCGGACGTCGCAGCCCAGGCCGGGAAATATCAGGCCGCCATCCTGGCTGACGTCGCCGGCCGCCGCGGCACTATGCATGCTCGCGTGGCCCCAGTGCACGAACGCATGGCGCTGGCGGGCCCCGCTTTCACGATTGAAGTGCGTCCCGGCGACAATCTGATGATCCACGCTGCGATCGAACTGGCGCAACCGGGCGATATTCTTGTCATTGACGGTAAGGGCGACCAAACCTCGGCACTGATGGGCACCCTGATGCTCAGCGCGTGCAAAAAGCGAGGGCTCGGTGGCGTTGTGGTGGATGGTGCTATCCGCGACAAGCTGGATCTGCTGGAGCTGGACTTCCCTGTCTTCTGCGCGGGCTTCAATCCTGCCGGCCCCACCAAGTTCGTACCCGGTCGTATCAACCATCCTATCTCGGCCGGCGGCACGGTGGTAAACCCCGGCGATCTGGTCGTTGGCGACGCGGACGGCGTCGTGGTGATCGAACGCAGCAAAGCGCCTGCGTTGCTTGCCCTCGCCGCGAAAAAGGAAGCGGACGAGGCCGCACGCATGGAAGCGATCAGCAGTGGGGACACCGCCTCGAAATGGTTGCCCGCCGCATTGCGAGCGGCCGGTGTGCTGAAGGAAGGGGAAACACTGTGACCCGCCCCACCATCCTTGTCACCGCCGCAGACCTGGCACCCGCCGCACTGGAGCTGCTGTCGGACTTCGACATCGTCTATGCGGGTAAGACGCCCACGCTCGATAGTATTGCTCAACTATGCCGCGAGCATGATCCTGTCGGCATCATCGTGCGCTACAGCGGGGTCAATGAAGCAGCAATGAAGGCCGCGCCCTCGCTGCGCGTCGTAGCGAAGCACGGTAGCGGCACAGACACCATTGACAAGGTCGCGGCGGAGGCGCTGGGCATCAAAGTGGTGGCGGCAATCGGCGTGAACGCCGCCTCAGTCGCTGAGCACTCGCTCGCACTGCTGCTTGCCTGCGCCAAGTCGGTACCCCTGCTGAATTCCCGCATCCACAACGGTCATTGGGACAAAGCTACGCATAAAAATCTGGAGCTGCGTGGACGCACGGTGGGTCTGATCGGGCTCGGTGCTATCGGGCAACGTTTTGCGCGGATGGTCGACGCGATGGAAATGCGTGTTATCGGCTTCGACCCCTATGCCAAAGACCTACCCGAGTATGTGCAAAGGGTTGATCTGGACACCCTGTGGCGGGAATCCGACGTCATCTCGCTGCACTGCCCGCTCACAGAAGACAACCGCAATCTGCTCAATGCCGACACACTCGCCCGTTGCAAGCCGGGCGTGATTGTCATCAACACCGCCCGCGGCGGCCTGATCGACGAAACGGCTTTGCTAGCCGCCGTACAAAGCGGGCAGGTGAGCTGTGCCGGCCTCGACAGTTTCCAGCAGGAACCGATGGTTGCAAACCATCCTTTCAAAAATCAGTCCGGCTTCATTCTCAGCCCGCACATCGGCGGCGTCACTCATGAAGCCTACGTGAACATGGGCATAGCTGCCGCCCGCAACGTGCTTGCTGCGCTAGGTCATTAGGCCCAGGCAGAAGTCAATTTTCTATCCTTACCTACATAACGAGACAATCCATGAAGATACGTAAACTCCTCGCAGCTATCGGAATTTCCGCCCTTTCGCTGACCGGGGCCGCTGCGCACGCTGCCTATCCCGAGCGTCCCGTCACCATTGTGGTGCCCTATTCTCCTGGTGGTGCAGCTGATGCGGTGGCACGGCTGATCGCCAACGATCTGGCCGAAAAGCTGGATACCAGTGTCATCGTTGAGAATCGCCCCGGCGCCAGCGGCACCATTGGCGTCAATTATGTTGCCCGTGCGGCCGCAGATGGCTACACCTTGCTGTACGATGCCACCCCGCATTCGATCAACCCGCATCTGTTTTCCAATCTGCCTTACAAGCCGGATGCGCTTGACCCGCTCACACTGGTGCTGCTGTCACCCAACGCACTGATCGTCAAGCCCGATTCGAGCTACACCGATCTCAATGCACTCATCGAAACCGCCAAGGCCGAACCGGGCAAACTGAATTTTGCCTCGGGCGGCAGCGGCACCGTGCAACGCCTGGCTGCCGAACTCTTCCGCCAGCGGCTGGACCTGGACATGGTGCATATCCCATACAAGAGCGGTGGCCCCGCTATTGTTGACGTGATGGGTGGTCAGGTTGATTTCATGTTCGGCACCGTTGCCGCCACCTATCCCTTGATCAGCACCGGTAAGCTGCGTGCGTTGGCGGTGTCTTCCCCGGAACGCTCGGCCCTGTTGCCTGACGTTCCGACGGTCGCTGAAGCCGCCATTCCCGGCTACGAAGCGTACGAGTGGAACGGCATGTTCGTACCCGCAGGCACGCCGGCTGATGTCGTGGAAACCCTGCACAAGGCAATTGCTGAAGTCCTCAATTCCGAAGAAATGCAGAAGCGGCTCGCAGATCTGGGCGCGCAGCCGGTCGGCTCGACCCCTGCAGAATTCGCCGCCTTCCTAGAAACGGAAAGCGAGAAATGGGCTGAAGTCATTAAGACGGGCAATATCCAGCTGGACTAATTCCCCAGCCGCCTTGGGCCGCCCTGCGGCCCATTCTTCCTACGTCAAGGCCGCGCGGCAGTCCGTCACTGTCGTGCGGCCTTATTATTGAGCACCACGACATACTTCAGTCAACCATCATGTTTCTTATCAATCCACCCACAGTCCGAAAATTCGAGATTTTCAGTTCCATGCCGGAAGCCATGCGGCGCCGTGAACGCAGCGCATGGGCTGACGCCAACCGGGGCGGAACCATTATTGATTCCTTTCTGGAAGGCCCGGTTTTCGACGACGCACACAACCTCTATGTCACCGACATCCCGTGGGGGCGGATCTTTCGAATTGATCCCCAAGGGGAATGGACGCTCATTGCCGAATACGACGGTGAACCCAATGGCATGAAGTTCCTAGATGCCGGCACGCTGCTTATTACCGATTACAAGAATGGTCTCGTGCAGCTGGACGTTGCAACCGGGGCCGTCACGCCGTATCTAGAGCGCCGCAACTCCGAGCGCTTCAAAGGTGTGAACGACCTGATCTTCGATTCGGAGGGTAATCTTTATTTCACTGACCAAGGGCAAAGCGGCCTGCATGATCCTTCAGGCCGGCTATACCGACTGCGCCCCAACGGGCAGCTCGACCTGCTGCTGCATAACGTCCCCAGTCCGAACGGCGTCGCCCTGTCGCCGGACGAAAAGGTACTGTATTTGGCGGTGACGCGGGGGAACTGCGTCTGGCGTGTACCATTGCTGCCCGATGGCAGCGTCGCTAAAGTGGGGCAATTCTTTACGTCGTACGGTCCCAGCGGCCCCGACGGCCTGGCTGTCGACCAGCAAGGCCGCCTGCTCATCGCGAACCCTGGCCTGGGGTACGTATGGGTACTGAATCATCGTGCCGAGCCGGTCGAAGTCCTGCTCGCTGAACCTGGCATTTCCACCACCAATCTGGCCTTTGGCGGCGATACTCATCAAGATATTTTTGTGACCGACTCCACTAACGGCCGCATCCTGCGCGCGCGCATGGAGGTAGAGGGTCTGCGCCTGGCCACCCCCTGAACAGCCCTCGTCGCGTCACGATCACCCGCGGGGCCGACAGGTTGTCGGCCTCCATACTTAGGGAGCGGACATGCTTGGAAGCCTAATGATTATCACCGGCTTGGTACTGATGGTCGGAGCGCTCTTCACCGGATACCAGCTGAGCGGCCGCGAATGCGGCCCGGAAAGTGCCCCAGGCTGCCCGGCCGGTTTCATTGAGCGCTTGTCCGCCATGATGATTGCGGATGAAGGCATTTTCTTCTGGCTGGCGTGGGTGGCGGGAATCTTCCTGATTTGGGGAGGTTTACGTCTGCGCGGATGATCAGGATTTACCCTTATTTCGTAACTTTACAGCATTAGTAGTTACCCTTAGCAAACCGGCGTTTCCCTGGCTAAATACGCAAGCCAGGCCTAATACATAACCTTTTGGAATTTACTTTGCATTCTAGCGACTTTGACGCATAAGTTTCACTGTTCATAGGATACGGACTCGCAATAGTCACCATTGGACTGCCCTTCCTGCTAAGAGGAATACAACTATGAAAACGAAGATGCTACCCATGCTGTTGGCAGCGGCGCTCGGATTTGGCGCCCTGACCTTGTCCACGGCCCACGCAGCGGACCGCCCGATGCTTCGGGTAAGCTCCGGTGCCGCCGATAACGCCACCTTTGACCCCCACCGCGCGACGTCGACGCACGATAAGGGCGTCGTCAGCCAGATGTTCAACGGCCTGGTCCGCTTCCCGCCGGGCAGCGCCGATCCTGCCAAGTTGGAGCCCGATCTGGCAGAAAGCTGGGAAGTCTCGGACGATAGCCGCGTGTGGACTTTCAAGCTGCGCCAAGGTGTCAAGTTCCATGGCGACTATGGCGAGATGACCGCCGAGGACGTGGTGTATTCCATCGAACGTGCCGCCGATCCCAAGCGCTCCAGCTTCGCCTCCACCTTCGCCGGTGTCGTGAAAGTCGAAGCGCTGGATGACTACACCGTACGCGTCACGCTGAAGCATCCGGACGCCGGTTTCCTGGGGCGTGTCTCTGATTATCATGCGGGCAACATTGTCAGCAAAAAGGCCGCCAGCGAAGCCGGAACCAACTTTGGTGCACAGCCGGTCGGCACCGGCCCCTTCGCCTTCCAGGAACACGTCACACAGCAACATGTCCGCCTGGTCGCACATGATGATTACTTCCGCGGCAAACCCCAGGTGGCAGGCATCATGTACCGCATGATCCCTTCCGACAGTGCTCGCGAACTGGCGTTTACGTCGGGAGAAGTGGACATCATCCAAGGCAAGCGCGAACAGCGCTGGGTGCAGAACGCGAAAAAACGTAACCACCCTGTCGATATTTTCGAGCCTGCAGAGTTCCGCATCCTGCACCTGAACCGCAATATCAAACCCCTGGATGACATCCGCGTGCGTCGCGCGATCGCCGCAGCCGTCAATGTGGATCAGATCCTGCAGTATGTCGGCAGCGACGTCGGCACCAAGGGCTGTTCGGTCGTGCCCGAAGGGTATCTGGGCCACGACTGCAGCGCCGGCACCTACAAGCACGACGTAGAAGAAGCCAAGCGACTACTGGCCGAGGCCGGCTACCCTGAAGGCATCACGCTGACCTCCATCGTCTCCAACATCTCGGCACAGCTGCCTATCATGGAAATCGTGCAGGCTCAGCTTGCCGAGGCCGGCATCAAGCTCAACATGGAGGTGGTGGACCACGCCACATACCAGGCGCGCAGCCGTAAGGATCAAAGTGCCATTGTGTTCTATGGCGCGGCCCGCTTCCCCGTCGCGGACGCTTACCTTTCCGAATTCTTCGACTCGGCGTCAGCCATCGGTTCGCCCACAGCCATGTCGAACTTTTCGCACTGCTCGGTGGCTGATGAAGACATCCGCGCCGCGCGAGTCGAACCCGATGCACAAAAGCAGCTTGAACTGTGGAAGGAAGCTCAGCGCAAAATCCACGAAGACGTCTGCAGCCTGCCACTGTTCGGCTTGAAGCAGGTTTGGGTGCATAGCCCCAAAGTGGAATACGGCTATGAGCTGGAAGGCGCGCTGAATCTGGCGCCTCCCGTCACGGAACAGACCCGGGTGGCCGCCAAGTAATCGTCAAGGACGAAGCCGGCACCTGCTGCAGGGTGCTTTAGACACCCTGCAGCAGTTCCCGGGACACTTCAGCGGCAACGCTGAGCGCATGCTGAATAAAGGCCCCCGCCAAACCGGCATTGCGCGCAGCCCGGACATGGCAAAGCTGGAAGGAAAACACGAACTCCGGATCGAACCTTCGTAGCGCAATACGATCGCGCAGGCTTTCGACGAACAAGGGATGTACCAGCGAAACGCCAAGGCCGGCCGCAACGAACTCACACACCGTCGGGGCCGAGACAGCATCCAGCACGATGTTCAGTCGTGAGCCCGATCGGGCGAACAGACTGCGGACCAGCTCGTCGGTTTGGCTGCCCGGAGCAAAAGAGATGAAAGGCACTCCATCGAGATCGGTCGCCCGAAGCACGCGTTTACGGGCCAATGGGTGGTCGACCGGCATTGCACAGTACAGCGGAGAAGCGACCATGGGCTCGCGATCAATATACGGATTATCGACACGATTGCCGACCAGAGCCACATCGATCTGGCGGGCGAGCAGCCACTCCGCCAGAAACTGCGAGCTGCGCGTTTGGATGGATACATGGACATCGGGGTGTGCAGCGAGGAAATCCATTGTGACGCGACGGATGAACGAACCCGAGAGCGCGGGCATCACGCCGATATTCAGGCGGCGCTGCTCGTCCCGGCGAATCGACAGGACGGCGTCCTCAAGCTGGCGCAGACTGACGAACGTACGGTCAACCTCTTCATACAGCAGCATGCCGTGGCGCGTCGGCACGAGCCGCCCTTTGACACGCTCAAACAGTTCAAGACCGGTGTCCTGCTGCAACTTGAGCAGAAGTTTGCTGACCGCGGGTTGGGATATCCCCAGGGCATCGGCAGCATGGTTGACCGAGCCGCGTTCGATAACGGCTTTGAAGGCTTCGATCTGACGCAGATTCAGCGGCTTTTGCATAGAACCAACTCAATAAACGGGTACACAGGATGAAATCTTATGACGTAATCGTGATAGGAGCCGGAATGGTGGGCGCCGCCATTGCCTACGGCCTCGCGGGCCAGGGCAAACGCGTGCTCATCCTGGACGGCGCCGACGACGATTACCGGGCCGCCAAAGCGAACTTTGGACTCGTATGGGTCCAGGGAAAGGGGCATGGGTTTGCGCCCTATCAACGGCTTTCGCGCCTGGCGGCGGAACACTGGCCTGAATTTGCGGACACCCTTACCCACGAAACCGGCATAGCACTGGATTACGAACGCAATGGGGGCTTGACCTGGTGCGTGGGCGAACAAGGCTGGCAGGCGCGTCAGGAAAGGCTTGAAGAGTGGGAACAACAAGTCCCCGACCTGCCGGCGTGCACAGAAATGCTGGAGCGCCCCCAGCTCGAGAAGCTGGTTCCGGCGGCCCGACTGGGCCCGGATGTAGTGGGCGCCAGCTACGGGGTAACGGACGGCCATGTCAACCCCCTCAAGCTGCTGAAAGCGCTGCATTGCGGTCTCAAGCTGCGTGGCGCAGAACTTCTTAGTAACTCCGCCGCGACACATATCCAACAGGTTGAGGGCAAAGGCTTTGCGGTTGCGACGGCAGACGGCCGTTTTGAAGCCGGGCAGGTCGTCATTGCGGCCGGTCTCGGTTCCACCAATCTGGCGCAGCAGGTGGGACTGGACATCCCGCTGCGCCCGCAGCGCGGCCAACTGCTTGTCACTGAAAGGTTGGCGCCGATACTGCCCCTGCCCACCAGTGGGATCCGTCAGACGGCGGAAGGCACGGTGATGATAGGGCTGACGCAGGAAGAAGTCGGCTTCGATCTGTCCACCACAACGACCGCCGCTGCGCGTATGAGCAGCAACGCATTGGAGATTCTTCCCGAACTGGCCGCAGCGCGCCTGGTACGCCAATGGGCGTGCCTGCGCATCATGACGGCTGACGGCAACCCCGTCTATGCCGAGTCCGACTCCATGCCAGGGGCCTTCGTCGCCCTGTGCCATTCGGGCGTCACCCTGGCCTCCTTCCACGCTGGCCTCCTATCCCAAGCATTGGGCCGTGCCGAACTCGGCAACGACCTGACTCCTTTTCATCATAGGCGATTCAATGTTTCGACCACTGCTTGATTCCGGCGCTGAGACGCTGACCATCTATATAGACGGCGAGGCCGTGCAGGCACGGCCCGGTGAAACCGTTGCCGCAGTCATGTTGCGGCAGTCATCCCCCATTACCCGCACCACCCCCGTGCACGGCGCGCCGCGCGCGCCCTACTGCATGATGGGTGTGTGCTTTGAATGCCTAGCCACTGTTGACGGCATCGGCTCCACCCAGACCTGCATGGTTCCGGTGCGCGAGGGCATGAAGATTGAACGGCAGCACGGCAAGCGGAGCGTGGCATGAACAAAGAAATCGACCTTTTCATCGTAGGGGCCGGCCCTGCAGGCATGAATGCCGCCATCGAGGCCCGCCGGCACGGCTTAACCGTGATGCTGGCCGATGACCAGCCGGCACCAGGCGGCCAAATCTGGCGTGCAGTGGAGCAAGCGGCCGACGGCCCATTGGGGCGCATTCTGGGCGACGAATATCGCCAAGGTGCGCAGACAGTGAGCGACTTTCGCGCCTGTGGTGCCGACTACCTGCCGCTGAGCCAGGTCTGGCAGATCGAGGAAGGCTGGCATGTCTACCTCACCACGGACGAGCAGGCCCGTATCGTCAAGGCCAAGAATGTCCTGCTGGCCACGGGAGCGCAGGAACGCCCGGCTCCATTCCCCGGCTGGACGCTGCCGGGCGTCATGACGGTGGGTGCCGCACAGATTCTGCTCAAGACATCGGGACAAGTGCCCGAAGAGCCGGTCTGGGTTGCGGGTAGTGGGCCGCTGGTACTTATCTACATCAAACAGCTGCTGGAGGCGGGCGGCCGTGTCGCCGGTTGGCTCAACACAGCGCCTGAGCGCAATTGGCAACGAGGCATCGCCCATCTGCCGGGCGCCCTGGCCAGCTGGCGCGACCTCAAGAAAGGCTACGGCTGGATGCAGGCAATCCGCAAAGCGGGCGTGCCAATCCACGAGCAGATCACCGATCTCCGGGCTCATGGTGAGGGTCGCCTGACTGAACTGTCGTTCCGATCCGGCGGAAAAGAACACCGTGTTCCAGCCGACGTCTTACTCATTCACGAAGGGGTGGTGCCTTCGATCCATATGAGCCGCTCTCTCTACTGCGAGATGACATGGCTGTCGGGCCAGCAGTGCTTTGCACCCAAGGTAAACGAATGGGGCATGAGCTCGCAGGACGGTATCTACATCGCCGGCGACGGCGCCGGTATAGCGGGCGCCAAGGCGGCCGGCCTGCGGGGCCGCATCGCGGGGCTGGCCGTCTCCATGCGAGCCGGGCGCATCAGTGGTGAAGCAGCTCAACAACGTGCTGCGGACTGGCGTAGCGAATTGCAGCGCGAGTTGTCCTTGAGACCCTTGCTGGAGGCCATGTATCCGCCGCGTGAATCGGTGAAGCGCCCTTCGGATGAAACCATCGTGTGCCGCTGCGAAGAGCTCACTGCCGGCGACATCCGTAAAGCGGCCAAACTGGGGCGCCCGGGTCCCAACCAAATTAAGGCCTATACCCGTGCCGGCATGGGGCCATGTCAAGGTCGCCAATGTGGCTACACCATTGCCAACATCCTTGCAGAGGAACAGCAACGCCCGGTTAGCGAAGTGGGCTTCTATCGCATACGTCCGCCGCTCAAACCCCTGACACTGGGCGAGCTGGCTTCACTGGACGACAAGGAACAGGCGAAATGACTCAGCAGAACTACGACGTGGCGGTGATCGGCGGCGGGCTGCACGGGCTTTGCAGCGCCCTGCACCTGGCGCGTGCCGGAAAACGCGTGTTGGTGCTGGAGCGTCACTGGACCGGCCGCCATGCATCCGGCGCAACGGCAGCCGGTGTACGCACTCTGAACCGCGATCGCCGCGAACTTGATCTATCACTGCTCTCCATGGAGTTGTGGCCGCAGTTGTATGACATTGTGGGGGACGATTGCGGCTTCCACGCCGGCGGCCAGATCTGCGTCGCCGAAGACGAAACCGCCATGGAACGGCTGCGTAGCCGGGTGGAAGCACTACAGCGCGACGGCTACACCCATGAAGAACTCATTGATCAGGACGAACTGCGCCGCTGGCTCCCGAAGATCAGTCCGCACTGCGTCGGGGCATCGCTGGCGCGTGACAATGGCGCCGCCGACCCGCATCGAGCCTTAAGCGCGTTTCGACGCAGCGTGTTAAAAGCCGGGGCCACATTGCGCGAGCAGTGCGGCGTTGAGAATATCGAGCGTCGGGGCCAGGACTGGCTGCTGCACACCAACCAGGGTCAGTGGACTGTGCCGATGATCGTGAACGCTGCCGGCGCCTGGTCCGCTCGCATTGCCGCCATGGTGGGCGATCACATTCCGCTGGGCACCAAGTCCTCCATGATGATGGTGAGCGAGCGCACCGAGCATTTCATCAAACCGGTGGTAAGCATTCTTGGGCGATCCCTGTCGTTCAAGCAATCGGACCAGGGCACCCTCGTGATCGGCGGCGGGCTGCAGGGAGTGCCTGATCTCGACAAGGAAACCTCCACCGCAAGAATGCGTGTGCTCGCCAAGGGCGCACGCGCGGCCTGCGACCTATTTCCTGAAGTCCAAGACCTGCGTATTGTGCGCGTGTGGGCAGGACTGGAAGCGGCGACAAAAGATCTGCTGCCCATCATCGGCCCCTCCCCCAATGCGCCAGGCGTCTATCACGCTTTCGGGTTTTCCGGCCACGGGTTTCAGCTCGTCCCCATTGTGGGATTGGTCATCAAGGAACTGATTGTGGACGGCGGCACGGACAAGCCGATCGACGAGCTTGGTGCAAGCCGCCTGATGAATAAACCAGAAGTCGAAAAGGTGACACCTCAATGATCCGCTTTGCCATCAAACGGCTTTTGCTGGCGATCCCCACCCTGATCGCCATGCTGACCGCCGTCTTCATCCTCGTGCGGCTGGTTCCGGGTGACCCGGCAGCCGTTATGCTGGGCGACCAGGCCAGTGCGGAAGCTCTGGCGGCCCTGCGCGCACAGCTGGGTCTGGACCGCCCGGTACACGAGCAGTATCTGGCTTTCTTGGGTGACGTCCTCACCGGTGACCTGGGGGTGGCAATGTCCACCGGCCGGCCGGTGCTAACTGAAGTCCTCAATGTATTGCCCTGGACTCTGCAGTTGACCGCCGCCGCTATTTTTCTCGGTTCTCTGTTCGGCCTGCCTCTTGGCGTGTGGGCGGCGCTGCGCCGCAATGCCTGGCCCGATTATCTGGGCCGTCTGGTTTCCCTGGCCGGCCTGTCCTTCCCTGCTTTCGTGTCGGCTATTTTGATGCTGTTGGTGTTTGCGATTCAGCTGGGCTGGTTCCCCGTGGTAAGCACCACAGGCGCCACAACATGGACCGAAGAGCTGCGCAACCTCGCGCTGCCCGCCTTCAACCTGGGCTTGATCATGATGGCGTACGTCATGCGGGTTACACGTTCGTCCATGCTGGGCGTAATGGGTGAAGACTACATCCGCACCGCAAGAGCCAAGGGCATTCGTTCGCTACGTCTGATTCTTCGCCACGGGCTGCGCAATGCGTTGATTCCCATCATTACCGTTGTAGGCCTGTATTTCGGCACCCTGATCGGCAACTCGGTACTCACCGAGATTGTCTTCAACCGCCCGGGCCTGGGCAAGCTGATCCTGGGCGCCCTGAACGTACGTGACTACACCCTGCTCCAGGGCCTAATGATCGTATTCGCCTCCTGCGTGATTATCGTTAACCTCCTGACCGACCTGATATACGGGCTGGTCGATCCACGGGTGAAGTACCAATGAGTTCCACTGCTACCGCCTCCTTGCCGCCTTCGCGTGGCAGCGCGCTGCTGGCGGCGTTGCGCCGCAACCGCCTGTCATGGGTTGGCCTTGCACTGCTCATCCTGATCGTAATGGCGGCCGTGTTCGCCCCCTGGCTCGCTCCACACGATCCCCTGCAGCAGCACATCATTGCGCGCTTGGAGCCGCCGTCCGCCGAGTTCTGGCTGGGAACTGACAGCTACGGCCGAGACGTGCTGTCGCGCATCATCTATGGTGCCCGCGTTTCGCTGTTGGTAGGGTTTGTGGCCATCCTCATTGCCATGACCATCGGCACCACGCTTGGCGTCCTGGCCGGCTATATCGGAGGCCTGTTCGACCGTCTGGTGATGGGCCTCGTCGATGTGCTGCTGTCCTTCCCCACCCTGGTGCTGGGGCTGATGATCGCCGCCATGCTGGGTGCCAGTCTGGAGAACCTGATCATCGCCATCGCCATCACGGAAATCGCACCATTCGTGCGGGTGGCACGGGCCCCCACCATTTCGCTTAAACAGCGCGACTTTGTCGAAGCCGGGCGCGCATTGGGCTACAGCCCCGTGCGCATCATGGGCGTCCATATTCTCCCCAACATGATCTCGGATGTCGTGGTGCTCGGTTCCCTGTGGATGGCCTCGGCTATTCGAACCGAAGCCTCATTGAGTTTCATCGGCCTCGGTGTCCCGCCCCCCACAGCAACCTGGGGCAGCATGATTCGGGAAGGCTTTGAACACATTCTCGATGCCTGGTGGCTGACGGTGTTCCCCAGTCTCGCCATCCTGCTGACCGTGCTCGCGCTCAACCTGCTTGGTGACGCGCTGCGCGATGCCATCGATCCCAAGCTACGTTCGGAATAAAGATGCAGGAAGAAACCGTACTTGAACTGAAAAACCTGGTCACCGAGTTCCGCATCGGCGGCAAGTGGCACGCTGCCGTGCGCGGCGTGTCCTATTCGGTGGCCAAGAATGAAACCCTGGCCGTCGTGGGTGAGTCAGGCAGTGGTAAAAGCGTCACCGCGCTTTCTATCATGCGACTGCTCCCGCAAGTGGGGGCCCGCATCGGGTCCGGCGAAGTGCTCTTCCAGGGCAAGGACCTCGCCCGCCTGTCCGAAAAGGAAATGGCTGCCGTGCGGGGCAATGATATCGCCATGATCTTCCAGGAACCCATGACCTCACTGAATCCCACCATGAGCGTGGGCGACCAGATCGCCGAGGCGGTGAGACAGCACCGCCGCATCAGCTGGGCGGAAGCCCGCAAGGTCGCGCTCGAGGTTCTGGAAGAAGTGAAGATCCCTGCAGCGGCAAAACGCTTCAAGGATTATCCGCACCAGTTCTCCGGCGGCATGCGCCAGCGCGTCATGATTGCCATGGCGCTGGCCTGTCGACCCAGGCTGCTGCTAGCGGACGAGCCCACCACGGCACTTGATGTCACCATTCAGGCCCAGATCCTGACCTTGCTGGATGACCTGAAGAAAGCCTATGGGATGTCTGTCGTCTTCATCACGCACAACCTGGGCGTGGTGGCGCAGATCGCCGATCGTGTGGCGGTCATGTACGGCGGTGAAATCGTCGAAATGGCCGATGCGCAGGCGCTCTTCGCTCAACCTGCTCACCCCTATACAGAAGCCCTGCTGAAAGCGATGCCGCGGGTCGACACCGATACCGATTCCCTGGAAGCCATTCCCGGAAACGTGCCGGCAATCACTGATATGCCTAAAGGCTGCACGTTTGCAGCACGGTGCCCCCTGCGTGAACCACGCTGTCTGGAACAGCACCCCGAACTGACACCTTTGCCGGGACGGCGCCAGCAGGTGCGCTGTCTCGTTCGAGCGGAACAAGCTGGAGTATCACAATGACGCCGTTACTGAAGGTAGAGCATCTCACCAAGCGCTTTGAAAGCGGCGGGGGACTGCTGGGCGGACCCAAGCAGATCGTCAGAGCGGTCAACAACGTATCGTTTGAAGTTGCGCGGGGCCAATCCCTGGGGCTAGTGGGAGAATCCGGCTGTGGTAAATCGACGGTCGCCCGCACCCTGTTGCGGCTTGTGGAGCCGGATGAGGGTTCAATCGTCTTTGATGGAGCCGAACTGCGCACGGCCAACGCCGCGCAGATGCGCAAGCTGCGCCAACGCATCCAAATTGTTTTCCAGGACCCCTTCGCCTCACTGAATCCACGTCGCACCGTCCGACAAACGCTAGCCGAACCCCTGATCGTTCACAAACTCGGCACGCCGGCGGAAATCGAACAACGCATCCGCAGCATTCTGGATGAAGTGGGCCTGCCCCAGACCACTCTGGATCGCTACCCTCATGAATTCTCCGGAGGTCAGCGCCAGCGCATCGGCATCGCGCGCGCCCTGGTTCTGAACCCGGAACTCATCATCGCCGATGAGCCGGTCTCTGCGCTCGACGTTTCAGTGCAGGCGCAAATCCTGCAGCTTCTGGATCGCCTCAAAGTGGAGCGCAAACTGTCCTTTGTGTTCGTGTCGCACGATCTGGGTGTAGTACGCCATTTCTGCGACGAAGTTTGCGTGATGTATCTGGGACGTATCGTCGAGCGCGGCCCGACCAACCACGTACTGGATCAACCCCATCACCCATATAGCCGGGTGTTGCGCGACTCTTCGCCGGTGCCCGACCCGGCCGCACGCATTACCCTGACACGGATCACGGGTGAAGTGCCGGCGCCCACCAACCTGCCGCCAGGCTGCGCCTACCACCCGCGCTGCGCCTACGCACAGGCCGATTGCAGCACTCGCATACCCGAGCTCTTGCCCACGACCCATGAACGGCGGGCGGCTTGTTTCTACCCGTTGACGAAATAAATTTGAGGGGATGGCAGGCGGCAGGTCCGCTGTCCATCCCCTGATATGTCGTTTAAGCGTCCACCCCCATTAACTTGCCCCCTCGAATCGGCGGAAGATCAGGGTGTGTTCGCCTGTGTTAACGATCCTTGAGTGCCCCTTTGCCGGGCTTACGGCTTGGGACCGGGCTGATTTTGGTCATTCCCGATTCACTGCCCTGCGTTTGCTGGCCGGTGACATCCTGACCAGGCAGCTGACGTCTGGGTTTCTTGGGGGGTTTACCACGCTTATCCATGTTGACCTCCGTTGGCCAATGGGTGGCCACAACGAATGCTGCGGCCTGCCTGCCCAGCATATATCCGTTGCGAGGCGGGCGCATTATTTTTTGCGTGGGGTATGCGACAGAATGTGGCGGACAGGGTGGGATTCGAACCCACGGTACGCTTGCACGTACGCCTGATTTCGAGTCAGGTACATTCGACCACTCTGCCACCTGTCCGCGTTCTTCGCCGTGGTGCGAAGACCCAAAAATATAACAGATTTTCCGCAAAGCGTCCTAGTTCAAGCAGCGTATGCCAAGAGGCGTATGGATTATGGCTGATGCCGCCCGTTGGCACACGCGGTTATTTCTATCGCATCTGGTAACCGCTTTGAGGATATTTCGATGCAATACCAAACAGGGGACGTGACCGGATCGACTTTTTGGTACCTCGCGTACACGGAATCACGCCGTGAGCCATATGCGCGGGAGCAGCTGAACAGGCAAGGGTATGAAACCTACTTACCCCTGTACGGCCGTGGCGAACCCCTGTTTCCTCGTTACATTTTCTTTCGCCCATCACGACCCACCCAATCCATCGCTCCAGCTCGCTCGACTCGAGGAATCCAGACGGTGGTGCGTTTCGGCTGTATGTATGCGCGGGTGCCCCATAGTTTGATAGAGCACATAAAGGAACAAGAGGTATTGCGTCGGAACGACCCCGCAGCGGCCCGGATTCCGCAAGCAGGACAGCGGGTGAGAGTGAAGACAAGCGCACCAGTGCTTGCCGGTCTGGAAGGCCTGGTGCATTCAAGTGCGCAACAACGCGTCATTGTATTGATGGAAATACTGGGCCGGCAAACACCGGTCCGGATGCAGGTCGAGAACATAGAAGTGATATAGGAACGCAGCAAGGCACCGGGTAGGCCGGCTGCCCCAAGCGTCCCGATCATGCTGTTTTCGCAGGGTGGCCCGCGGCTGCTCTGCATTTCCCTGGGGATTCCCGCGGGCATGACGGCAGTTCCAGCTCATGGCCGCTGAACCACCCCTCTATACCCCTCGGGTGTGCGTCGCCAGACGCAGACCCCGGCGGTAGCTTTCCCGCAAACATCTCATCAGTGGTGGACCCAATGAATATGCTCCGTGAACCCGGTCGGGATTGTCATGGGCGCCGGTGGAGGACGCTATTACTGTTGCTGCTCTGCAGCACAGTGCTGGCCGCCTGCAGCATGTCGCCCGGTGCCTATATGGGCAGCCCTGAAACCGTCAGCCAGTCCCTGCAAGAAGATGGTGCGCCTCCCGGGGCGCTGAAGGCCATTACCCCTGAGTTAGTCCGCAGCTATGCCTCTGTGGATACAACGATGGTTCGAACACAAGTGGAACACCTGTTCGGCCGCGCGGAGCCATATCGGGTGGGGCCCGGGGACATATTGAATATTGTCGTGTGGAATCACCCTGAGCTGGCGCTGACGCCGGCAGGTTCGGCCACCACGGCTATCGTGACAGGGGTGAATGAGCTCGGGAATGGCTATAACGTCGCGCCTGACGGCACCATCCAGTTCCCCTTCACCGGGCAGGTGCATGTGGCCGGGCTGAGCGAAGCGCAGATCCGAGAGCGTCTGGCCCAGCGTCTTTCCGGCTACGTCAACTCACCTCAAATCACAGTTCGCGTACAGGCCTACCGCTCGGGGCGCATCTATGTGGATGGTGAAGTACGCAATCCCGGCGTGCTACCCATTACAGACATACCCATGACGCTGCCGGAGGCGATCAACCGAGCGGGCGGCCTCACGACGGATGCCGACCGATCCACAGTGACGTTGACCCGCAACGGCACCACGACTCACATTGATCTACCGAAACTCACTCGTAGCCAGATCGACCCTTCAAACATCCTGCTGAAAAATGGGGACCTGCTGCGGGTGGGTAGCCGCCTGGATTCCAAGGTCTACCTGATGGGCGACGTCTACTTGCCGACCGCACACGTCATGCATGACGGCAACGTTACGCTGGCCCAGGCACTGGGCGAAGCCGGAGGCGTGAATCCACAGTCCGGTAACCCACATCAAGTCTATGTAATCCGCCGTGGAGAGAACGGTGAACCAGAGCTCTTCCACCTGGACGCAGGACGCCCCGGCGCCTACGTGCTGGCTGCCGATTTCCCTCTCAAACCCCGTGACATCGTCTTTGTCGACCCGGCTCCGGTCGTGCGCTGGAACCGTGTCATCAGCAATCTGCTTCCCAGCTACGACGCCGTCTACACCACGCGCGTCATGACTCGCTGAGCGGTGACAACATGAACAGACCCCCTGCCATCGTGCGTTACGAAACCCTGCCTGCCACCGGCGCGGCAGCATTCCCCTACTCCCAAGCAGCGCCTAATCGGGAGGACGAAGAGATCGACCTGCCCGGTTTTCTGGACATGCTGCTGAATGCACGGCGCCTCATTCTAGGCACCATCTTGCTGGCCTTGCTGGTGGGCGCCGGCTACGCCTACCTAAGCCGCCCCGTGTATCGGGCCGATGCACTTATTCAGGTAGAACCGCCGCAACAACAGCAAGGGCAGGCCCATGTGCTGGCCGAGCTCGCCAATGTGTTCAACGTACAAGCCTCATCCACCGCTGAAATGGAGATCTTGCGCTCGCGCATGGTGGTGGGCGAGGCAACCGACGAGCTGCAACTCTACGTCAGTGCGGAACCACAATACCTGCCGGTCTTCGGCCGCTGGCTGGCGCAACGCGCCGAAGGCCTGTCCGAGCCGCTGATTCCAAGTCTCTTTGGCTATGTCTTCGGCACGGAAACCATTCGTGTGCAGCGCCTGGATGTACCGCCCGAGCTGGAAAACCGGCGGTTGACGCTGATCGCCACCGCCAATGGATTCGATCTTCTGAGCCACCAGGGCCACCGCCTAGCGCAAGGCGAGGTCGGCACGCCCGTAACGTTTAACTACGGTAGCGGCACCGGAACCCTGGTCCTTTCCGAGCTGAAGGCACGGCCCGGAGCGCGCTTCTCGCTTGAGCGCCACTCGCGACTTGCCACCATTGAGCATCTCCAGAAGGAGATGGTCATCGACGAAAAGAACAAGCCTTCAGGGGTGCTGGCCATGTCATTGGAAGGCACAGACCCGGTCGAGACCGCCGCCATTATTAATGCCATCGGCAGCGCCTATGTGAAGCAGAATACCGAAAGGCGCGCGGCAGAGGCGGAAAAATCGTTGAGCTTCCTGGACGGATTCCTGCCCCAACTGCGCCGCCAGCTGGATGAAGCCGATAACCGCTACACCGAATTCCGTGACCGCCACGGCACCTTCGATCTGGGGACAGAAGGCCGCCTGTCACTGGAAACGTCGGTCACGATGCAGACACGCTTGTTCGAACTCGAGCAACGACGGCGAGAACTTTCCGCTCAATATGGCCCCCAACATCCGACCATGGTGTCGCTGGACGAACAGATAACCGCCTTGCAGGGAGAAGTCGCGCGCCTGGAAGAACGGATCAAAGAGCTGCCCGCGTTGGAGCAGCAACTCTTGAATCTGGTGCGTGATGTAAACGTGAACAGCGAGCTCTACGCCGGGCTGCTGAACAGCGCGCAACAATTACGGCTCGTGAAGGAAGGCAAGGTTGGCAGCGTGCGGCTGGTCGATCCTGCCGTTGCTCCGGAACTACCGGTCAAACCGCGCAAAGCGCTCGCGCTGGCCATTGCGGCTATCGCAGGACTGCTGCTCGGTGTCGCGCTGGCTGTGCTACGCAATCTGTTCCGCCCGGGTCTGCGCACCCCTGCCGAGGTCGAGACTCAATTGGGCATCGACGTTCTGGCGACCGTACCCCGCGTCATGCCCGGCAGCCTGCCGATCGCCAGACTGGCGGGGCATCGCAACCGGGTACTGGCCGATCTCACCCCCGATGCGCCGGCCGTCGAGAGCCTCAGAGGACTGCGTACCTCCATGTATCTCGATCTGGACCAAGCCGAAAACAATATTGTCATGCTGACCGGGCCGGCCGCAGGCATCGGCAAGACCTTCACCAGCGTGAACCTTGCCGCAGTTATCGGCGCGTCCGACAAGCGTGTGCTGCTGGTGGACACCGATTTCCGCAACGGCGGTGTCCATCAATATTTTGGTCAGGAGCGGGGCAAGGGCTTCAGTGAATTGCTGCGCGGTCGCTGCAGCTTTAATGAGGCGGTGCGGCGCAGAGTTCTGCCGAATGTAGATGTGATCACGACAGGCACCTTGCCGCGCAACCCTGCAGAACTCTTGCTCTCGGCACGCACCGGTGAACTACTGCAGGAATGGTCACAAAACTACGACATGGTGGTGCTGGATACCGCTCCCGTACTGACCGTATCGGACCCGATGGCGCTTGCGCCCCATGCCGGCACGCTATTCCTGCTGGCTCGCGCCGAGATCACCACCTCCGCTGAACTGGATGAAGCGGCACGCCGTCTGGCTCGAGCCGGCGGTCACGTGAGCGGCGTCATCTTCAACGATTTCAACAACGCACACCACCGGTTCAGCGCCCGTTACGGCGCCTACCGGGCTGCCTATGGGGGGTACCCGGCAAAATGAAGAACTTCGCACTGATCGGCGCCGCAGGCTATATCGCGCCGCGCCACATGGCCGCCATCAAAGCCACCGGTCACCGGCTGGTGGCCGCCCTTGACCCTAACGACTCTGTCGGCATCATCGACAGTCACTTTCCGCAGGCCAACTTCTTTACGGAATTCGAACGATTCGACCGGCATCTGGACAAGCTACGGCGCGCCAACAGCTCAGAATGTATCGACTATGTATCTATATGTTCCCCAAACTATTTGCATGATTCGCATATTCGTTTCGCGCTGCGGTCGGGTGCCGATGCCATTTGCGAGAAGCCGCTGGTTCTCAACCCCTGGAATATCGACGGCCTGAAGGAAATTGAGCAGGACACGGGCCGCCAGGTGCACACCATCTTGCAGCTACGCGTTCACCCTGCCATTCAGGCACTGCGCGAACAGGTACGCCAAGGGCGCCGAGATACCCGCCATGAGGTGGATTTGAGCTACATCACGGCGCGTGGGCAGTGGTATGGCCGATCGTGGAAGGGGGACGTCAAGAAATCGGGCGGCATTGCGACCAATATCGGCGTGCATTTTTTCGACATGCTGCATTTTGTCTTCGGCGAACTGCAAGAGAACGTCGTGCATTTGTCGACCCCCTACAAGGCGGCGGGCTATTTGGAATACGAGCATGCGCGGGTGCGCTGGTTTCTTTCCGTGGACGTTGATGACGTGCCCGATCATGCGCGTGAACGTGGCCAACGTACCTGGCGCTCTATCACCGTGGACGGCACGGAGATCGAGTTCTCGGGCGGCTTCACGGATCTACACCAAAAAAGCTACGAGGAGATTCTGGCGGGTCGAGGTTTCGGATTGGAAGAAAACCGCTGCGCGATCAGTACAGTCGCGGCCATAAGAAATGCCGCCATCACTCCCCAGCGAGGTGAACGGCACCCTCTGCTCGTCAGCAAGAATCTTTTGCTTGCGGGGACGGGAATCCCCGACATGTTGCCAGCGGCTTCGGCCCAATAACGCCATGAGCTACTTCATTCATCCCACCGCGGTGGTCGACGAAGGGGCAAGCATTGGCGCCGATTCCCGAATCTGGCATTTCACTCACATCTGTTCTGGTGCACGCATCGGTCGCGGCGTCTCCATCGGCCAAAACGTATTCGTGGCTGACCGGGCCGTTATCGGCGATCACTGCAAGATCCAGAACAACGTATCGGTCTACGAGGGCGTGACCTTAGAAGAAGATGTCTTCTGTGGCCCCAGTGTCGTCTTCACCAATGTCTACAACCCGCGTGCCCAGGTGGAGCGCAAGAGCGAATATCGAACGACGCGGGTCAAACGCGGCGCCACGCTGGGCGCCAACTGCACCATCATCTGTGGCGTCACCATTGGAGCCGGCGCATTTATTGGCGCGGGGGCGGTGGTGAACAGTGACGTGCCGGCACACGCACTGATGGTCGGTGTTCCGGCCCGCCAGACCGGCTGGATGAGTGATTACGGGGAACGACTGCCCCTGCCGCTCACGGGACAGGCCGCGGCACGTTGCCCCCACACGGGCACGCTTTACATCCTTAACGACAACACGCTTACCCGACAGGACGGAAGCCATGATGGACTTCATCGATCTCAAGACTCAGCAGAAACGCATTCGTGATTCGCTTGATGAAAGGATCGCGGCGGTGCTCGCCCATGGGCAATACATACTGGGACCGGAAGTGGAGCAGCTGGAGGAGGCCCTCAAGACCTTCACAGGCGCACGGTATTGCATCACCTGCGCGAATGGTACAGACGCGCTGCAGATCGCTCTGATGGGATTGGATATCGGCCCTGGCGATGAAGTCATTACTCCGGGTTTCGCCTATATCGCCACGGCCGAAGCCATCAAGCTGGTGGGCGCGCGCCCCGTTTATGCGGAAATCGACGCAACCACCTACACGGTGGATCCCGCCTCGGTGGAGGCGCTGGTGACCCCACGCACGCGGGCGATCATGCCGGTGTCGCTGTTTGGTCAGTGCGCTGACATGGATGCCCTGGCGGCTATCGCGGACCGCCATCAACTTGTCGTGATTGAAGATGCCGCACAGAGCTTCGGCGCGACGTATCGCGGCCGTCGCTCGTGCAACCTGAGTACGGTGGCCTGCACCAGCTTTTTCCCCAGCAAGCCGTTGGGCTGCTACGGGGATGGGGGCGCCCTGTTCACCCGGGACGCACAACTTGCCCAGCGCCTGCGACAGATTGCGCGCCATGGCCAGGACCGACGCTATCACCATGCCCGCCTGGGCATGAACAGCCGGCTCGACACATTGCAGGCGGCGGTATTACTGGCCAAGCTGGAGATCTTTGAAGACGAGATCGAGCTGCGTCAGAAAGTGGCCGCGGGCTACGATTCGTTGTTGGCCGAGGCCTGTGTTCGGGCCTCCCCCCAAGTGGCTGAAGGGAATACCAGCGTTTACGCGCAATACACCATACGTTGCCACGAAAGGCAGCGTCTACGCCAGCGACTCGACAACGCCGGCATTCCGACGATGGTGCACTACCCCCTGCCCTTACATCGTCAACCTGCGGTTGCTTGCGCAAAAACGTCGCTGCCCGTCAGTGAAACCGTGGCGGACCAAGTGCTCAGCCTACCCATGCACCCCTATCTTTCCCAACGTCAACAACAAATCATTGTGGAGGCCTTGGTTGATTCGGAAGTGTTCTGCTGAGCGGCTTACCGACCGCCATGCCACAAAGACCCGGAGACACGCCATGAGCGATAAAAAAGAAGCGTACCGCAAACTTTGCGAGGAGGAACCTACCATTCCCCTGTTTTCACAGCCATGGTGGCTCGATGCAGCGACCGGCAGTGACGGATGGGATGTGGCATTGGTGGAAAAAGGCGGGCAGGTACTGGCTTCCATGCCTTACGTAAAACGCCGTCGCATCGGCTTTCGTATTTCCACCCAGCCGTGGCTCACGCTATCACTGGGCCCATGGCTGCGCCCGTCCAATGCCAAGCTGCCCCGACGCATCGGGCAACAGAAGGAACTGCTGCAAGCGCTTATTGCACAGCTTCCGCCGTTCGATCACTTTCGCCAGGCCTGGCATTACAGCCAGACCAATTGGCTGCCGTTCCACTGGCGCGGCTTCCGTCAGACGACCGATTACAGCTACGTTCTGCCCGACCTGCGTGATCTGCAAGCCGTATGGGACGGTTTCCAGGAAAACATTCGCAAGGAAATCCGTAAAGCGACGAGCCGGGCCCGGCTATGTGTGCGCGACGACCGTCCACTGGAGGACATGTTACGGCTACACCGGATGACCTTTGGCCGTCAGGGGAAGGAACCACCATTCCCGGAGGACGTCATTTACTCGATTGACGCGGCCTGTGCCGAGCGCGGTCAGCGAGCCATCTTCATTGCCGAAGACGAACAGAATCGGCAGCATGCCGCGGTCTACATCGTCTGGGATGTAAACAGCGCGTATTACCTGTTGGGCGGCGGCGACCCGGTACTGCGCACAAGCGGCGCTGCAAGCCTGTGTATGTGGGAAGCCATCCGTCATTCCTCCATGGTCAGCCAACGCTTTGACTTCTGCGGCTCCATGGCCGAACCCATCGAACAGTTTGTCCGAGCTTTTGGAGGTCAGCAATGCCCTTATTTTTCCGTGTCAAAAACACCGTCAAAGATGCTGGCGAGCTATCTGTTTCTAGCCTCGCTGCGACCGGAATCACAACGGGCATGACACAGACTGCCGGCGCATTGCCGCCCGCGCCGGTTCCTCCTGCAGTCATCGAATGGCTGCAGGGGCTGCTACGGGAACGCTTTCATAACGACTTGCTTCTGACCCAGGCGGATAACGGAAGCTGGCGGCTATCCCTGCCGGAGAGCGAGACGTGCGTACGGCTGCGGTGCGACTTCGATATTTTCCAGAGTGACCCCAGGCAGCTGCCCTGCGGCCATTGGTTACCCCAGGAAGAGACGCACTGGTTGCCCGAAGGTTGTGTCGGGCTGCCCACGCCCGGCGCCGCCCACTCACCCCAACGGATGGTTGAGCACGACGATGATGGTTACCTGCTGCACTATGACTTGCTCAGCCTCGCTTACTGGATGCTGAGCCGGCGCGAGGAAGCCGGTCGAAAAGACCTGGACCCCCACGGACGTTTTCCGGCGGAGGCCTCGCACGCATTCCGCCATGGCTACCTTGAACGGCCTATTGTGGACGAATGGCTGGAAGTGCTTCGTAAAGCCATGCTGGCTGCCTGGCCTCGTCTGGCCATGCATCCGCAACAGTACAGCATTCGCCTGTCTCATGATGTCGATACCCCCGCACGCTATGGCCTGATGGGCGGGGGCCGCCTGATACGCAATATGCTGGTGGACATGCTGCGCGAACACAGTCGCGACCGGCGCGCCCTAATGAAAGCGCCCTGGATTTGGAGTGCCAGCGCGCAGCGCCTGGATCCGCGTGACCCGTTCAACACCTTTGAGTGGATTATGGATCGCTCAGAGGAAGCGGGCCTGCACAACGCGTTCTATTTCATTTGTGGTCGTACTGACGCTAAGCGCGACGGCGACTATCCGCCCGGGCATCCGGCAATCATTGAACTGATGCGCCGCATCCATGCGCGTGGCCATGAGATCGGCCTGCACCCCAGCTACAACACCTATCTCGATCCGACTGCGCTGGCAGCCGAGGCCGAGAACCTGCGCCGTTACTGCGAACAGGCGGGCGTTCAGCAGTCGGAGTTCGGTGTACGCATGCACTATCTACGCTGGCAGACGCCCGACACACCGCGCGCGCAGGTGGCTGCGGGACTGGTGTACGACACCACGCTTGGCTACGCGAAGCACCCCGGCTTTCGTTGCGGTACCTGCCATGAATTCCAGGCTTTCGATCCCCTGAAGGGGGAAGCCATGCCATTGCGGCTGCGGCCCTTAATCGTCATGGAGTCCACCATCATTCAGGGCTTGCGTGCCAAGGACAGCGGCGCGGCGGAAGCGCGCATGATGCGCCTGATGCAGGCGTGTCGGCGCGTTCGGGGCTGCTTTACCTTGCTATGGCACAACACCATGCTCGAGCACCCCCACCAGCGCCGCGTGTACGAACGCGTGCTGAGCCATCACAGGGAACTGGCTGTTCCTCCGACCCAGCGGGTGCCCTCATGAAGACCATCATGACCGTACTGGGCGCAAGGCCCCAATTCGTGAAGGCGGCAGCCGTCTCTCGGGCCATTGCAGAAGAAGCCCGGCTGCAAGAGCACATCATCCACACCGGACAGCATTATGACCCCTCGATGTCCGATGTCTTCTTCGAAGAAATGGAGATTCCCCGTCCACACCATCATTTGGGCGTGGGGGGTGGCAGCCATGGCGCAATGACGGGCGAACAACTGCGCCGCATCGAAGACATCCTGCTTAGCGAGCAGCCTGACTGGGTCATGGTGTACGGCGATACGAACTCCACGCTGGCCGGTGCGCTGGCGGCGGCCAAGCTGCACATCCCCGTGGCGCACGTTGAAGCCGGCTTGAGATCATTCAACCGCCGCATGCCGGAAGAGATCAACCGTGTGCTGACGGATCACTTGGCTGAGCTGCTTTTTGTACCGACTCAGGGTGCTGAGCAACAACTGCAGCGCGAAGGTATTGCGCCGGAACGCATTCATCTGACGGGCGATGTCATGCTGGACGCCGCCCTTCACTATCGCAAGCGCGCCCGCCCTCCCGCCTGGTTCGACGCGCTGGGGATGGAGCCCGGCGGCTTCCTGCTGTGCACCATCCACAGAGCCGAGAACACGGATAGCCCGCAGCGCCTGGCCGATATTTTCAAAGGACTGGCTGCCGCAAAGCTGCCCATCCTCCTGCCCCTGCATCCGCGCACACGCAAAACGCTGGAGCGTCTGCAGCTTAAGCCCGCTGCTCAGGTTCACCTGGTGCCGCCGGTCGGTTACCTCGAAATGACCTGGCTGGAAATGAATTGTCAGACTGTCATCACGGATTCAGGCGGTGTTCAGAAAGAGGCCTACTTCCACGGCAAACCTTGTCTCACGCTGCGTGACGAAACCGAGTGGACCGAGCTGGTGGATCTCGGCGTGAACACATTGACCGGTGCGGATCCCGAACGGATTGCCGAATATCTCAATGCTCCCCCTTGCGCACCCAGCTGCGGCGACGTCTACGGTGACGGCCGCGCTGCCAGGATGATTGCGCGGATACTTGCAGAGTCCTGAGCCTATGCGCATCCTTCTCGTCACCTGTTACTTCTATCCGCAGAACCGCATTTCGGTATTGCGCGTTGGGCAATGGGCCAAATATTGGGCGCTTCAAGGCCATGAAGTCACCGTCCTGACCACATATAAGTATCCATTTATGGGGCCTTACGGCCTGCACCCTGCCATGCCTGACGGCGTTCAGGTAGTGGAGGTGCCATACCTGCCCAACTGGTTATGCAAGCGTCTGCAACGTCCTGGGCGCGCCTCAAACGCGAACGCGCACGAAGAGAGCACAAGTCAGCGCTTGCGCCGCCACGTTCGGCGCCTTCGCAGTCATATCGGCTCACTCATGGACATTCACGATCTATGGATCCGCCCTGCTCGGCGCAAGGCACTCGAACTCATGGCGCAGCAACCGTACGACGCCGTTGTGAGCTCCTTCTCGCCCCCTGCCGCTCACATGGTTGCCAGTCGGCTTAAGCAGGCTCACCCCGGCATCATCTGGCTCGCTGATTTCCGTGACCTCTGGGCCCACAACCACATCACGTCCGCTAAGGGTCTGCTGCGCCATATAGAAACCGCGCTTGAAGTCCGAACTATGCGCCACAGAGCGGATGCCCTGATGACGGTGTCGGCACCGCTTGCTAATGACCTGCGCGGGCGTTATCCCGAGCTGCCCGTCTGGGTGGTGGAGAACGGCTTCGACCCCGAAGAGTTTATGAACTGGCCGACACGGCTCGTCACCGCGCCGGATGCCAACGGCATGTTGCGCATCAGCTATACCGGCACGCTTTATCCCGGTCGGCGCGATCCCACCCCGCTGTTGGAGGCAGTAAACCGCCTGATCGATAAAGGCGTGCTACAGCGGGAACGCGTCGCGATCGACTTCTACGGAAACAATGAACGCGAACTGGCTGATATCTTGAACGCCTGCTACGGCAACCGACATGGGGTTGTGCATGCACACGGTTTCGTCTCACGGCAGGATTCACTTGCTGCACAGGCGCGCAGCAGTCTGCTGCTGTTGTTGGAATCGTCGGAGCCGGCCGCACGCGGTGTGCTCACGGGCAAGGTCTTCGAGTACCTCGTGAGCGGAATTCCCATTCTTGCAGTGGGCCTCGGCCGAGAAAACGCAGCCGGCGCCCTGCTTCTTGAAACGGGCACGGGTTTCTGCGCCACGACAGCCGACGAGATCGCCGCCATGCTCGTCCATTCGGTACAGAGCGGCCGCTTCGATTTCTATGCGCCCAAAATTCATCGGATTGCCTCCTATGCCCGAGATCGGCAGGCAGAACAGATCACGGCATTGCTGCAAGACATGCAAGAAGCTTCTCTTAGCGTTGACAAGGCTTGAATCATGTTAATGATGCTGCAGCTTTATTACCTTGGTGTCTCCATCGCACTTTTCGCGTATGCCTTGTATACGCCTCGGTGCGCCCTACGAGCCTTTGTGCTGGGCATCTGCGCCAATGTCTTTCCGCTGGCCTTCGTTCATTACATGGACATGGATTTGGCACGCCTGGGCGGCCTGCCGCTGGCATATCTGCCGGGCACTGCTGTGGGCATCGCGCTGGCGCTGCGTAATGGCTTGCGATTCCCGCGCCGATACCTGACGTTGTATGTGCTGATATGTATCTATTTGATATATACGCTATGCAATACCGTGTTGCTGCGCGGCGTTTCGTTGACCAATCTGGTCTATTGGACGGCATGGCCCTTGAATTTTCTGTTGTTCATTGCCATGGCAGCAAGCGTGTCGCGGATGTCACAGGACTTCCTCAACCGGATACTTGAGGGTCTGGTACTAGTGCTTGTTGCAGCCAGTCTGGTCGGGCTCGCGCGCTTCGCTGCCGGCTTCGAGCCGGACTCCAACTTCATGCCCATGGTCAACCGAAACGGTACGGTCGTGCTGATCGCCTTCCTGTTTCCACTGGTATTTCACGTGCATGCAACTCAGGGCAAATCGCGCGTATGGCTGCTGACTTGCGCGGGCGTCATCGGCGTCTGCGTTCTTCTTACCTTCTCGCGCTCGGGTCTGCTGGGCCTGTTGGCAGGAACGATTCTGTATTACGGCCGTTTTTCCCTAATGGGGCTACTTAAGTTCAGCGCCGCCGTGCTGGTGATCATTCTGTTTCTCAGCAGCGGCGTGGCCGAACGCACGACCGAGCGCCTGCTGATGACAGGCCTCACCATAACGGCGATGCTGGAGGGCCGGGAAATTGACCGCAGTGTCGGCGACCACAACCGGGTCGTGCTAGTGAACAGCGCCATTGCCAACGGCAAGGAACATTTCTGGTTCGGAACGGGACTGGGCATGGAGAATTATCGAGCGGGCCTGCGCCGCGCCGGCACACCACCTGTCACCTCAAAGGCCCATAACTTCTACCTCTCTTATTTCGCAGAACTGGGCCTGGTGGGCTTTGCGCTTTTACTCGCCATTCTGCAGCGCATCTATGCCGGCCTCCCCCCGCTGGCTTCACGTCATCGCGCGTTCCGGGTCTCATTCCTGGTCACCGCTTTGATGATGGCGATGAACGAATACATCCTGCTGCCGGAGCTATGGCTTTTTATGGGCCTGCTGGCCGGAATTTCACACCAGCTCAGCTCGCAAGTACAGCTTGCAAAGGTGCGCAGACCGGTGCCGCGCACACTACAGTTTGACCTGGGAGGCAATCATGTCTGACCAGTTCAGCATGGTGGAGCGGCACATCGCGCAATTGCTGTCCGAATTCCCACGTTTGAAATCATTCATTAAGCTCAGCTACACACGAGCCGCTTACTACCTGGGGGGCGGGCGACGCTCAAGCAAAATGGCCACCCGCGTCGCCCCATTGCGCGTCGGGCCCGATGACGCCGAAACCTTTTTCGGCTATTACGACAAATCACCGTTGTCTGAGCACGGTTGGCTGCTTTGCCATGTCGCCCGTCACCCCACCACTCAGCCCCCGCAGGCCACGCGCACAATCGCGCTGCAGGTCTACGATTTCAATAGCCACGAACTTGAGCGGCCGGCGCTGTCCATCGACAGCCATTGCTATAACTGGCAGCAGGGCACGCGAGCCCAATGGCTAAACGGCGACCACTTCATCTTCAACGATTTCGACAAAAAACAGCAACGCTATATCAGTCGGGTGTATTGCGTCCCTGAACGTTGCGAGGTCAGCCGCTACGACCACCCTGTACAAGACTCTTGGGGCCGTGATTATTTCCTGTCGCTCAACTATCAGCGCCTGTACGCGCTGCGACCCGATTACGGCTACCGCAGTCTGCCCCCTCTTGACGAAGCGGCACTCTCCCGCCTGGACAATGATGGCATCTGGCGCATCGACCAGACCTGCGGCGCCGCCCGGCTGCTCTATTCCCTGCAGGATATCTGCAACATCGCCCCACAGGCTGAATTCCGGCAGGCCGTGCACAAGGTGAATCACATCATGATCTCACCGGACGGGCGGCAGTTCGTCTTCCTACACCGCTACTTGGTGGGTCGGCGGAAACTCGACCGACTGATGCTTGCTGCCGCTGACGGTTCCGAGCTGCGCGTATTGGCCGCTCACGGTATGGTCAGCCATTGCTTCTGGCTACATGATGCTGCGGTGCTCTGTTATGCCCGGGGTCCATCCGGTTTCAACGGTTACTACATCGTAGACACACATACTGGAACGATGACATCTCTGCTCAACGGCGCTCTGGATGTCATGGGCGACGGCCACCCTTATATTCAGGGCGAGTGGCTGGTTACCGACACCTATCCGGATCGCAGGCGAATGCAGTACCTGGTACGCGCAAACCTCAAAACCGGCCAGATCGAAGAGTTGGGGCGTTTTCACCAAAGTTTCCGCTATGGCGGCGAAACACGCTGCGATCTGCATCCACGCATCGCACCGGATGGCCGCTACGTTTTCTTCGATTCAGTATGTCAGGGCGGGCGCAGGCTATATGGCCTGGAACTTCCCGTCACACCCTAATTCCGCATTCCAACCCAATGACGCCGCGTGCCGTGGCGCCGCGGCCTGCCTTTCCAAGCAGGAGTCCCCCATGTCCTTGTCTGTACTCATGTCTGTGTACGCCGCAGAGAAGCCCGAGTACCTGCGCATCGCCCTGGAAAGCCTGGTGCAGCAATCGCGCCGGGCGGAAGAAGTCGTGTTGGTAGAAGACGGCCCACTGCCCGAAGCCCTGCATCAGGTGATTGACGCTTTCCGAGAAGTGCTCAATATCCGTTCGGTCCGCCTGACGCAAAACGGCGGTCTGGCCAATGCTCTGAACGCCGGCCTTGCCCACTGCACTTACGAACTGGTCGCACGCATGGACAGTGACGACATCTCGCTGCCGGAGCGTTTTGAAAAGCAAGTGGCCTTCATGACGGCACACCCCGAGATCGCGGCAAGCAGTGCCGCCTTGGATGAGTTCGACGAGACCGGCCAGGTGTTTTCCTCGCGCGTGTTGCCGCTCACCCATGAAGAGCTGCGGGAATTTGCACGGCGTCGCAGTCCCTTGAGTCATGCTGTCGCCATCTTCCGAAAAAGCGCCGTGCTGGCGGTGGGTGGCTACCCCCCTTTCAAGCGGTCGCAGGATGTCGCGTTGTGGTCGCTGCTGATCGTCAAGGGTTTCAAGCTCGCCAACTTACCCGACACGCTGTTCCAAGTGCGCGCGGGTGCAGCGTTCATGACGCGCAATGGCTTGCGTAGCTTTCACCATGAATACGCGGTGATCCGATACCAGCGTCGTATCGGCTTCCTCTCCCGAAGCGACATGCTGCGGAATTTGTGCGTACGGCTTGTACTGGCCGTGGTACCGCAAGGGGTTAAGAAGCAGCTGTATGCGCATAAGGCCGCGCCCGGATGGCTCGTTTATGCCGTCCTTAAGCGCAGCTTCGACATCATTTTGTCTGCATTGGGGCTGTTGCTGACCTCGCCCCTCATTGCCGCCGGCTGGCTGGCAGCCACTCTAGAGACCCGGCGCAACGGCTTTTTCACTCAAGAACGCATTGGGCGCAATGGAACACGGTTTCATATCGTGAAATTGCGTACCATGCGCGACGACATCGGTGACCTAGGCACCGTCACAACGTCAAAAGACCCACGAATCACACGCAGCGGCGCCTTCCTTAGACGCAGCAAGATCGACGAATTGCCTCAGCTGTGGAACGTGCTGATCGGTGATATGAGTTTCGTCGGCCCCCGACCGGATGTTCCCGGCTATGCCGACACTCTGGAAGGCGAGGATCGCATCATTCTCAGCGTGCGTCCGGGCATCACCGGCCCCGCCACGGTGAAGTATCGCAACGAAGAAGATCTGCTCAGCAGCCAGCCCGATGCACAACGCTACAACCGTGAAGTCATCTGGCCTGACAAGGTCCGCATTAATAAGGAATACATCCATCAGCGCAGCTTTCTCGCCGACCTGCGCTGTCTGTACCAGACGGTATTTAGATGAACTCGAACCCCTAGCGAGCTAGCTACCCAAAGGAGCGCCATTATGCTGGACACGAACCTGTCACCCTGGCCGGTCTTCACGGAAGAGGAAGCCGATGCCGTACGCGAAGTCCTTTTGTCCGGGCGGGTGAACTACTGGACTGGTGAGCAATGCCGTCTGTTCGAGCAGGAGTTCGCGGAAGCGACCGGCTGTGAACATGCGGTAGCCATTACGAACGGCACGCTCGCGCTGGAAATCGCCTTGCGAGCGCTGCAGATCGGCCCGGGCGACGAAGTGGTCGTGACACCACGAAGCTTCATTGCTTCGGTTTCCTGCGTACTCGCCGTGGGGGCGAAGCCCGTATTTGCCGACGTGGACCCCGACAGTCAGAACATCACGGCCGACACCGTTTCAGCCGTGCTCACCCGCCGCACACGCGCCATTCTGTGCGTGCATCTGGCAGGCTGGCCGTGCGACATGGACCCGATCATGGCTCTGGCCAACGAACGATCACTGGATGTAATCGAGGATTGCGCCCAGGCACACGGTGCCTACTATAAAGGCAGACCGGTGGGCTCTTTGGGTCACATCGCCGCGTGGTCCTTCTGTCAGGACAAGATCCTCACAACGGGGGGCGAAGGCGGAATGATCACCACTAACGACCCGATTCTGGCAGCACGAGCCTGGACGTTCAAAGATCATGGCAAGAGTCGCCATGCGATGGCGCACACCGCTACCGGTGGAGGCTTCCGCTGGGTCCATGACCAATTTGGCACCAATGCCCGCATGCTGGAAATGCAGGCGGTGATAGGGCGCATTCAGCTACGCCGCTTGCCTGAATGGAGTGAAACGCGGCGGCGACATGCGCGCAAGCTATGGGATACGGCAGCCAAATTACCCGGCTTGCGGGTGCCTACGGTCCCTGAAAATATCGTGCACGCTGCCTATAAGTGTTATGTGTTCACCGACTTCGAGCAGTTGAAGCCTGATTGGAGTCGCGATCGCATTCTGAGTGCGCTTCAGGCGCACGGCGTACCCTGCTATACCGGCTCCTGCCCTGAAATCTATCGCGAAAGCGCTTTTGACGGTACCGGACTGCGTCCAGCCTGCCGTCTGCCCGTGGCGGAAGCCCTTGGGCATAGCGCCATGATGTTTCTGGTGCATCCGACCTTACGTGACGACGAGATTGACGGCTGCTGCACTGCCCTACAAGAAGTTTTGGAAGAAGCCGGTCTGTGTCCGTCGCGGCGTAGAGCGGCGTCTCAGGTCAGTCCACTGATACAGGCAGCGCAGTGAGGGGGCTGCTTTCTGGCGGGACGTGGCGGGCTCGTCTGACTGCGCTGCGTGAACAGAAATTTTTGGGCCACGTGGCCGCGCTAATGACGGGCTCAGTCATTGCGCAGGCAGTGCCGGTACTGTTGAGCCCCGTGCTGACACGCTTGTATGTGCCCGCGGATTTCGCCGCCTTTGCCCTTTTCATGTCGGTGAATGCGGTGGTGTCCGTTGTTGGCGCTGCGCGCTACGATCAGGCGATCCTGCTGCCCGCCACAGAGGAAGACGCCCTTAACATCGTGGCACTTTCCTGGATCGTACTCACGACCTTGTGCATGGTGCTGTCGCTAGTCATCGCCCTGTCCTACGGCGGCTTGCCCGCTAGCTGGCTGGAAACGTTACACGGCGACTGGCTCTACCTGTTACCGGCGGCGGTGTTCTTCAGTACGTCATTCCAGATTCTTTCCAACTGGAACAACCGCTGTGGGCGCTTTCCCCAGCTTGCTGTCAGCCGGGCCGTGCAAGGGTCTTTAGGAGGCGTCGCACAGTGCGGCATGGGCTATGGCGGGCTGCACGGCATAGGGCTGATCTGGGGCTGGTTGCTGGGTCAGGTCGCAGGCCTGGGCATGCTGCTGCGAAGTAACCTGGCCTCATTACTGGAGGGGCGCTCCAAAATCGAGCGAGCACGGCTCGTGGCCAATGCGCGTCACTATAAGCGCTTCCCCCTGCTTTCTACCTGGGGCTGCCTGTTTGACAGTGGTGCTTCGATGATGGTGCTGCTGATCATCAGTCACACCTTTTCCAGCACCGTCACCGGCCTGTTCAGTTTCACTCAGCGCGTACTCGCCATGCCGTTGTTTCTGATCTCGAGCGCTCTTGCCCAGGTGTTGCATCAACGCATCGCTCAGATGAATAACGAGGACGCCACGGGCATTCTGCCTTACGTCCTGCGCGCCGCTGCCGCCCTGACGGCCATCGCCATTCCGTTTGTCGTCGTGCTAAGCCTTTTCGGGGTGGAGCTCTTTACCTTCGTGTTCGGCGCTCAATGGGCCGATGCCGGCAGATATGCCGGCCTGATCTCCATGGCCGTAGGCATTCGCTTCATCGTCAGCCCACTCACCGTCGTGCTCGCGCTCAATCACAACGTTAAGAGCGCTGTCCAGTGGCAAGTGCTGTATTTCTTCAGTGTCACCCTCACACTGGCGCTGGGCAACCATCTGCCCATCGACGATTTTCTCAAGCTCTTCGTCGTGCACGAGCTCGTTCTCTTTGCCATCTATTTCCTCCTCATCATCAAAGGTGCGAAGCGGCGCCCCGACGCCGCTCCGTCGCCCTTGGCTAATGAATCGGTTACCTGACGACCCCCAAACAGGAGCGTTTCATGTGTGGTATCACCGGCGGATGGTGGTCCGCCCCCCCTTTGCATCTTGAGCGCCGCATGGCGGCATCCCTGCATACTCTGCGGCTGCGCGGCCCCAATGATAGTGGCTGTCGCTATCTGGGCGTCGCGGGTGGACGCCTTGCCCTGGGTCATACCCGCCTGTCTGTGATCGATCTGAGCGACCTGGCCCGGCAACCCATGAGTTCGCCGGATGGCCGCTACTGGATCATCTTCAACGGCGAAATCTACAACTATCGTGAACTACGTCGTGAACTGGTCGCGTTGGGACGGACATTTCGTTCCCAATCCGACACGGAAGTTTTGCTGGCGGCCTGGATTCAATGGCATAAAGAGTGTCTCACGCGCCTGGAAGGGATGTTCGCCTTCGTCATTTACGACAGCACTAAGAAGACGCTATGTGCGGCGCGCGACGGCTTCGGCATCAAGCCCCTTTACTATTCACAGCGCAATGGCCGCCTGCTGTTTTCCTCGGAACCGCCGGCATTGCTGGCATTGCGCAGCGGAGAGCAGCCGCGCGCCAATTGGCAACGGTGCTACGACTACCTGGTGCACGGCGATTATGACAACAGCGCGCAGACCTTCATTGATGACATCCAGGCACTGAGACCCGGCCACTGGTTCGAACACCATCTGGAGCGACCCGCTGCCATCGTGCAGCAGATATGGTGGCAGCCGGATACCCGCCAGCATTCACAATTGAGCTTCGATGACGCCGTCGACGCCGTCCGAGATCAGTTCCTGCGCAGTGTCAGGCTGCACTTGCGCAGCGATGTGCCGCTGGGTGCCACGCTATCCGGTGGAATCGACTCTTCAGCCATTGTCTGCGCCATCCGGCACCTTGAGCCCGACCTACCCCTGCACACTTTCAGCTACGTCGCCGCCAACGATCGGCGCTCGGAAGAGCACTGGATCGATCGTGTAAACGAACATGTGGGGGCCATCTCACACAAGGTGGTCGCAGGCCCCGATGATTTGGCGCGAGACCTTGAACCCCTGATTGCCCTGCAGGGCGAGCCATTCATGAGTACATCCGTCTACGCGCAATATCGCGTATACGGGCTGGCGCGGGAACACGGTATCACCGTCACCCTCGAAGGTCAGGGTGCGGACGAACTACTGGGCGGCTATGTCGGTTTTCCAGGACAACGCATGCTTAGCATGTTGGAACAAGGCCGCATTCTGGAGCTGCAACGCTTCGCCTACCAATGGTCTCGCTGGCCGGGTCGCAGCTATGGGCGCGCCTGGCAGTTTCTTGCAGCCGCAGCCCTGCCTGACAGCCTGTTTCACATTGCACGGCATTACACGGGGCGGGCGCCGGCCCCTCCTTGGCTACAGGCCGACATGCTGCGTGAAGCGGGCGTGGACATGCGCTATATGCGCGAGGCTCGCAAACCCGAGGCGCGGGGCCGCCGCGTTGTGGAGTCGCTGGCTCATTCGCTGCACCAACGTTTTCTGCCAGGCTACCTGCGCGAGGGTGACCGCAACTCCATGCAGTTTTCGGTAGAAAGCCGCCTGCCTTTTCTGACGCTTCCCATGGCGAAACTAATGCTGTCTCTGCCCGAGGAATATTTAATTTCCGCGGGGGGGGAAACCAAACACGTGTTTCGCGCGGCCATGCGCGGCATCATCCCGGACGACGTGCTGGATCGCCGCGACAAGATCGGCTTCGAGACTCCCGAATTCGACTGGCTGAGCGCCATGTCTGACACCGTACGCGGCTGGCTGGCCCACGGTGAGGAAATCCCTTTCATCAATTACCCCGAGATGATGCGGCAGTTCGACGTCATCATGAGCGGGCGTCGCCCCTGCAACACGCAACTCTGGCGCTGGATCAACTTCATCAAGTGGCACGAACAGGCCGGCGTGCAGTAACACTCGCCCGGTCAGCATTTCCGGCCACTCATTCCCCTGTCTGCCGTTTCCACAGGACGTTTCCACAGGAGCCACGTCTATGGATTCCATTATCGACAAACCGACCTCTGATGTGCGTCACCGACCACACGGAGGACCTGCCAGCTTGCGCGCTCGACTGCTTGCCCTGCCGCGCCTGAAGAAGCGGATGCTGCAGGTCACGGTCGATACCGGTTTGATCTGGTTTTCTCTATGGTTGGCGTTCTTCCTGCGAATGGATGACCCCCGTGCCGCTCAACCGCTGGGCGGCCATGCCTGGCTGTTCGCTATGGCGCCCTTGCTGATCATCCCTGTACTGGCGAAGGCGGGCCTATATCGAGCCGTGTTGCGCTACCTTGGCCCCGCAACGCTCTGGAGCATGGCATTCGCAGTTTGCGTGTCCGCCATACTGCTGGCAGCGGCGCTGTGGCTGCATGGCCCGGGCCCCGTGCCGGTTCCACGCTCCGTCATCCCCATTCACGCCCTGTTGAACTTGGCCTTGCTCGGCGGCGTCCGTGTACTGGCGCGTGCCTGGTTTCAAAGCGGTGGCACCCCCCTACCGCGCCGCGAGGCGCCTGGGGCTTTAGCCGCCCCGCACCCTAAAAACGTTGCCATCTATGGGGTCGGCGTCGCCGGCAATCTGCTGCTTGCCACCTTGCGCAAAGATCGCGGCCGCAGGGTGGTCGCTTTTCTGGACGACAACCCCGACCTGCATGGCCGTACTATCTCCGGCGTGCCGGTCCATGACTCAGCACGCATCGGCTGCCTGGTGGACCGACTGGCGATCAGCGAAGTCTTGCTAGCCCTGCCGTCAGTCAGTCGGGCGCGCCGCCACGCAATCATCGGTAAGCTGGCGCTCTACCCGTTCACGGTGCGCACGATACCCGGCTTCCGTGAGTTGACTCAGGGCAAGCTAAAAGTGGACGAGCTGCGCGAGGTCGATATCACCGACCTCCTAGGGCGTGATCCCGTGGAACCGGATGTCGAGCTCTTGGAACGTTGTATCCGCGACCTCACGGTAATGGTGACCGGCGCGGGCGGGTCGATAGGTTCCGAACTGTGCCGCCAGATTTTGCGCAACGGTCCTAGTATTCTGATCCTGTTTGAGCACTGCGAGTACAACCTGTACAAGATTCAGAACGAGCTTGAAGATCGGATCCGACGGGATCGGTTAAAAACCCAGGTAGTGCCGATTCTCAATTCTGTACGTGACCAGCAGCGGCTGTTTGACGTGATGTCCGCCTGGAACGTCGACACGGTGTATCACGCCGCCGCCTACAAGCATGTGCCGATGGTGGAATGCAATATGGCCGAGGGCATCCTGAATAACGTATTCGGGACGCTTTATTCTGCGCAGGCTGCGCTGCGTGCCGGTGTCACCAATTTCGTGCTGATTTCGACCGACAAGGCCGTACGCCCCACCAATACCATGGGCTGCACTAAGCGGCTGGCCGAGTTGATACTGCAAGCCCTGGCGGCGGAGCCCGAACCCATTCCCTATGGGGACCACAGCGGAATTGTGCTGCCCAACCGTACCCGCTACACCATGGTGCGCTTCGGAAATGTTCTCGGATCCTCGGGCTCGGTGGTGCCACGCTTCAGGGAACAGATCCTGGCAGGTGGGCCCGTCACTGTGACCCACCCCGAGATCACGCGCTATTTCATGACCATTCCGGAGGCTGCCACACTGGTCATTCAAGCCGGGTCCATGGGCACTGGCGGAGACGTCTTCGTGCTCGACATGGGCGAGCCCGTCAAGATAAGTGATTTGGCCGAGAAAATGATTCTGCTTTCAGGATTGACAGTGCGTACTTCTGAAAACCCAGAGGGGGACATCGCAATTGAATTCGTGGGCCTGCGTCCGGGAGAAAAGCTCTACGAAGAGCTACTAATCGGACACGATGTTTCACCCACTCGCCATCCCATGATCATGCGTGCCAATGAAAATCGCCTGGAATGGGAAACCCTGAAGACGATACTGGAGGAACTCACCCTGGCCATTGCAGACGACAATTACCCACGTATGCGTGAGCTCTTCACGCAAGTTGTGGACGGCTATCACCCCGAATCGGAAATGGTGGACTGGATCCACCTGCATCACACCACCGCCTGCGCCGGTCTCACTCAGCCCGCACGCTAGCGAATATACAAAAAAGAGTTACCGTACAGTATCGATTTGAAGCGTTTACAGGCATTGCCCCAACAATTATGAAACAGGTTCTGGTCCACAATAGGCTGCATGACCTAATGGATTTACCGGAAGAAAAAGGGGCTTGTCATGAAGAAACTGTTTTTGCTGGGGCTCGCTCTGTCTGCCGGCCTATTCAGCGCGACCGCCAAGGCCGATGTGGATGTGCATATAGGGATAGGCGTGCCCGGCGTCGTGATAGGAACCGGCGGCCACCACCACTACCATCCCCCCGCGAGGCATTACCACTACAGCCCGCCGGTGGTTTACTACTATCCCGAAAAAGTCTACAAGCACAAGCATAAGCACTACAAGAAACACCCGCATCGGAATCAACACCGTCATCACCTGCGCCATGGGCACCGCCCGGGGCCGCCGCCCCATGCCCATGCACGCGGCCATTGGAGCCGCTGAACAGATGCGACTTAACAATGAAATTGGGCGGTGTGCGTGAACCAGCACACCGCCCAATTTCATTTCCGATTAACTTCGTGTAGGCTTATTCCGGCCGGATGACTTCCTGCCCGCCCATATAGGGGCGCAAGGCTTCTGGAATCACCACACTGCCATCCGCCTGCTGACCATTTTCGAGCACGGCCACCAACGCGCGGCCGACAGCGAGCCCGGACCCGTTCAAAGTGTGCACGTATTCCGGCTTGCCCTTGCCCGCACGGAAGCGCGCCTGCATACGACGCGCCTGGAAGGATTCACAGTTGGACACGGACGAGATTTCTCGCCAGGTATTTTGGGCCGGCAGCCACACTTCGAGGTCGTAGGTTTTGGCCGCCCCAAAGCCCATGTCACCGCCACATAGCACGACCACCCGGTAAGGTAGTTCAAGCGCCTGCAGTACCGCCTCAGCGTGGCCGACCATTTCCTCCAGAGCCTCGTACGATTTTTCCGGATGGACGATTTGCACCATCTCAACCTTGTCGAACTGATGCTGGCGGATCATGCCGCGAACATCACGCCCGCCACTGCCGGCTTCGGAGCGGAAGCACGGCGTATGGGCGGTGAGACGCATGGGCAGGTCGTCGACAGACAGAATCGAGTCGCGCACCGAGGCGGTAAGCGTGATTTCTGAAGTAGAAATCAAGTAGAGATCTTCGCGATCTTCGTCGCCGTCGTCGTCATTACCCCCCTTAGTCACCCAGAACATGTCGTCCTTGAACTTAGGCAGCTGACCGGTACCCTGCAAGGTGGAGCCGGTAACGATGTACGGGGTGTAACATTCTTCGTAGCCGTGCCGGGTCGTGTGCAGCTCTAGCATGAATTGCGCCAGGGCTCGGTGTAGACGTGCCACCTGCGAGCGCAACATGGTGAACCGCGAGCCGGACAGCTTGCGCGCCGTGTCGAAATCCAGACCGAGCGGTTCGCCTACGGCCACGTGATCGCGCACTTCGAACCCCAGGGGCGGCGGGTTGCCCTGTGCATCCGCCTGCATGCCGGGTGGCAGCCAACGACGGACCTCCACGTTGTCGTCGCTCGAATCCCCAGCGGGGACGCTTTTGTGCGGCAGGTTGGGTACCGTCAGCAGCCAATCGGTCAGTTCGTTCTGGATCGCGCTCAGGCGCGATTCCAATTGCTTGAGCTGTTCGGGGATGGCCTGCGATTCGGCCAGCACCTCGGAGGCGTCTTCGCCGCGCGACTTCAGTTGGCCAATCTGCTTGGCCAGAGCATTACGCCGCGCCTGCAGAGTCTCGGTTTCTACCTGTACAGCCTTACGCTCGGATTCCAGGCGGTTGAAGCGGTCGGTGTCGAAGGACAGCCCGCGCAAGGACAGGGCTTTAACAACGGTAGGAAGGTCTCTGCGCAGCAGGTTCTGGTCTAGCATGGATCAGCCGGAATATATTTTGGAATCAAAGGTTATACAAAAAAGCAGGCATGGCGCGGCATTACCCGGACTTGTACTGGTCATCAAGCTGACGCAAGAACGCCAGCTTTTGCTGGATTTTACCTTCCAGGCCGCGATCTGTCGGCTCGTAGAATCTGGGACGCAAACCGTCGGGGAAATAATGTTCGCCCGCAGCGTAGCCGTATGGCTCGTCATGGGCATAACGATAAGCCCTGCCGTGACCCAATTCTTTCATGAGCTTGGTGGGAGCGTTGCGCAGATGCATAGGCACCGGCGCACTGCCGTGCTGCTCGGCGTAACGGCGGGCCGCCTTATAGGCGTTGTAGACCGCGTTGGATTTGGCGGCACAGGCCAAATAAACCACGGCCTGCGCAAGCGCCAGCTCGCCTTCGGGCGAACCGAGCCGCTCGTAGATATCGGCCGCATTGAGTGCCAGCTGCGTTGCGCGTGGGTCGGCCAAGCCGATGTCTTCGACCGCCATGCGTATGAGACGCCGGGACAGGTAGCGGGGGTCGGCGCCCCCATCGAGCATACGGGCAAACCAATACAACGAGGCGTCGGGGTCAGACCCCCGTATCGATTTGTGCAGGGCGCTGATCTGGTCGTAGAAAGCATCACCACCCTTATCGAAACGCCGCAAATTCTGCGATAAAGACGTTTCCAACCAGCCCGCGTCCACGACCTCCTGCCCCGCGTTGCGTGCCGACTCGGAAACAATTTCCATAGCATTGATGAGTCGCCTCGCATCGCCATCGGCCCAACGTGCCAACTGCTCGCGGGCAGCGGCTTCGAACGCCAGCGGGGGCTGGTTGGGTTCGGCGTTAATAACTTCGAGCGCCCGGTCGATCAGATCGCCAAGTTCCTCAAGGCTGAGGGCGTGCAACACGTACACACGGGCGCGCGATAAGAGCGCTGAGTTCACTTCAAAAGACGGGTTCTCGGTCGTGGCACCGATAAACGTGAACAGCCCGCTTTCCACATAAGGAAGAAAAGCGTCCTGCTGCGCCTTGTTGAAGCGATGCACCTCATCCACGAACAGAATCGTGCGTCGCCCGCGCGCCTGCGCCGCCTGCGCAGCCACCACCGCATCGCGGATGTCCTTCACCCCACCCAACACGGCGGATATCGCGATGAACTGGGCATCAAAGCCCTCGACCATCAGCCGCGCCAACGTGGTTTTGCCCACACCCGGCGGACCCCAGAAGATCATCGAATGCGGCCGACCGGACTCGAACGCCACCCGCAACGGCTTGCCCGGACCCACTAGGTGTGTCTGCCCTACCACCTGATCAAGCCGGCTGGGACGCATGCGTTCGGCAAGGGGCGCCGCCACAGCTGCGCTGCCCGGTTCACCGGCAAATAGATCGTTACTCATGACCATGCTGAACTATTGCACCTGGACGACGTCTACGTCGGCGGGCAATACGAGTATGAAGGTGTCGGCAGGCAAGTCAGGGTTAGCAGTGATGTCAGCCAGACCGATGCGTGTGGTCTGGCCAAACGCATCCAGTAGTTCCAGGCGTCGCGGCAGGTCTTGAGCGAAGCCGATATCGACATGAACGAAGCCGGCATCGCCACTACGCGGTGTGGCACGCAGCCAACTCAGACCGTCGCGGTCAGCCTGGGGGGTTATTTCGAAGGCTTGTTCGAGGCTACCCGAGCCGAACAGAATCGCTGCGGGGGATGCGCCGATGGACTGATCGACCGGACGTTCGGTCACCTGAGCCAGGTCGGGATCGTATTGCCGCAGCAGTTTGCCGTCTGACACCACCCATTGTTCGTAAGGTTGCTGCGTATGCCAACTGAAGCGGCCGGGGCGCTGAAACGCGAACTCGCCTTGCTGAGCCTGCCTTGCTTGCCCCTGGGCATCGACAACCTGTTGGGTGAAGCTACCCGTCGCAGACTGGACCCCCGTCACGAAGCGCTGCAGTTGCGACTTCGCGTCCGCTGCCATAACCGGCACACATCCAAGCATGAAGGCCACGCCCACCAGCCATTTCACAGCTGTCTTCATAGAACTCCCAGCTAGCGGGAAGCGCGCATACTTAACCATCATCACCCTTGCCCGCCGGAACAAGAATTTCACGATTGCCGTTGGATTGCATGGGCGAGACCAGACCGGCCTGTTCCATTTGCTCCAATAGCCGTGCGGCGCGGTTGTAACCAATGCGCAGGTGGCGCTGCACGGAAGAGATCGATGCCCTGCGGTTCTTCAGCACGATCTCCACCGCCTGATCGTACAACGGGTCGGATTCAGCGTCTGTAAACCCTGTAACGGAGCCCACACCGTCGCCGGTCTCACCTTCGCCACCTTCCAGCACACCGTCGATGTAGTTGGGTTCGCCCTGTTCCTTAAGCGCATCCACCACCCGGTGTACTTCGTCGTCGTGCACGAAGGCCCCGTGCACGCGCACCGGCAACCCGGTGCCGGGAGGCAGATACAGCATGTCCCCGAGACCCAACAGCGTTTCAGCACCCATTTGATCGAGAATGGTGCGCGAGTCTACGCGCGAAGACACCTGAAATGCGATACGTGTAGGAATATTCGCCTTGATGAGGCCCGTAATGACATCCACACTGGGGCGTTGGGTAGCGAGGATCAGGTGGATCCCGGCCGCCCGCGCCTTCTGCGCCAGCCGGGCGATCAACTCTTCGATTTTCTTGCCCACCACCATCATCAGGTCGGCGAGCTCGTCGATCACCACCACAATGAACGGCAAAGTGGTAAGGGGTTCGGGCTGGTCCGGCGTGAGCGAAAACGGATTGGGAATAGGCTCTTCACGCTTCTGCGCCTCACGAATCTTGGCGTTGTAACCCGCCAGATTGCGCACCCCCAACTTGCTCATCAAGCGATAGCGCTTTTCCATTTCCGCCACGCACCAGTTCAGGGCATTACCGGCCTGGCGCATATCCGTCACGACCGGCGCCAGCAAATGGGGAATGCCTTCGTAGACACTCATCTCGAGCATCTTGGGATCGATGAGGATCAGACGCACCTGACTGGGATCGGCCTTATAGAGCAAGGACAGAATCATTGCGTTGATACCGACCGACTTACCGGAACCGGTAGTACCGGCCACCAGCAAGTGGGGCATCCTGGCGAGATCGGCCACTGGGGGATTGCCGGCGATGTCTTTGCCCAGCGCCAACGTCAGCAGAGAAGAACTGGCGTGATACACCTGTGAGCCGATGATTTCTGACAGCCGCACGATCTGGCGTTTGGGGTTGGGCAGCTCAAGGCCCATGAGATTTTTTCCGGGAATGGTTTCCACCACCCGGATATTCACAAGACTTAGTGCTCGCGCCAGGTCCTTGGCCAGATTGACGATCTGACTGCCTTTGACGCCCGTGGCGGGCTCGATTTCATAGCGGGTGATGACAGGCCCCGCCTGAGCGGACACCACGGTAACCCGCACGCCGAAGTCGGACAGCTTCTTCTCGATAAGCCGTGAGGTGTATTCAATGGTTTCGGGGCTGACCGTCTCTGGGCGTTCCTCCGGCGTATCGAGAAGCCCGATGGCCGGTAGATCACCGGACGCCGGGTCCGTGGGCATGGCGAACAAGGTTTTTTGTTTCTCCTTTTCAGCGCGGATCGACTTGGGCACCGTTGTCACGGCGGGTTCAATACGCACCGGCTGTTCGTGAACCAGCTCCTCCTGCTTGGCCACCACCGTTTCTTCCCGCTTGGCCTTGCTGACTTTGCCCACTCGGCGGTCGTCGCGCGCAACCTTCAGCTCTACGAGTTTGAGGAAACCGCGCTCCACCAGCGTACCGACCCTTTCAGCCACCTGGAGCCACGAAAAACCAAAGAAGAGGCTTGCGCCCACCGCCACCAGTACCAGAAAGCCCAAAGTACAACCGGCCAAGCCGAAGGCCGAAGCCAGCACATCAGCCAGTAACCGGCCGATCTGCCCTCCCGCGCCGGCCGGTAATTCAGCGCCCAGCTGCCGCAGATGCAAGGCTTCTATGCCCATGCACCCAATGAATAGCATGACGAACCCGATGCCGATCTCCCAACGCACACGCGGCAGGACTTCAGCGGGGGCATTGTGAGTGTATGAGCCGGTCAGCCTGAGAAAGCCGACCACGACCCGATGCGCCAGCAGCACTACCCACAACCAAGTGGAATGACCGAACAGGAACAGCAGGAAGTCGGCGACGTGAGCACCGAGGATCCCGCCCCGATTCTGCGTGACACTAGAGTGCACGGAATGCGACCAAGCAGGGTCGGCGGGGTCCCATGTGCCGAGCACCAGGGCCAGCCATGCCGCCAGCGCGGCAAAGACGATCCAGCGCGCTTCGCGCGCCAGACCGGATAGTCGGGTCTGGAGCGCAGAAGGGCCGTTCCTGACATTGCGGGATGAACGTGTGGGGGTAGCAGGTAGCCTAGCCATGGCGGCCATTATAATTGGCTGATGTTCAAATTTAGGGATGCACTGTAATGACCTCTTCACGCCACGCCAAAGTTCTCATCCTCGGTTCAGGCCCTGCCGGTTACAGCGCCGCCATTTACGCGGCCCGTGCCAACCTGTCTCCCATGCTCGTTACCGGCATGGAACAGGGCGGGCAGCTGATGACGACCACCGACGTGGACAACTGGCCTGCCGACGCCGAAGGCGTTCAGGGCCCGGAGCTCATGCAGCGCTTCCTGGCCCACGCCGAACGGTTCAACACGGAAATCGTTTTCGACCACATCGCTGAAGTCGACCTCTCGAATCGCCCCTTCCGACTCAAGGGCGACGGCGGCGCAGAATACACCTGCGATTCCCTTATCATCGCAACCGGTGCCGCAGCACAATACCTGGGTCTGCCCTCCGAACAGGCTTTCATGGGCCGCGGCGTATCCGGCTGTGCCACCTGCGACGGCTTCTTCTATAAGAATCAGGACGTCATCGTGGTCGGCGGCGGCAACACGGCCGTGGAAGAGGCTCTTTATCTCTCCGGCATCTGCCGCAAGGTCACGCTCGTTCACCGACGCGACAAGTTCCGTGCCGAGCCCATACTGGTCGACCGTCTCATGGAGAAAGTCGAGTCCGGCAACATCGAACTGGCATTGTTTGAAGAGCTCGACGAGGTCCTCGGCGACGATTCCGGCGTAACCGGCGTCAGGCTACGCAACAATCAGACAGGCGAAACGCGCGAGCTTGCCGTTATGGGGGTGTTCATCGCCATCGGTCACAAGCCCAACACCGGTCTGTTCGAAGGCCAGCTCGAAATGGAAGACGGTTATATCATCACGCGCAGTGGTCGCGGCCCCTTCGCCACCATGACTTCCGTACCGGGCGTATTCGCTGCAGGCGACGTACAAGACAACGTCTACCGTCAGGCCATCACCAGCGCGGGAACCGGCTGCATGGCGGCGCTGGACGCACAACGGTGGCTGGAGAATGCGGCGAGCTAAGCTCGGGCTGGCAGACCTCAAGAAACTTCATCAAGAGGCTCAGTCGCCCGACCCCCCCTCCAAACCGGCCAAAGCTAAAAGCCGCGCTCGTAAGCGTTCCCCCTTCCTGCCCCCCTCGCCTTCTTCCCAGGAAAAAAGCGAGGGTGCAACGCGCTTGCCGGCGGCCGAGCCCATAATTAAGGCGCCGGCGGCCACGCCCGCATTCGAGCTGAGCGAGGCGGACCGCCGGTTGTTTCTGCAGGCGGTGCGCTACGTTGAACGCATTAAGGACCCTGGCCGTGTGCTGCTACCCCCCGTCGCGGTCGCGCCTGATGCCATTCTTGAAGAAAAGCGCAAGCGGGCGGCTGGGTTGGAGGCCGCAGCACCTGTGAAACGCAAGCGTGAGTCGAAAGGCGACGAACCACAGAAATCGTCCGGCAAAGGGGGTCGGCCAACCCAGAACCGTCCCCTGTCCGATAACTATGCACCGGCCACGCACGACCAAGACGACAGCCGCTACCTGAAAGCAGGCCATGGAAGCGATATTCTGAAAGACTTGAAGCGGGGCAAGTGGATGATCGGCGCCAGCCTGGATCTGCATGGGGCCACACTTGAAGACGCGCGCGATCGGTTCGACCGCTTTCTTACGTCGTGCCTGACCCACGACGTAAGGTGTGTACGCATCGTCCATGGCAAAGGGTATGGCTCTCGTAACGGTGATGCCGTACTCAAAACCACAGTGCGTCGCTGGCTGACACAGGTTGACGAAGTCATTGCCTACACAGAGTGTTCCGAGGCCGATGGCGGCGCGGGAGCCGTGCAGGTTTTGCTGAAGTAACGATAACCGTGCCCTAAAAGCTGAACGCGGGGGCCAAAACGACTAAAGGCCGGCACACCGTGCCGGCCTTCGTGCTTTATCTTTCTTATAAAGTACCGCTTTTTTGTTATCGTTATTTTTCTTAACCCGATTCAGATCGGTTCGCCCATGCAGAGCCTGTCTCCTCACCTGCATGAACCGAATTGTGCATGAAACCTGGCAGACTTACACCTAGGGAATGCACTAATTCGGTGCGTAACACGAGCATCACAGGCGAACCGCACGCCCCCCGGCTGCATCCAATAGCTGCGACCGGCATCCGCCGGCTTTTATCAGTGAGGACCAGCCATGTTGTCACTATCTCGAATCGCCGTAACCGCGGCCTGCGGTCTGTTTACCGCCTGCGCCTACTCCCACGACACCACGGAACACAAGGCGCCGCCCCCCGCCCCTTATGCCGCCCTGCAAAACGGCACGGCCTGGAACGAGCTGCAGACAGGTTCCACACGCGTTCATTCCGTAGACATCTACTACAACGCGGGTCACCCGGGTGTCGAAGAGCCGCATGTCCATGTTGTGCTTTTCCACGACGAGACAGCACGACAGCGGCTGGAGGGTGAGTGATGGGCGATCGACGCGGCTTTCTGCTGCATCTTTCGCTGCTTCCCGTGCTGACTATGGCTTCATCATGGCGACGCAGCCGTGCCGGCACGAAGCCGCATCGTGGTGAGCACGCCGGAGGAAGGCGCCCATCGACATCAAGCGGGCTTGTTGCTGCATGAGGCCGTCAGTAAGTTGCCCGAACCATTACGCCTGGTATTCCTGCTACGCGAAGTCGAAGACATGGATATTCAGGAGATCGCCCGCGACCTGCACCTACATCCGATTACGGTGAAGACTCGGCTTTTCCGCGCACGCAGACGCTTGCGCGCCGCATTGGAGGAAAGTGTGCAGGGCGGCCTCAGCCATCTCTTCCCATTTGAAGGCGAGCGCTGCAAAGCGATGGCCGACCGTGTGATCGAGGCATTACGGCACAATTAATGAATTTTATTGGTTAATCAACAATTATTTTTGATTTTACAAATATATAGAGCTAGGGCAAACTTTGGAATTCCAACGTTTTTGTTATTCCAGATCCCATGCAGTCCGCCAACTTCACCGCTCCTGCCCATTTCTTTCGCCCCAGCCGTTCTCATGCCATCGTAGTGGGCGGTGGCACCATGGGTGCAGACGTGGCTGTGGTACTGTGTCGCGCCGGTTGCCATACCACGCTGGTCGAAACCAATACTGAACGTCGAGACCAGTTGCCCCAGCAGGTGGGCAACGGCCTGAACCAGCTGCAAGTCGGCGATCGAATCCAAAACCTGCATACCGCAGCCTCCCTCGAGGACGTTGACTGGCAGAAAGTCGACGTTGTGATCGAGTGCATCCCCGAGCGGCTGGATATCAAGCGAGCTCTTTTCGCTCAGCTCGAAACCCTGGCCCGCCCCGACACACTACTGGCTAGCAATAGCTCCAGCTTCCCGATCTCGGCCATCGCAGAGGGCCTGAGTTCTGCCGGCCGTATGGTGGGTCTGCACTTCTTCATGCCCGCCCACCTCACCCCGCTGGTAGAAGTTGTCTGTGGCAAGCAAACGCAAGAGGAAAGCGCGCAGAATCTGCATAGCTTCATGCGTCAGTGTGGCATGGTGCCCGTTCTCGTAAAACGCGACCTGCCGGGCTTCCTCGCCAACCGCTTGCAGCATGCGCTGGCCCGCGAGGCGTTCTACCTTATCGACGAAGGTGTCGCGAGTCCCGAGGACGTCGACGCGGCAGTGCGTTTCGGCTTCGGCTTTCGCTTCCTCGCCGCGGGCCCGGTACTGCAGCGCGACCATGCCGGCCTGGAAGTGCACTGCGCTGCGGGCGCCACGATGTACCCATCTCTGGCCGCCAACACCGAGCCGGCTCGCTGCTTGTCCGAGCGCGTTGCGCAAGGCAAGTTCGGCATGAAGAGCGGCGAAGGCTTCTTCAAGTGGACACCTGAAACCATTGCTCAAGAACGTGAGCGTTATCAGAAACTGCTGTTGTCGGGCCTGTCCCTGCTAGCCGATGAACTGCCTCCCGTTCGGGACGCCGATGTAGAACAACAATAGGAAGAGACTATGCAAACCGACCCCCTGATCCTTACCGTCGCCCCCAACGGGGCCTACAAGACCCATGAGCAGCATGCAGCCGTCCCTTTGACCGCTGACGCGCTTGCTGAGACGGCCAAAAAGTGTCTGGATGCGGGCGCCGCCATGATCCACATGCATGTGCGCCGGCCGGATGGGCGTCACCTGCTGGATGCACAGGCCTATCAGGAAGCGACCGCTGCAGTGCGTCGTGCCGTGGGGCAAGAGCTTGTGGTTCAGATCACCACTGAAGCGGCCCAGGTTTACGAACCACCCGCCCAGATGGCAGTCGTACGTGATACCCGTCCCGAGGCCGTCTCGGTTGGCCTCCGTGAACTAGTCAAGCCGGAAGTCACCGAAGCTGAGCTGCACGAATTTTTCTCGTGGCTGGTGCAGGAATCCATCATGACTCAGGTCATTCTCTACGACGACCAAGACGTTGCCACCTGGCAGCGCTTGCGTGCCGACGGAGTCATCCCGGAGGGGCCATGGTTCTTGCTGTTTGTCCTCGGTCGCTACACGGCGGGCCAGACTTCCAGCCCGACCGATCTACTTCCCTTCCTGCAACAGCATGACGGCCGCTACCCCTGGGCAATGTGTGCTTTCGGCCCACAGGAGAACGCCTGCGCCATTACCGCAGCCGGCCTGGGAGGCCATGTCCGGGTGGGCTTCGAAAACAATCTGTTCCTGAAGGATGGCAGTACCGCCCCGGACAACGCCGCACTGGTCGCCCAGGTCGTGGAGGGTGCACGCGCACTGGCGCGCCCATTGGCCACCGCCCAGGACGTCCGAAAACGCTTCGGCCGCGGCTGAGGCTTCACCCATAGGGGCGGCCATGCTCCTATGCACTCCTGGCCCGTGACAGGGCCAGGTAGCGATCACGGGAAGGAAGCAGATGCGAATGTGCCAATTCGATCAGGATTTCTCGATTCCCTTCCTCCAGCGCTTCGAGTATCTGATGATGTTCACGCATGGAGCGTTTCTGCTGCTCGGGCGTAGACAACGCCCCAAAGCGGATGGCATGCGTGTGCCTGGCATATTCGTTAATGGCCCTGGCAAGTACCTGGTTGCCGCACAAACCGTACAGCTTTTCGTGAAAGCGCTGGTTGCTGCGAAACACGGTGCGTTGGTCGTCGCCGAGAACCGCCTGATCGTGTCCCTGCTGAATGCGTTTGAGTTCTTCCAGTTCGGTCTGTGGCACAGGCAGCGGCATGCGCCGCATTGCCTCACATTCCAGCAGAATTCGCATATCGTAAAGGTCGATCACTTCTTGCGGCTGGAAGGCACGCACCATAGCCCCGACGTTGCGACGGCGCTCCACCAGCCCCATGTGCTCGAGGCGAGCGAGCGCCTCGCGCACCACGTGGCGTTTGACCGCGAAGCGCTCAATGAGCTCGTCCTCGACGAGCCGCTGATGCGGGTGAAGCACGCCAAGAACAATATCCTCTTCCAGCACGGCGACGATCTCATCGACACCTTGCTGCACGGGCAGAGCCACCGCCTTAAGGGATTTCATCGCTTAACTCCTGGGCACGCTGCCTTTGGATTCGGTCGCCATAAGAAAGTCGAAATCCGCCCCTTGGTCGGCCTGTGTGACACTCTGGAGGAAGAGTCGCTCATAGCCACGGTCAGCTTCTGGAGAACGAACCGGCCGCGCTTCCCGGCGCGCACGCAACTCTTCTTCGGAAATCAGCCATTCTATGCTGCGTGCAGCCACCGAAAGTCGTATGCGATCTCCGGTTTGTATCCAAGCCAGCGGCCCGCCGACAGCGGCTTCGGGCGTAACGTGCAACACGATAGTGCCAAAGGCCGTGCCGCTCATGCGCCCGTCCGAAATCCGCAGCATATCCTTGACGCCTGCGGCAGCGAGCTTGCGGGGAATCGGCAAGTAACCGGCTTCCGGCATGGCCGCGCCTTTAGGGCCGATATTCTTCAATACCAGTACGTCATCCGGCCCGACATCCAATGCGGGGTCATCGATCCGGTTCGCCAGGTCCTGGGCGTTCTCGAACACCACCGCCCGCCCCTCGTGCTCCATCAGCCGGGCATCCGCGGCGGATTGCTTAATGATCGCACCATCCGGAGCCAAGTTACCGTACAAGACAGCGATACCCCCCTGGGGATAGACAGGTCTATTCAGCGGGCGCACAACATGTTGCGTGAAGCGCGGGCCGGCTGCATCCAGCTCTTCTCCCAGCGTACGTCCGGTAACCGTCATGGCATCCAGATGCAACAAGGGGCGCAGCTCGTGCAGCAAGGTAGCCATGCCGCCGGCGGCATGGAAGTCCTCCATATAGTGGTCGCCAGACGGCTTCAAATCCAGCAGCACCGGCGTTTGCCGACTCATGGCATCCAACGCGCGCAGATCCAGGGTGTAACCCATGCGCCCGGCAATAGCAGCCAAATGCACGATGCCGTTCGTGGATCCGCCCATGGCGAGCAATACCCGCATGGCGTTTTCGAAGGCTTCGGCGGTGAGCACCTTGTCTATAGTCAACCCGGACCGAGCCATTTGCACCGCCACCCGGCCCGACTGTTCTGCTACACGTATGCGGTCAGCCGTCACAGCAGGAGGCGTGGCACCCCCGGGCACCGTCATGCCCAGCGCTTCTGCAATACAAGCCATGGTGCTCGCCGTACCGGCTACGGAGCACGTGCCCACGCTGGCCACCAGTTGGTCATTGACATCGGCCACTTCTTGCGCCTCGATTTCCCCTGCGCGGAAACGGCCCCAGTAGCGGCGGCAGTCGGTACAGGCGCCCACGCGTTCCCCACGATGCGATCCGGTCAGCATCGAACCGGTGACCAGCTGAACCGCCGGGAGGCCCACCGATGCCGCTCCCATCAGTTGCGCGGGCACCGTTTTGTCACAGCCACCAATCAGCACCACTGCGTCCATGGGCTGGGCACGCAACATCTCTTCGGTGTCCATGGACATAAGGTTGCGCAGATACATGCTGGTCGGCCGCGAAAAGCTCTCGTGCAGCGAAATCGTGGGGAAGTCCATAGGCAGCCCCCCCGCGAGCATGATGCCGCGCTTCACGGCTTCAATCAGTTGCGGCATGTTGCCGTGGCAAGGGTTGAAGGCGCTACCTGTGTTGGCAATGCCTATCACAGGGCGGTCCAGGGCACGGTCCGTATACCCGGCGCCCTTGATAAACGCCTTGCGCAAAAACAGCGAGAATCCGCGATCCCCATAGTTTGTCAGGCCTTTCGACAACCCTTCCGACTGCTCTTCCGGATGGACGTCGTGCGCGCCGCTAGAGCTCTTCTGGGGGTCAACCATACTTCCACTCCTAGATTATTAATAATATTATTATCAATATGAATGCGAAGAATCGCAAGATCGGCAATCAACCTTTTTATATGGAGACTTACGTGACAGCATCCAAGAAATTTTCCAGCCTGCGCCGCAGCACCCTGGCTGCGACATTCGCCGCCATCGGGATGTGCATGGGTCTCGTACCCGTTGCCAACGCGAGCGCCGACTACCCCAACAAGCCGGTACGGCTGATCGTTCCTTACGCGCCTGGCGGTGCCACCGACGTCATCGGTCGCGTGGTTGCACAGCACCTGTCCACCAGCCTGGGGCAACAGTTCGTGGTGGAAAACCGAGCCGGGGCCGGCGGTAGCATTGGTGCAGGGCAAGTGGCAAAGTCAGCTCCAGACGGCTACACCCTGATGCTGGGCGCGTTTACCAGCCACACCATCAATGCAGCCTTGATGCCTGACATGGTGCCCTTCGACATCGAAAAGAGCTTTTCCTACGTATCGATCGTGGGCCGCGTACCGCTGGTGTTCGTCACCCACCCCTCTGTTCCGGCAAAGAACTTGACGGAACTCGTTGAGCTGGCCAAGCAAAAACCGGGTGAGCTGTCTTTTGCTTCTGCCGGAAATGGCTCTCCACAGCACATGGCAGTAGAAATGTTCCAGCGCCAGGCGGGTGTGGAAGTCCTGCACGTACCGTACAAGGGAAGCGGCCCCGCTCTTACCGACCTGGTAGGTGGGCAAGTGAATGCCATGATTGACACCGTACCGGCTGCACAATCGCAGATTCTCGCCAACAACCTGCGTGCACTGGGCACCACGACCCCGGAGCGCGTGTCGACTCTGCCTGATGTTCCCACCGCGGCCGAGGCGGGTCTGCCGGACTTCCATGTCAGCTCAATGTTCGCCCTGGCCGCACCCGCGGGCACGCCGGCCGAGATCGTGAACAAGTTGAACGGTGCTCTGAAAGAAATTCTGAACACTCAGGAAGTCAAGGACACCTTGCTGAATCAAGGCGCCGTGGCCACGTACACCACACCGGAAGAGGCATCCACGGCCATCATCGACGAGTACAACAAGTGGGTTGATCTCATCAAGGAGAACAACATCACTGTTCAGTAAAGGTTGCACCTAGGTGGAAATCAACCTCAGCACCCGCGACCTGAGAGCCTTTCTGGCACTGAGTCACACCTGCAACTTCGGCCAGGCGGCCGCGCAGCTGCAACTCACCCAATCGGCCCTTTCGGCGCTGATCGCCCGCCTGGAAGTCCAGGTGGGCGCTCGTCTATTTGAACGCACCACCCGCTCCGTCACACTGACGGCCGCGGGTCGGGCGTTCACCGACTACGCGGTCGAAATCCTGCACCAGACCGGGCTGGCGGTGCAGACGGTGCAGGACATCACCGCACTGCGCCAAGGCAAGGTTTCAGTTGCCGCCCTGCCCTCGCTCACTGCCGGACTGGTGCCCGAGGTCTTTGCCCAGTTTCATGCTGTTTATCCTTTGGTGCGCTTGTCGCTTACCGAAAACCTTTCGGCGGACGCATTCGAGCAAGTGCGGCAGGGCAAGGTGGATTTCGCTTTGACAGCGGCACATCCGCGGCATGAAGACCTGGCGTACGAACCGCTCACACAAGATCATTTTTTGCTTCTTTGCGCGCCGGACCACCCACTGGCAGAAGACTCTGAGGCTGTCTCCTTGCGTGACACGCTCGCTTGGCCACATGTTTCCATGCCGCCGGCCGCCAGTGTGCGCCAATATATCGACCGGGCGCTAGAGCACGAAGGGGTACAGTTCGTACCGGCGTTCGAAGTCCATCACATCGCTACGATCGGCGCGCTGGTGTCTCGCGGGCTGGGTGTGACGGCCCTGCCCGAGACCGCCATTGACCTGATTGCCCAACGACAGCTGCATCGACGGCCGCTGGCTGCACCCGGTATCCAGCGCCCCTTGGGCCTTGTACGGCGCAAGCACCCTGAACTCAGTCATGCCGCGGAAACCATGCGCCAGATGATTCTGGGCCACTTTCAGTCGCCCGCCAGCTCCTTCAGCATGGCGAAGTCGGCCTCGGACAACGCAACACCCGACGCCAACGACTCACGCCGCCGACCATAACGCCGGTCGCCCGGCATGCGCTCCTGCCCGGCATCGCGCATAGCGCGCACCAGGGCCTCTGCTCGTGCGGCAAAATGGGCGCCACCCCCTCTGGCCGGATCTATCACAATCAACAATTGGCCGGTGCGCGGGGTTTGGGCACCCGGGTGCTCACTCCAAGAGAAATCGAAAGAGAAATTCCCGCCGGTCAACGCGGCAGCCAGCAGCTCCACCATCATCGACAGTGCGGAGCCCTTATGGCCGCCGAAAGGCAATAATGCGCCGCCCTGCAGTATTGCATTGGGATCACAGGTGGGCTCACCCTGACTATCGACCCCGTGATCCGGCGGAACATTCCGACCTTCGCGCGCGGCAATCTGTATGTCCCCGTGGGCCATGGCACTGGTAGCGAGGTCGAACACCAGGGGGTCGCCCTGCGCGCGCGGAGCGGCAAACGCGATGGGGTTCGTACCGAACAAGGCCTTCTTTGCACCGTGAGGAACCACGCACGCCATGCTGTTCACAAAAGTGAGCGCCACCAGCCCTTCACGTGCATAGGGCTCGACATCCGGCCATAGCGCAGCAAAGTGGTGCGAATCACGAATGGCCAGCAAGGCGATTCCTTGCGTGCGCACTTTCTCAAGCAAGAGCGCGCGCGCCGCGTGGTGTGCGGGTTGAGCGAAGCCGTTGCGAGCATCCACATCAATGAAGCCGGGAGCAACGTCCTGCACCACCGGCACGGCCCGACCATCCACCCAGCCGCTCGCAAGCGTGGAGACATAACCGGGCATACGGAAGATGCCGTGGCTATCGGCCCCGTCACCTTGCGCTTGCGCCACGTTGTGCGCAAGGATGGCGGCCACCTGAGCCGATGTGCCGTGGCGCTCGAAGATGCGCGCAAGCAGCGCCTGCAATTCTTCGAGCCCCAGCCGGCGTGCCTCGACCCGTGGTTTCACAACGCCGTCTCGTGACTGTTCTTCATTCATGTCTCTACCTTTACCCTCCCCGCCTTTCGCGCATCCTGAATTGTGACATGGAAGGCTCAATGCAGAACGGCATGAGGACTCGTTGCTCCCCATGCCGTTCTGACATGTCCCATAAGGGACATTATTAGTGCTGCACTATTGCTTAAACCAGATGTTCGCCATTGCGCCGTGCGCTCCGAACGTCTTTCAGTACGCCATAGACCAGGGCCACCAGCACCAACGCCGACAACACGGGCCAGATCAGGACATACGCGGTAAGAATTGTGGTGTTCACGAAACTACTCCTTATTCGAGAGGCTCCAGGCAACATGCGCTGAAGCCGTCATCTCCAGTGCCATCAAGCCGTCTGGTAATTAGTAACCCGCTCGCCAATCACGTCGAAGTCGAACTTGGCATTACTGCGCAGGCTCAGACCGGTACATACGATTGCACTCATGCCGTAAGCGAGCAAGGAACTGAGCAGCACCGGATATTCGCGCAGGCCGAACAACCCTGTCGGCAACGCAGCCACCGCCGCAATCGCCCCCAGCACCAGGCCGGCGCGCTTGCCCAGCAAGCCAAAGCCCATCAAGCCAATCACCACACCGGCGCCTACGCAGGCAATAAGCTCAGCACCCAGGCCGATCGCGCCAGTCAGCGGCACCAGGCTGAAACGGGTGAGCAAGAACGCAAAGAAAGCGGCCAGCACGGCAGTGGTAAACGCCAAGTTGGTGACACGATCCCAATACAGGCTAATGATGACCGGGAACACGATCGCCCCCCACAGCGCGCCCACGAATACCAATGCCGAAAGGATGTCGAGACGCAGGTAGGCGAAGCACACACCCATCGCCGTAGCTACGACCATGGTCACGCGGCCGATCCACACCATGACCTTCGGATTCGGTTTGCCGCGTGCCAGGTTCTTGCCGTAGACGTCGGCCATCACAATGCTCGATAGCGCTGACAAATCGGAGTCCGCCGTAGACGACAACGAGCCGATGATCAGAATGAAGAACAGGCAGATCAACACGGGCGGCAGATAGGTCGCCGCCATACCCGGCACCAAGTTATTCAGATCACCGCCCACCGGAACGATACCCAGCAGCAGCGCCAGAAAACCGAGCATTCCCATGCCGATGACAATGGAACCGTAGCCGATGGTCGCGGTGATGAACGTGGGTTTAATCAGATCTTCACGTACTGCAAAAAGCCGTTGTGCAATCGTCTGATTGCCAATGGCATACGCCAGCACGGCTACAAAATACGGGGCGCCCTGCTCCAGCCAGGCTTGGCGGGAAAAGAAGTCGGCCTGCTCTGCATCCAGTCGGTGCCAGCCTTCCACGAAAATATCGGTGCCGCCCAGCGTAAAAAACAGGAAGGGAACGATAATGACCACGGCCAATATCATGGCAGTCAATTGAGCAAAGTCGGTGAGCACCGATGCCCGGAAGCCGGACCACAAGGTGTAAGACAACACACCTACCGCGACAATCACCACGCCTTGCATAAAGCTAAGCGGTGAAAGCATCGACACCAGCGCACCGGCCGCAGTGAAGTTCACCATCAGACTGATTACGCTGCCCAGCACGTTGGAGCCGGCCAGGATCATCTGGCTACAGCGCCCGTGACGCGCATGCATGATCTCGGCCAACGTATGAGCGTTGGGCGCGACCTCACGGAAGCGGCGGCCAAAGGGGTAAATAAAGAGGATCATCAGCGCACCCCAGAAGCCATAGTGAATGGCCCCCGACACGCCGTATTTGAAGCCCGAGGTTGCAGCTGCGTAGATGGATGCCGCCCAGACCCAGGTAGCTGTCATGCTTGCCGCTGACATCCCGAAGCCGATGGCTCCGTTGGAGGTCATGTATCCGTCAGCGGACTCCTCCTTCTTGCCGATCCGCAAGGTCATGAGGAATGAAAAACCGTAGAAACATAAAAGCAACAGAAGTACCGTGGTCAGGGATAGCTGATGCATGCATCCTCCAAATACGCCGTCGTCACGATGCATGAAGCCAACACATTACGCGTCACAAAATAAGGACGCAGGCCAGCGCGAGTCACGACCACAAACCGTGACATCGGTCTTTCCGCGCTGTGCACGAAGCGACGAAAGCGAAGAACGAGAGTAGCGTCCGGGCTGAAAGCTGTGGGGGCCTACAGCACTGCGGCCACGCGAACGGATCTTAAGCGACCCGAACAGGGGACCGGGGACGGTTTGACGCCACGCCGAAGCGTGACCAGAGAAACGGACGGCTATGTTTTCGTTTTGCGCGCGGCGGCGTAACCACCTGGATCGAGCCGCAGCTTGTGCGGCTTTCTCTTGCGCTGGGTAACGGCGCCCGTTGCTCTGTTGCTCTGAGCCCGTTGGGGGGCTGCAGAAAGGGGCGAATGTTAGCACCCGAATGATATCGACGTCAACTATTCGGATCGGAGGAACAAGGTTTGCTGAGGCGCGCACGGAGGAAATCCTTTCCCCTTTTTTGTCCCCTGACTGCACCCAGGCAGCGCATCGCAAGGCTGCTATCTACGATATACGGAGACCCCCACGATGAGTTCCGTCCACACCTTATGGAAAAGTTCCGGCACACCGCTGGATAAGCAGCGATTCACATGGCGCGACATGGTTGGCAAGCCCATCAGCAAGCTGGACGATGATGCGTTTACGCGTATCCGCATCATCTTGCTGAACGGCCTGGAATTAGATTCCCTGCGCCTCAAACACATAGCCGCTCGCTTCAACCGGGAACTGCGCGAACCCCTGGCACGGCTGCGTCGGGTGGAACAGCACCAAGCCACCACGATCAACTGGCTGATATCCGCCGATCACTCGCCGCTGGAAACGACGATCGCATACGAACAAGTCGCAATCGAAATCACTGCGGCAGTGGCCCAGGCGGAGCCTGATCCTTACCAGGCACAGACCTATCGCTTCGGCCTGTTGGAGGACTTCGACCATTTGTATCGCTACACCGCCATGCTCGATCGCCTGGAAGGCAAAGACGCGAACAATATTCTGCAGGGGTACACCGATATTGTGCCGGGCCGCCCGACTGTCGACGAACATCGCCATCCCGACGACGACCTGCGACGCCACTATGAACGCGAGGACGCCCATATCCTCACAAAAATGCATTCCACACTTATTACCGCCGCGGAATACCAGACCCACGACTACTACATGAACATCGGCCCATTGTTCGCCGATCCCGTAGCTCGCCTGCTTTATGCAGAGATTGCATCGATCGAAGAGCAGCACGTCACTCAGTACGGCTCGCTTCAGGACCCCGGGGAGTCATGGCTGGAGAAGATTCTGATTCACGAAGCCACCGAGGTTTACACCTATCTGAGCTGTGTGCAATCAGAAACAAACCCGAGGATCAAGGCAATATGGGAGCAATTTCTCGATTACGAGTTGGGGCACCTGGCCACCGTAAGCGAGCTGTTCAAGAAGCACGAGCGCCGCGACCCCGAGGAGGTATTGGGTAGCAAGATGCCGGATGCCCTGGCCTTCGGTCCGCAGCGTGACTTCATTCGCGACGTACTGGAGACGGAAGTGCCTCTGCGCACAAATGGTACGGAATTCGTTTCCCTAGAACAGGAAAGCAAACTGTCGCGCCAACAGAGAGCCGAGCTTAACGCCGACGGCTCGCCTACCAATACGGTTTCGGCCGGCTATCAGTGGTCGCCCGGCACCGAACTGAGCCCCCGATCCAAGGTAACAGACAACAGGAGCTGACATGGAAAATCAAACCAAAGTGGGCATGAACCGCACGGGTATGCAGATGGCCCCCAAGCAGGGGGCGGCACAGGTGGAATACGCGCAGTCGCAGCCCCCTCATCCGGATCAAGGTAGCGAACAAGACATCGCCCTTCTACGAGGTTCCTATGTGGAAGAAGCGGATCGCGTCGGTTCCGTCCCGGTACCGGCCACGGGCAAAGGTCTGATGGAGACCGCAGTCGGTAAAGTGAAGGGCCATAATCCGGAAGTACTGTTCGACAAGCTGGGTGAGCGGGCGGCGTATGAACGCGCCGGGGTACGCCTGTACCAGGCCATGATTAGCAAGGTGCAAGTCTGTACCCATCCTGACAAAGACGACCTGCTGGCGGATCTGAATCACATCATGGAAGAGGAATTCCAGCATTTCCAGATGCTCAGCCAGGTAATAGAACAACTTGGCGGCGACCCTACCGCGCAAACTCCCTGTGCGGATATCAGCGCGGTCGCAGCGCTGGGCATGGTGCAGGTGCTTACTGACCCCCGTACGACTCTTGCACAATGCCTGCAGGCCCTGTTGTCGGCCGAAATGACGGATAACGCCGGGTGGGAGCTGCTGATCGAGCTGGCCACGCAGGCCAGCCACGAGGATCTGGTGCCCTCTTTCCAAAAGGCGCTGGCTTCCGAACAGGAACACGAAACCATGGTCAAACAATGGCTGCGCAAAATGGTGATGGAGGAAGCCGGTTGATGGAAGTACGGGGCGCCTGCGGGCGCCCTAGAGGGTATGATTTGCGATGGCACCACTACGTACCCACCGCTTATCGGATGTGTTTCATGACCCTCGACACGTGGTTTGTTTATTTACTTGCATGCATCGGCCTGTCTCTTTCGCCGGGGCCGAACGGCCTGTTGGCGCTCACTCACGGGGCAATCCATGGATACCGGAAAACCTCCTACACCATTTTGGGTGGCTGCTTAGGATTTATCCTCGTTATCGCGCTATCTATGTTCGGCATCGGAGCATTGATCAAGTCGTCGATCACCTGGTTGGTCGTGCTGAAATGGGTCGGTGGCGCCTATTTAGTTTGGTTGGGCATACAGGTTTGGCGATCTCCACCGATTGAAGTCAATATTGATGACTCAGCAGTGCATCGAAGTGGAGCGTCGCTTTTCCGCCAAGGGCTGCTATCAGCCGCCACGAACCCGAAATGCCTGCTATTTTTCAGCGCTTTCCTACCGCAATTCATCGACCCCGCACGCAGCCTCTACGAACAATTCTTTATCGTAGCCATCACATTCGCGGCCACGGAGATCGTCACCGAATACATACTGGCCAATGCGGCACACCGGGTGCGTCCGTGGCTCGCCCGCGCCGGGAAGCGCTTCAATCAAACGTGTGGCGGCGTATTCATCGCCATCGGGAGCGCCCTGCCCCTACGTGGCTGAACTGCACCAGCTCAGTCGAATCTGAAAGCCGAAATCGTGGTCTGCATGACCCGTTCTGAATAGATCTTCTTGCCTGGAGCGTCGCCTGCAGCCCCGGCTACCACGTGCAACGGAATCAAATGCTCTTCTCCGCCTTCCGGGTGACATAAACGCGCAAAAGGCGCTTTTTCCCAAGCGTGCAGCAACTCTGTACGCTCTGCAGCCGGGCTTTCCACCGCCTTAGTCAACCACTCATCGAACTCATCGGAAATGCCGGTGAAGCGGGTGTCGCCATATGCGCGCATGTTGTGGAAGCTCATGCCGCTACCCATAATCAGCACATTCTCATCGCGCAGTGGCGCAAGAGCGCGACCGAGCTGCACATGTGAGGCGGGGTCCAAGTCCTTGCGCAACGACAGCTGAATCACCGGGATCTCCGCTTCTGGAAACACCAGCTTCAACGGAATAAACATCCCGTGGTCGAAACCTCTGTCGGCGTCCACGCTGGCTTCCAGGCCATCGGATCGGATTATCTGCACCACACGATCGGCTAGAGCCGGATGCCCAGGCGCGGGGTAAGTCAATTCATATGTATGTGGGGGGAAGCCGTAGTAATCGTAGATAAGTTGGGGACGGGCATTTCCAGTGACTTGGAATTCATCCGTGAGCCAATGAGCCGACACCATAACAATGGCTGCAGGTCGTTGCGGCAGACTACCAGCAAGACTCTTCAGAAAGTTGCCCATTCCCACCCACGTATCTGCCGGCTTCCAATCCATAAAGAAGCACGGGCCGCCGCCATGAGGAATGAAGAGCGCAGGCTGCCGCGCGATCTCTTGTGATGACATAGGTCCTTCCTTTCAGTTTTGACTAAGTATGGAGACAGTATCGCTGCTCACCATTAGTATGAGAACCTGCTAATCTTGACTAACACTTCGTACTAATAGTTGGAACTCGACGTGGACAGAGTCACGAGCATGCGTGTGTTTGTCGAAGCGGCAACGGCCGGCAGCCTATCTGCCGCCGGGCGCCACCTTGGCATGTCACCCGCGATGGCAACCAAGCATGTGAATGCACTAGAAGCGCGTTTGGGCGTCAAGCTGTTTCATCGCAGCACCAGGCGCCTCAACCTGACCGAAGCAGGCGCCAATTATTTAGAAGCCTGTCAGCGCATACTGCCGGAAATTGCAGCCGCCGAAGCCGAAGCCGCGTCACAACGCGTCAAAGCAACGGGGCTGTTGCGCATGAACGTGCCGTTGTCATTTGGCGTTCGCTACGTAGCCCCCCTGCTAAACGAATTCAGCCACCGGCATCCCGAAGTGACTGTCGAATTGGGGTTGAACGATGCCATGCTGGACCTCATAGAGGGGAACTGGGACATGGCCATACGCGTCGGGCACCTGGCCGACAGCAACCTGCAGGCGCGCCGGCTGGGGGACAGCTGCTTAATAGTGTGTGCCGCGCCCTCCTATTTAGACCGACGCGGTGTACCGCGCACCGTGCAAGAACTGACTCAGCACAACTGTCTGAGCTACATCATGTCATCCACTCAGAACCGCCAACACTGGGCATTTGGGTCAAAGGGCGAAATAAAAGTAGCCGTTCACGGCGATTTGCTAGCCAACAACGGTGACGCACTGGTTGCCGCCGCAGTGGCCGGCCAAGGCATCATCTATCAGCCCCACTTCATTGTGTGTGAGGCGCTTCGGCGCGGCGAGCTCGTCGCCCTTGAGCTCGACAAACCCGCCGCAGCACTGGGCGGAATACATGTTTTATATCCCCAGGACCGTCGACCACCGGCTAAAGTTCGGGTCATGGTTGATTACCTGGCAGAGGCGTTTTCGAGCAGCCCTCCGTGATTCACCGTGCCGCGCTGCAGCGCCAGAGACGGCAGATCGCTAATGACGTTCGCGGCACAGTGGACCGCTGGGATTTCAAGCAATATGTGCTGGGAACGCTGTTCTATCGCTTCATCAGCGAGAACTTCGCCGACTACATCGAGGCGGGTGACGACAGTGTCAACTACGCTGCTATGCCCAACGCTACCGCCCTAAACCTCTAGCATCCATTCTGCCGCGCTCTCCGCGTGCAGCCTCGTGGTGTCGAATAAGGGAAGGTTCACGTGATGCGGCTCAACCAACAACGAGATTTCTGTGCAGCCCAGAATAATAGCCTGCGCGCCCCTGGCTTTCAGGCGGTCAATGACGGCAAGATACGATGCACGGGACGTATCACGGATCACCCCTTGGCATAGTTCGTCGTAAATGATCTGGTGAATGATGTCGCGGTCACTGTCATCGGGCGTCAGAATATTCAAGCCGTGCTGATGTTCCAGACGCACACGGTAGAAGTCCTGTTCCATAGTGAAGCGTGTACCCAGCAAACCGATACGCGACAGGTGCTGCGCTTTGATGGCTTCGGCAGTTGGGTCAGCGATATGCAGCAACGGAATACGGACGGCTGACTCGATCTGCGGCGCCACCTTATGCATAGTGTTGGTGCAGAGCACCAGGCCGTTTGCTCCAGCTTGTTCGAGCCTCACCGCCGCATCGGCCAACAAAGCACCCGCCTCTTCCCACTGGCCCGCATGCTGCAAGCGCTCAATGTCATGAAAATCGACGCTGTAAAGCACAATACGCGCTGAATGCAGACCACCTAGCCGTGTCTTGATGGTTTCATTGATCTGCCGGTAATACGGGATGGTGGATTCCCAACTCATCCCGCCGATAAGTCCCAGTATTTTCATTGCCAGCTCCTTACCTGACGGGCCGTGACCACTACCCTAGCCATACGCCACGACAAACTCACGGGTCGTACGCTTTAGCGGCATAGCGGCACTGTAAATTTTCTAATAATGTCATACTGAACCACGCAATAGGTTTATTTGCCGCGATTAAGGCAGCTTAGCGATGACCTTGATTTCGAAGTCATACCCGTAGAGCCAGGTTACGCCCACGACAGTCAGCGTCGGATAGGGCGCTCCGCCCCAATAGTCCGGCAATACCGACCATATTTCCTCAGCCTTAGATGCAGGATCCACCACGAATATGGTCACATCCACCACGTCATCAAAGCCGCAGCTAGCCGCTGCCAAGATTGCGTTTAAGTTGTCGAAAGCCTGGCGAACCTGCGCCTTCAAGCCTTGCTGCGGCGAACCGTCCTCCAAACTCCCAACTTGCCCTGACACAAACAGAAAGCCGTTTGATTGAACCGCTGGCGAATATCGATTTTTCTCGTACAACGCCTGGCGTTCAGGCAATAAAACAGCGTCGCGTGTTGTCATGGAATTTGCTCCTTAGTCAGTAACTCGGCTCCAACTGGACTCCGCATAAACACGACTTTAAAGAGCATTTCTTTAAGGATAAACTAGCAATCTCGGTCAGCATTGTTTGCGAAACCCAAACAATCAGATGATTCTTAGGGAACACCATGGATCGCTTCGATGCGATGCTGGCCTTTGCCCGCGTCGTGGAAACCGGCAGTTTCACCAAGGCCGCCGAGACGCTGCACATGAGCCGAACCACCGTGACGCAGCTCGTCCAGCAGTTGGAAGCCCGCCTGCGCGTCAAGTTGCTCAATAGAACGACCCGTAAGGTGAATGTGACGGCCGATGGCGCGGCCTACTATGAGCGCGTATTGCGGCTGCTGGCCGACATGGACGATGCCGAAACCAGCCTCTCCAGCGCCCTGGCGTCTCCCCGTGGAAGATTGCGCGTTGACGTGCCCAGTCCGTTTGCCAGCACGCTGCTCATTCCGGCGTTGCCACAGTTTTATGCCAAGTACCCCGATATCCAGCTGCACCTTGGGGTCAGCGATCGAGTGATCGACCTGATCGACGAGAATGTCGATTGTGTGGTGCGCGTGGGCGAAGTCACTAACCAGTCATTGGTGGCGCGGCACGTTGGTAACCTGTCCTTGGGTGTCTATGCCTCTCCTGGCTATCTGGCACAGATGGGCACACCTTCCCACCCCATCGAACTTAAGGCATCTCATCACCGTATCGTCGGCTTTTTCTGGGCTCGCTCCGGCCGCATATTTTTCCCCACCATGCATCGTGGTAATGAGCATCTTGTCGTTCGTGGCAATCACCAGCTGGTGGTTGACGATGGCAACGCCTACGTGTCGGCAGGTGTGGCAGGCCTGGGAGTCGTTCAATTGCCCACCTATATGGCGCAGCCACAAGTGGAAAGCGGTACCCTGATTCCATTATTCGGGGAGTGGCACATGGATCCCTTGCCGATTTACATCGCATTTCATCCCAATCGTCATGTCAGCGCGAAATTGCGGGTGTTTATAGACTGGGTTGCCGAATTGATTGGAAAGCAACACCCTGTCGCTTATAAAGACACCCTTTCAAAATGATGCTTCGCAATTTCAATGAAAGCACGAACATTTGGGTGGCCTTTGCGCCCGCTCTGAAACAGCAATGAAATAGGCAAAGCAGGTGTCGCATCATCGGTCAGTACACGCTCAAGCTTATTTTCGGCTACGTATTCTGAAATTTGATAAGAAAGCGTTCGCACGACCCCGAGCCCAGCGGCTGCCGCGGCAATGGCCGCATCCATGTTATTGACCAATAACCGTGTCGAACGCCCGGATCGCTTGACAGCTTCCTGTCCCCACCCTCGATGCGGCGTGGTCTCGTCCTCGACCCAGATCACGTCATGGTCACGCAGATCCGTCAGCAATGCAGGCCTGCCGCGCACGGCCAAATAACTCGGGCTTGCGCTGAACACACGCCGCACTTCACCCACTCGCAACATATGAAGAGAGCTGTCCGGAAGGTCAGCAATGCGTACGGCAACATCCACCCCTTCGTCGACCATACGCACCAGCCGGTCCAGCAATAACAGCCTGACCTGAAGATCGGGGTGCTGTCGTAACAGCTCAAGAACGATCGGTAATACGTGCAGTCGGCCAAACATGACCGGGGCTGTGACCGTCAGGGTGCCCCGAGGTGCCGAACGGCCCGTCCGCGCGGTATCGAACGCCAGGTCAATGTCTGCAATTCCTGATTGGCATCGAACCAGAAAATCAGCGCCTTCGTCGGTTAGTCGCACACTGCGTGTCGTGCGTCTTAATAGCTGAACGCCCAGTTCAGCCTCCAGTGCCGCAATCGCACGCGATACGGTGGTCGGTGACATGTTCATTCGCCGTCCCGCTTCAGCAAAACTTGCATGCTCGGCCACGCTGATGAATGTCCGTAGAGTTCGCAGCTTATCCATCACTTTTCCGGTGAGCGAAAAAATTATATGCAGGAATGGCAATAGTGAAATGCTTATTTGACGGATTCTCGCATACTAAGATGGCAGACATAATGGATTCATCATTAACACGAGGATGAATACCATGAAACTCTACCACTACGCTTTGTCAGGACATGCGCATCGTGCGGCCCTTTTCCTCTCGCTGGCAGGTATTGCCCACGAGTTGATTGAGGTCGATCTGGCTGCCGGCGCACATCGACAACCGGAGTTCCTTGAACTGAATGCGTTTGGCGAGGTTCCGGTGCTCGATGACGATGGCATCGTCATCGCAGATTCGCTCGCAATTCTCGTTTATGCGGCGCGCAAGATCGGGCCGACGCATTGGCTCCCCACCGATCCCGTGGCCGAAGCCAATGTGCAGCGATGGCTGTCAGTCGCGGCCGGCAAGATCGCTTACGGCGTTTGTGCCGCTCGGCTCATCACTGTTTTTGGTGCTCCCTTCGACCCGCGTGAAGTGATTGAACGCGCGCATGCAAGCTTGGTTGTCATGGAGCGAACATTAGAAAGCCGGCGCTGGATCGCCGGAACCGACCAACCTAGCATCGCCGACATCGCACTTTACAGCTATGTCGAACGGGCACCCGAAGGAAACGTAGATCTAACCGGCTATCCAAGGGTCCTTGCGTGGCTAAGGCAAGTTGAAGCGTTGCCTGGTTTCATTCCTTTTCAACGAACTCTCGCCGGCCTTGAAGCCTGAGCTGACTTTTATCTTACCTGCGTATCGGGATACATTGACATGAACTTTGACACCCTGCATCTGGATCATATTGGTATCCGTGTTACCGATCTTGCCATAGCAGAAGCTTTTTACGCGAAACTGGGTTTTACCCGCGATCCCGAGGAATTCGCTCCCGCCGCGAAAGCTTGTGGCTTGGTGCATCCAACTGGATTGCGGATCCATCTCATCTACAACGGGGAACCCGCCGACGAAGGCAATGTGCTTCTTGACGCGTCGATCAAACGGCCGGGCTATACACATGCAGCCTTCATTGTGCAAAGCATGGAAAAATTAGTTGCATGGCTTGCACAAGAGAAAATCAACATAACCGAAGGGCCGGTCGTGATGGGACATGGCCGTCGTAACGTCTGCTTCATCCGGGATCCTGATCTAAATGTGCTGGAATTCAATGAAATAATCGGCGCCTAAAAAAAATGGAAAAAAGCCCCGTCCTCCTATGAGAACGGGGCTTTTCGCACTTCAATGAATCAGTCGGGAACTGATTACATATTTTCGATCATTACCTGACCGAAGCCGGAGCAGGACACCTGAGTAGCACCTTCCATCAGGCGCGCGAAGTCATAGGTGACCTTCTTCGACAGGATGGCTTTTTCCATGCTCGCGATGATCAGGTCGGCAGCCTCCGTCCAGCCCAGGTGGCGCAGCATCATCTCGGCAGAGAGAATCAGCGAACCGGGGTTGACGTAGTCTTTGCCGGCGTACTTAGGCGCCGTGCCGTGGGTGGCTTCGAACATTGCCACGGAGTCGGACAGGTTGGCACCCGGAGCGATACCGATACCGCCCACTTGTGCTGCCAGCGCGTCAGAGACGTAGTCGCCGTTCAGGTTCAGTGTGGCAATGACATCGTATTCGGCCGGACGCAGCAGAATCTGCTGCAGGAAGGCGTCAGCGATGGAATCCTTGACGGTGATCTCACGACCGGTCTTGGGATTCTTGAACTTGCACCATGGGCCGCCGTCGATGAGCTCCGCACCGAATTCTTCGCGGGCCAGCTCGTAGCCCCAGTCACGGAAGCCACCTTCGGTGAACTTCATGATGTTGCCCTTGTGAACCAGGGTCACAGAGCTGCGGTCGTTGTCGATGGCGTATTGGATAGCCTTGCGAACCAGACGCTTGGTGCCGTCGACGGACACGGGCTTGACGCCGATGCCGGAGGTTTCCGGGAAACGGATCTGGTTGACGCCGAGCTCCTTCTGCAGGAAGTCGATCAGCTTGCGAGCGTTGGGGCTGCCGGATTCGAATTCAATGCCAGCGTAGATGTCCTCGGAGTTCTCGCGGAAGATGACCATGTTGGTCTTCTCCGGCTCACGCACCGGGGATGGCACGCCCTTGAAGTATTGGATCGGGCGCAGGCAGACGTACAGATCAAGCTGCTGACGCAGAGCCACATTCAAGGAACGGATGCCACCGCCGACCGGCGTGGTGAGCGGACCTTTGATCGACACCACGTAGTCGCGCACGGCCTCGAGCGTTTCGTCGGGCAGCCATACGTCGGGGCCGTATACCTTCGTGGATTTCTCGCCGGCGTAGACTTCCATCCAGTGGATCTTGCGCTTGCCGCCATAGGCTTTGGCAACAGCAGCGTCAACCACCTTGACCATGACCGGAGTGATGTCCACCCCCGTACCGTCGCCTTCGATGTAAGGAATGATCGGCTCGTCAGGTACGTTGAGCGAAAAATCGGCGTTGACCGAGATCTTCTGGCCCCCTGCGGGTACCTTGATATGCTGGTAGGACATGAATGCTCCAGGGATAGAATCAGACAAACGATGGGGGCGGTGAACAGCACCCCAAGTCTTATATAAGAGTACCAGGTAGTTTAGCCTACTTTCGGGGCGCACATAAAGACGCCGCTAAAATAGGCTGGTCATCCAGAGAAAAGCGCAACACCCCATGTTCAACCCCTCCCGCGAACAAGTTCGGCAATTTTTCACCGATGCCTGGGCACGGCACAAGTCAGGGGGAGTACTGACCCCGCTTGAAACCATCGCTGCGCGCATTATGGAGCAGCATCCAGAGTATCGGGCCGATCTCGAAGACCCACAAGCAGATCAACGCGACTACAGCGTGGAAGAAGGCCGCAGCAACCCGTTCCTGCACATGTCCATGCATCTGGCCATTCAGGAGCAGGTGTCCATCGACCAGCCTCCGGGCATACGGCAGGCTTACGAAAAGTTGGCCGCCCGCCTGGGGCCACACGAGACCGAGCATGTCATCATGGAAGCGCTTGGCCAGGTGATCTGGGAAGCTCAGCGGCTGGGCACGCCCCCTGACAACGAAAAATACCTAGACCTGATACGGCGCCACACCACTCGTAACCCATAACTCACGGGGTGCGCCGATACCTGTCGTGCTCGGGGCGGTCACGCCGCCCCGAGGCTGCACGTTGGTGCTTACTGCTATTTGCTTATCGCCAGATCGGAAGGCAGGCTTGCGAGCCAGGCCGCAATATTGCGCATGTCTGCGTCGCTCAGCTGCGCGACCATGGCGGTCATCACGGCATTGCTGCGCGCATTAACCTGTGTGGAACCGGTGGCGCCCCGCTGGTACGCACGCAGCGCATGTAACAGGTAATCGGCGTGCTGACCGGCCAATATGGGGTAGCTGGGCATCACCGACGTCTTGGCATCTGCGCCATGGCAAGAAGCACAGGCAAATTTTTCGAAGGCGGCCTGTCCGGCGGCAAGATCTTGAGCGGCTACCGGCACAACAACGAACGTGAGTGCCAGCCCTACAGCCGCGAGCGCATTCTGCTTGAATTTCATTTTCACGTTCTCCTACCTGGCACTGGAATAATAGGCGGCAAGATCAGCCATATCTTGAGGACTAAGGGTGCGCGCGATGGCTTCCATGGATGGGAAGGTACGCGCGCCGCTCGCGTAGTCTTGAAGTGCGGTGATGATGTATTCCGCATTCTGGCCGGCGATCTTGGGAACGTGATAAACCTCTGGGAAACTGGCTTTGTAGCCGGGGATGCCATGGCAGCCGATGCACATGGAAACCTTTGAACGAGCAGCCTCTGGGTCGCCCTTAATAACGTTGTCTCCTGCCTCTTCCTGTCCCCACGCCATACAGGAAAATGTCGCGGCCAGCACTGCAACGGCCCGTGAAAGGGTGCTTCGCAACTTCATGACGGATTGGCTCTTATGAAAAGTTATGGATTGTTGATATTTATCAAGCAAACCGCGAAAAATTGTTTGTGTACGATAATCCAAACTCTGTCTCATGACTAGGGGTGCATGATTCACACATGCGCCATACCAGCAGAAGGAAGATGATGAACCCTGTTTCCGCCACACCTCAGCCACGTTTCGAAGGCACGCAACGCTATGTCGCCACCGACGACCTCAAGATGGCTGTGAATGCCGCCCTTGCATTGCAACGACCGCTGCTCATCAAGGGCGAGCCTGGTACCGGCAAGACCATGCTGGCCGAGGAAGTCGCCTCTGCGCTTGATCGCCCGCTTCTGCAATGGCATATCAAATCCACCACCAAGGCACACCAGGGTCTGTACGAGTACGACGCCGTGTCTCGACTGCGGGATTCGCAGCTGGGTGAAGAAAAAGTTCGCGACATCCGCAATTACATTGTTCGCGGCGTTCTGTGGGAAGCCTTTGAAGCCGAGCAACCGGTAGTGGTGCTGATCGATGAAATCGACAAGGCAGATATCGAGTTCCCCAACGACCTGCTGCGCGAACTCGACCGCATGGAATTCCATGTCTACGAGACTCAACAAACCATCAAGGCGCGCCACCGCCCTCTGATCATCATTACTTCGAACAACGAGAAAGACCTGCCCGACGCATTCCTGCGCCGCTGCTTCTTCCATTACATCGCCTTCCCCGACCGCGAGACCATGCAGGCGATCGTGAACGTCCATTTCCCAGGCATACGCGAAGACGTTGTGCGTGCAGCCCTCGACACCTTCTTTACCCTGCGCGAAGTGCCGGGGCTGAAGAAGAAGCCGTCCACCTCTGAATTCCTGGATTGGCTACAACTATTGGTAAGTGAAGCGGTGCCGGCAGACCAAGTGGGCGGTACGGAAGGCGATCTGCCACGGCTGGCGGGCGCCCTGCTTAAGAATGAGCAGGACATCACCCTGCTGGAACGTCTGAGCGCCATGACCCGCGCCACCCGCCGCTACTGATTCCAGGTTTGCACCATGCTGCTTGATTTCTTCTACCACCTACGCAAAAGCGGCCTGCCAGTCTCTGTGCAGGAATACCTGACTCTACTGGAGACCCTGCGTACCGACATCATGCAGCCGTCCATCGACGATTTCTACCATCTGGCTCGCATGACGCTGGTCAAGGACGAAACGCTATTCGATCGTTACGACCGGGCGTTCGCCGCGTACTACGGCCAGATTGCCGCCATGTACCCCGAGGGCAAGGAAATCCCCCTTGAGTGGCTCATCAAAGAGTTTCAGAAGAAGCTCACGCCCGAAGAGAAAGCCGCCCTTGAAAAGCATGGCTGGGACAAGCTGATGGAAATGTTCCGCGAACGTCTGCAGGAACAGAAAGAACGCCATGCCGGTGGCAGTAAATGGATAGGCACCGGCGGGAGCTCTCCATTCGGGCACGGTGGATACCATCCCGAAGGCATACGTATCGGCGGCCCCTCGGCCGGCAACCGTACTGCCGTCAAAGTGTGGGAACGGCGCGAATATCGAGACTACGACGACCAGCAGGAACTCGGCACCCGCAACTTCAAGGTGGCATTGCGGCGCCTGCGGCGTTTTGCCCGCGAGGGCGCGGAAAGCGAGCTGGATCTGGATGACACCATCGCCAGCACCGCCCGCAACGGCGGTCTGCTGGATATCCGCATGGTGCCGGAGCGGCATAATGCGGTGAAGGTGCTGATGTTGCTGGATGTCGGTGGCAGCATGGACGACCATATCGCGCGTGTCGAGGAACTGTTCTCTGCGGCGCGCAGCGAATTCCGCAACCTGGAGGTCTATTATTTCCACAACTGCCCGTACGAATTCCTGTGGCGCAATAATGCGAGGCGCCATGCTGAACGCTTCGACACCTGGGATATTCTGCGCCGCTACAACGAGGACTGGCGACTGATCATCGTAGGTGACGCAACGATGAGCCCCTACGAGATCCTGCAGCCGGGCGGCTCGGTGGAGCATTACAACAAGGAAACCGGCGCTGTATGGTTACAACGTTTACTGCAAGCATGGCCGAAAGCGGCCTGGTTAAATCCCGAACCGCAGGGATACTGGCAATACCGGCAGTCTATTGCGATATTGCGTGACATCATGCACGACCGTATGTTTCCCATCACGATGGACGGTCTGGAACGCGCTATGCGCCTGCTATCCAAATAGAAGAAAGGAAGTCATGACACAGCACTCTGCGATTTTCTCGAGGCTTACGCAACGCCTGATCGAACGCTCTTTGCTCGTGTGCCTGGTTGCCGGCTCTATGCTGCTGCCCGTTCACGCACGCGACACCACTTCAGCCCCCGTGCCCACTGCGGCTGAGCAGGCAACGCAAGGCACTCCTCTACCGGCTGGGGTGACCCAAGGCCCAAGCATCGAAGGGGTCACGGAATACCGGCTGGAAAACGGCTTGCGCGTAGTTCTGGCCCCCGACGCCTCGAAAGCCAATACCACGGTCAACATGACTTATCTGGTGGGTTCCCGCCACGAAAATTACGGCCAGACCGGCATGGCTCACTTGCTCGAGCACATGCTGTTTCGCGGGACTCCAAGCCTGCGCAATGCACTTGCAGAATTCTCTCGCCGCGGGCTGGCCGCAAACGGTACGACCAATCCGGATCGCACCAACTATTACGCCACCTTTGCCACCGACCCCGAAACCTTGGAATGGTATCTGCGCTGGCAGGCCGATGTCATGGTGAACGCGCTCATCGACGAAGACGATCTCCAGGCGGAAATGCCGGTCGTGCGCAATGAAATGGAGCGTGGCGAGAACAACCCCTTTCAGGTGCTGATGCAGCAGATGCAGGCATCGGCCTTCCGTTGGCACAACTACGGCAAAAGTACCATCGGTGCACGCTCAGATGTTGAAAACGTGGATGTCGGCCAACTGCGTGATTTCTACAAAGAGTGGTATCAGCCGGATAACGCGGTACTGATCGTCGCGGGTAAATTCGATGTCGCAGCAACGCTGGCTGTGATTGCCGATGCGTTCAGCACCATTCCCCGGCCGGAGCGCACATTGCGGGCGGAATACACCGTGGAGCCGGTTCAGGACGGCGAACGGCTGGTGACCTTGCGTCGCCAGGGCGGCACTCCGTTAATTGCCGCCCTCTATCGCGCTCCCGCTCTGGCCGACCCGGACTTCACCTCGCTGGAGCTCGGCGTGGACATGCTGTCTGATACGCCGTCAGGCCGGCTCTATCACCGGCTGGTCAAAGAAAACCTGGCAGCGGAGACCTTCGGCTTCAGCGCCACCATGCGCCACCCGGGTTATGTCTTCTTCGGCGCAGTACTGGAACCGGGCATGGATCAAGACAAGGCGCTTGCCACCCTCACTCAGACACTCGAAAGCCTGGAAGAGGAGCCGCTACAGGAGGCCGATCTGGAACGCTCACGTAACCGTTGGCTGACCGCCTGGGAGCGCAGCTATGCCAATCCGGCCAGCCTGGCTTCTTCGTTGTCTGAAGCCGTTTCTGAAGGCGACTGGCGGCTTTATTTCCTGCGACGCGACCGGGTGGAGGCCGCTACCCTCGAAGACGTGCAACGAGTCACTTCAGCCTGGCTCACCGCCAGCAACCGGACTGCCGGGCGTTACATCCCCACTGAAGCACCACGGCGCGCGCCGGAAGCGGCTGAACTCGATATCGAAGCCCTTCTTACCGACTACAGCGGCCGCGACGATATCGCTGCCGTGGCCGCCTTTGATGCCACGCCCGAAAACATCGACGCCACCACCCAGCGCGATGTCGTTGAGCTGCCCAACGGCAAGCTGCGCCTGGCACTGCTGCCCAAGCCCACCCGGGGCGACCGCGTAGAGGCCCGCATGGTGCTGCGTTTCGGTGACGAAGAAAACATGAAGGGCCGGCGCAGTATCTCTGAAGCCGTCGCGTCGCTGCTGCAGCACGGCACGAGCAAAATGAGCCGTCAGGAAATCCAGGATCGCTATACGCAGTTGCGTGCCACAGTGAATGTGAGCGGTGGCGGCAATACGGTGGCCGTCTCCATGTCGACCGTGGGCGAGAATCTGCCGGACGTGATCGAAACCACATTGCACGTGCTGCGCGAGGCTAACTTCCCGGAAGAAGCCCTGGTGGAATATCGCAATCAGATGAATACGGCCATTGCCGATATGGAATCCCAGCCGGGCTCGCTGGCCTCGCGTGCGCTGGCCCGTCATGACAATCCATGGCCGGCGGACGACATCCGCTACACGCCCACGTTTGAAGAAATGCGCCGGGAAATTGCTAGTCTGACGCCGGAACAACTACGTGATTTCCATGCACGCTTCTACGGTGCAGGTCTTATAGACTTCAGCGCAGTCGGCGCGTTCGACCCTGACGCAGTCCGTGCGTCACTCGAAAACTCCCTGACAGGCTGGCAGCAGGCACCGGCGTACACACGGATTTCCGATCCCTATCGCCCCGTGCCGCCCGAGAAGTTCCAGATCGACACGCCTGACAAAGCGAATGCGGTGCTGCTCTCGGCCATGCCGTTGAACTTGCGCGATGACGACCCACGCTACCCGGCCCTGGTACTGGCCAATTACCTGCTGGGAGGTTCAGAAACCTCGCGCCTCTGGACTCGGGTACGAGTCGAAGAGGGTCTGTCCTACTCGGTCTACAGCAATGCCAGCGTCTCGTCCTACGAACCGGCCGGCAGCTGGTCTCTGTACGCGATACATGCCCCCGAGAACAGTCGCCGCCTGGAGCGCGTGATCAATGAAGAGCTCAAGCAGGTCCTTGAACACGGCTTCACCGAAGAAGAAGTCAACGAAGGCATCCGCTCGCTGCTCAACTATCGCAAGCTCGGCCGCACCAACGATGCCACTCTGGCATCCGTATGGCTGCGCTATCTCGATCTTGATCGCAGCTTCGCCTGGAATGCAGAGCAGGACGAAAAAATCGCTGCATTGACGGCTGATCAGGTTAACAGTGTGCTGCGTGAGCTGCTGAAACCCGGCCTGTTCAGCACCGCCATTGCGGCGGACCACGCGAAACAGAAAGAGGCCCCTAAGAAAGACGAATAGGGGCTAATAAAGGCGAATAGGGGCTAATGCCCCTTCGCCCCACGAGCGGCTGATTAAGAGAAGAAGTTCTTCACCCGGTCGCGCCATGACTGGCTGTTGGGCGAGTGTTTGTCGCCGCCCTGCTGCAGTGATGCCTCGAACTGCTTGAGTATCTTTTTCTGCTCGTCAGTCAGGCGTACTGGGGTCTCGACCGCGACGTGGCAATAGAGGTCGCCCGGGTAGCTTGAGCGCAGGCCACGGATGCCCTTGCCACGCAGCCGGAACGTCTTGCCCGTCTGTGTACCTTCGGGGATGGTGATCGTGCCACGCCCGGTCAGCGTGGGCACTTCGAGTTCGCCGCCCAAAGCCGCCGTGGTGAACGGTATGGTCAACTCGCAATGCAGATCATCACCGTCGCGCTGGAAAATACCGTGCTGCTTGAGGTGAATCTCTACATACAGATCGCCCGGAGGCCCACCATTGACGCCCGGCTCGCCGTTACCCGCGGAGCGGATACGCATGCCGTCGTCGATACCGGCCGGAATCTTAACCTGCAGGGTTTTATGGCGGCGGATACGGCCCACCCCATCGCATGAGGTGCAGGGGTCTGGGATTTCCTGGCCTGTGCCGTGGCAGGTGGGGCAATTCTGCTGCACGCTGAAGAAGCCCTGCTGCATGCGCACCACCCCTGCACCGTCACAGGTATGACAGGTACGCGGCTGCGTGCCGGGCCGTGCCCCGCTGCCATGACAAACGTCACAAGACTCCCAGCTAGGCACCCGGATTTCGGTGTCGAATCCATTGGCGGCCTGTTCAAGCGTGATGTCCAGTGTGTACTTGAGGTCAGCACCGCGATACATCTGCGGCCCGCCGCCACGACGGCCCGCTGCTCCGAAGATTTCTCCGAAGATGTCGCCGAAGGCATCCGCGAAGCCGCCCGCCCCGCCCATGCCTGCGCCGACTCCTGCATTGGGATCGACGCCGGCATGGCCGAAGCGATCGTAGGCGGCCCGCTTCTGTGCATCCGACAGCATCTCGTAGGCTTCCTTGACTTCCTTGAACTTCTCTTCGGCCTCCTTGCTATCCGGATTGCGGTCCGGATGGTACTTCATGGCCAGTTTTCGGTAAGCCTTCTTGATCTCATCGTCGGAGGCATTTTTGGCCACCCCCAATATCTCGTAGTAATCGCGTTTTGCCATGTGATTGCTTGCGTCCGTGACGTGCTTTGTGTCTGAACAAGAACGCCCGATTTCCGGCTAAAGGGCCAGAAACCGGGCTACGAGGCGCTCTTGGGCGCGCCGGCAAAAACCGGCGCCCCCCTTGCTTCAGCGCTGCCTGCAAACGTTACTGATCGCGCTTGACTTCCTTGAAGTCGGCATCGACCACATCGTCGTCGGCCGGACGCGCGTCGGCTTCTCCCTGCTGGGCAGCTGCCTGCGCCTGCATGTCGGCATAAACCTTCTCGCCCAGCTTCTGCGAGGCCGTGCTCAGGGCTTCCACCTTGGCATCGATCTCTTCCTTGGTGCCGGACTTGATGGCCTCTTCCACTTCTTTCAGGGCTGCCTCGATAGCTTCTTTCTCGGCGGCTTCCAACTTATCGCCATGCTCGGTGAGCGACTTGCGTGTGGCGTGTACCAGGGAGTCGGCCTGGTTGCGTGCCTGAGCCAGCTCGGCCACACGACGGTCTTCGTCGGCGTGCGCCTCGGCGTCCTTCACCATGCGTTCGATCTCTTCCTCGCTGAGGCCGGAGTTCGCCTTGATGGTGATCTTGTTTTCCTTGCCCGTGCCCTTGTCCTTGGCCGACACGTGCAGGATGCCGTTGGCGTCGATGTCGAAGGTCACCTCAATCTGGGGTACGCCACGCGGTGCGGGCGGAATACCTTCGAGGTTGAACTCGCCCAGCGCCTTGTTAGCGGAGGCGATTTCGCGCTCACCCTGATACACCTTGATGGTCACCGCCGGCTGATTGTCGTCGGCCGTGGAGAACACCTGCGTGTACCGCGTGGGGATCGTGGTGTTCTTTTTGATCATCTTGGTCATTACGCCGCCAAGCGTTTCGATACCCAGCGACAGCGGGGTGACGTCCAGCAGCAGCACGTCTTTACGATCGCCCGACAGAACCGAACCCTGAATCGCGGCACCGGCAGCCACGGCTTCGTCGGGGTTAACGTCCTTGCGGGGTTCGCGACCAAAGAATTCCTTAACCTTTTCCTGCACCTTGGGCATGCGGGTCATGCCGCCCACGAGAATGACGTCGTCAATATCGCCGGCCTTGATACCTGCATCCTTAATGGCGATGCGGCAGGGCTCGATCGTGCGTTCGATCAGATCCTCGACCAGTGCCTCGAGCTTGGCGCGGGTGACCTTCAGCGTGAGGTGCTTCGGACCACTTGCGTCCGCCGTGATGTAAGGCAGGTTGATCTCGGTCTGCTGTGTGGAAGAC
>JAJUGV010000180.1 GCA_029265795.1 Alcaligenaceae bacterium
ACAGTAAAGAGGTTGTATCCATGGATTTACAGTTAGCAGGAAAATTCGCACTCGTCACGGCAGCGAGCAAAGGAATCGGACGTGCCGTTGCGCAGCGTCTGGCCGAAGAGGGCGCCACCGTCGCTGCGGCTTCACGCAGTCTTGAGGGCGCACAGGAAGAAGAATTCGCCGGTGGCGGCCGGATTGTTCCGGTAGGTGTGGATCTTTCAGACCGCGACGCTTGCGGCCGTCTCGTGGGTGAGGTGGTCAAGCGTTTTGGCCGACTGGATGCGCTCGTACTGAACACCCCCGGACCCCGCCTGAAGCCGTTTCTGGAAACAGACCTGTCTGATTGGGAAGGAGCGTTCGATCTTTTGGTACGCCCGGCGGTGCAACTGGCCATGGCCGGCGCGCGGCATATGGCAGCGAACAAATCCGGGAGCATCCTGTTCCTGACGTCAACCTGGGTGAAGCAGCCCGCCCCATCCGGGGCGCTATCTGCGTCGATGCGCTCGGCACTTTCGTCCTTGAGCAAGCAGATGGCGCTTGAGCTGGGTCCGGTCGGAGTTCGCGTGAATCAGTTGCAACCCGGCGCGACGGGTACCGACCGTATGGCCGATATCGTAAAAGCCAAGGCCCAGGCAAACGGCACTACTCCACAGCAAGAAATTGATCTGATCGTCAAGGACATTCCTCTTGGGCGGTGGGGTAGCCCTGAAGAGGTGGCCAATGCTGCCGCCTACCTATTGTCGCCAGCTGCCGGCTTCGTAACCGGCGCCACGTTGCAGATCGATGGCGGCGCAGTCCGCTCGGTCTGAACGGCCAACTGAACAAACATCTGGAGATTCAACATGACCATGTCGCTGACCGAACTTTTCGTCAAGCAATACAAGCTGTGCAGCCTCGACGACAAACAAACCGTTGCTGTAATTTTTGAATACGGCCACAAGAGCGAATACGTTGACGCGGCAGTCGCTGCGGCGCGAGCGATGGGTGCAGGCGTCCTGGTGCTGGGCGCCTCGAGCCTGTCCAGCCCTACATTGCCTCCTTATACCTCTGATGGACGGGAAGTCCCTGCGCTTTTGTCTGCCGCCGGAGAGTGCGACCTGGTTATCGACCTTACCGTTGGCGGTCTCATACACTCGAATGTCCGCACCAGCATCATCGGCAAGGGCAAGCGGATGTTGTTCGTTGCAGAACCGGCCGATGTGCTTGAGCGCCTGATGGGTGACGAAGAACTGCGTGCAAATATCGACGCCGCAGCCGACATCCTGAATCAGGGCCAGGTCATGCATGTAACCAGTGCTGCCGGCACGGATCTTACGTACGACATTTCAGGGCCGGATCTTCCCATTACCCGGCAATGGGGCTATGTGGACGAGCCGGCGCGCTGGGATCACTGGCCCAGTGGTTTCATCGCATGCTTCCCGCGTGACCGAAGCGCGCAGGGCCGCATCGTGCTGCAAGCCGGTGATGCCATCATTCCATGGCAACGCACCGTACAGTCGCCCGTCGAACTGACAATTCGGGATGGGTTCATCACCAGCATCGACGGAGACGGCGTCGAGGCATTCCTGCTCACTGATTACTTCAAGCGTTGGAACGACCCGGCCGTCTATGCCTTGTCTCATGCGGGGTGGGGCATGCATCCCAATGCCAGCTGGACCGCCCTGGACGTGTACGATCCTCGCAGCCTCTATGGCCAGGAGTTGCGTTCGGTAGCAGGCAACTTCATGTGGTCTACGGGTTCGAATCGTTTTGCCAAGCGCGAGACGCCGGCTCACCTGGATATTCCCATGCGCGGTTGTACCGTCAAGGTTGACGGTCGTGCGGTGGTGGTAGACGGGGAACTGCAAAGCCTTAAAGAACAAGTAGCCTGAATACAAGGACGAGACTGTTATGGATAAGAAAATACTGGAGGCCGCCATTCTCAAGCTGGGGCAGACTCCCGATTTGTTGGCACGCTTCAAGACGGATCCCGTCACCGTCGGCGCAGAGCTGGGTCTGGACGAGCACTGGGCAGATGTCATTGCGCGCGGCGAACGCAACCTTCTTCGTTCTGCCGGTGTGAACGACGGAGTCACCATTCTTGTAAGCCGCTGGTTTCAGGACGATCTGTCTGACAGCAGCAGTAGTGACAAGTTTGTATTCGATGGCCGTGCTTCGACGGCCAGGCCCGAGGTGCCTGCGAACGTGGTGTTTGCCGCGGGATGCTCACACGTTCCCGATCTGCTGGCTCGCCCCGAGATCGACCCGCCCGAAGCCGTTGAGCGCCTGAAACAGGCTTATGCAAAGCTGCGTGACTCGCTCGCAGCTGCTGAACCCGACCTTATTGTGGTTACCACTGACTGCCACTTCCAAAGCTTTGAAACCGGGGCGTTTGTGGTGGGAGTGGGATCAGAACACCGCGGATCGATGGAGTTTTTCAAGCGTCCCGATATCGATCTCGATATCAAGGGTGCACCAGAGTTTGCGCAGCAAATTGTTGCCAGTGCTCGAAACAATCGTCTCGAAGTCGAGGCTGCGCCGGTGGTCAACCTGGATCATGGCTTGATCGTACCTTTGCGCCAGGTCCTTCCGCGCCCCGATTTGCCGGTGGTTCCCATCGTTACCCAGCCGGCGCGAACGTTCTCGCCCTATGGTGCCCGCGCATTCGGGCAGGCGCTACGTCAGGCGATCGAAGGCTCGGACAAGCGCATCGCCCTGCTGGCTACCGGCGGCCTGTCTCACTGGCTTGACCCGGGAAAGTTCGGCTCTGTCGACACGGCGTTCGACGACTACATTTTGCAGATGATGCGAAACGGCCGCGGACTCGATCTTGCCGACCTGGAACCCTACCCGTTGCTGGATCACGGGCAGTACGAATTCCTGAACTGGCTTATTGTCCTGGGTGCCTTGGGTCCAGGTATTCGGGCTGAAGTCTATGCGTACGAACCGCTGGAAGCCTCGGGCGGCGGCTGGACGGTGGTCAACATGAACGTG
>JAJUGV010000071.1 GCA_029265795.1 Alcaligenaceae bacterium
ATGATGGGAAACTGTTTGAGTTCGGCATAGGCGATCAGGTCTTTCTCGGCCACATAGGCAAGCGGCCGGATCACGACGTTCTTGCCGTCGTCCGATTGCAGCTTCGGCGGCATGGCTTTCATGCGACCGCCGTAAAAGAGGTTCAGGAAGAACGTACCCAGGATGTCGTCGCGATGGTGTCCGAGCGCAATCTTGGTCGCACCCAGCTCGCCTGCCACTCGATACAAAATTCCACGGCGCAGCCGTGAGCACAGCGAGCACATGGTCTTGCCTTCAGGCAACACGCGTGTGACCACCGAATATGTATCCTGGCTCTCGATGTGGTAGGGCACGCCCAGTGATTCCAGATACTCCGGCAGCACGTGCTCGGGGAAGCCGGGCTGCTTCTGGTCCAGGTTCACCGCGACAATATCAAAGCGGATGGGCGCCCGCTTCTGCAACGTCATGAGAATGTCCAGCAGGGCGTAGGAGTCCTTCCCGCCTGAAAGACACACCATCACCTTGTCGCCGTCCTCAATCATGTTGAAGTCGGTGATGGCGCGTGCCGTCTCGCGTATCAGTCGCTTGCTGAGCTTGTTCGCATTGATGCGCTCGCGTTCCGCTCGGCGGCGATTGGCGGTTTCATCGGCGGCGGGCGCCGGAGTGGTGAGGGTTTCTGCTTCCATGATTTCTTACGGGTTGCGTTTCAGCGGCTGCGCTGGAGTTCGATGCCGACTGCGGCGCAGTCCGAAAACGCCAGCGGCTTGCTCACGCGGATGCGTATCCATCTGACGTCGGGAAATTCGCCGAAGATGCGCTCCACCAGCTTCTCGGACAGCGTCTCCAGCAAGTGAACGTGCTGCCGAGTGCATTCGTCGACGATGGCACTGCGAAGCTCACGGTAGTCCAGCACGGTGTGGATGTCGTGGTCGTGTACGTCCTGCGAAACGTCGACGTCGAATTCGGCGTCAATATGCAGCGGTTGAGTGGAGCGCAGCTCGTGTTCCAGGATGCCGATACGGGCATCGAGGGCCAGCTGCTGAAAAATGATGCGTCGGGTCAGCATGGGGCAGTTTATCCTGGGTTGCGGGCCGGTTCGAGCTCCATCATGCTGAAGTCGCGTTCCATGCCTATCAGATGTTGGCCGCCGTCCACTATCAGGTCGACGCCGGTGATTGCCGGGCTTTGCAGCAAGAAAACGGCCGCCCGGGCGATGTCCGCGGGCGTGCTGGCCTGGCCCAGGGGGGCCAACCGGTGCGCTTCTTCGAATTCCTGCTCGGTCTGCAAATGGCTCGGCAGTGTAAGGCCGGGCGACAGCCCCACCACGCGCACGTGCGGTGCGAGCGCCTTGGCAAGTAGAGTGGTGGCGGTCTTCAGTGCCGACTTGCTCAGCGTGTAAGACAGAAAGTCGGGATTGGGATTGCCAAGCTTCTGGTCCAGCAGGTTGAGTACCACGCCGGTACGGCCGGGTCGCATCTGGGTGATGTGCCGATGCAGTGCCTGCGCCAGTACAAGCGGTGCCCCGAGATTGGGCAGCATGTGCTCAAGCAGCTTCTCGCACGAAAACGTGTCAGCGTTGTCATACTCGAACAGCGATGCATTGTTGATCACGGCGTCCACGCGGCCCAATTGCTGTACGGCCTGCTCAAAAAGATCGCGTGTCTGCGCCTCATCGCTCAAGTCCGCCTGCACGATGCAATGACGGCCGCCGATTCCCTCGAGCCTTCGGAGGGTTTCTGCCGCGTCTTCGGGGGAGCTTCGGTGATGCACGACGATATTCCAGCCTTCGGCGGCCAACGCTTCCGCAAGGTGCCGGCCTATGCGCCGGGCTGCCCCGGTAACCAGTGCGACGGGAGCGGCGTCATTTCTCTCAACCATGGCTAGTGGCGCCGGCGGCCCCAGCGCTTTCTCTTCGTAATTCACACTCGGTGTCCCGAGCAGCAGCGAGCTTCAGCGGAAAGCTGCGCAGTTCGTCGCGCCGGAACACGTGGACCGTTACGGTGTCGCCGGCTTGCCAGCGGGAGAGCAGGGCCAACAACGACTTGTCGTCCAGCACCCGCAGGCCGTCCACGGCGATGATCGTGTCGGCGGCTGAAAGCCCGGCCTCATGGGCGGCACCCCCCTCGTACACCGTGGCAATGGTGCATTGCCCGTTGACCGACCGTAGCCGCATTCCGAGGTCGAAAGGCTCCTTGGGCGTCTTCCACTCCAGCACGATGCCGTGTCGCTGTAGCAAGTCTTTCAGAGGAACGTCTTCCCGCCCGTACGCGTAGCGCCGCAGGAAATCGGCAGCATCGTAGCCGGTCGCTTCAAGGATGAGGCCCGGCATGTCGGATTCCGCCACACCGTTCTGCCCGCCTTGATAGAAGTCGCGGCCGTAGCGCTGCCACATCAGGCGCATCACGTCGTCGAGCGATCGCTGGTCCCCGGTGGCTTCGCGTATCGCCAGGTCCAGGCCCGCCGCCACCAGAGATCCCTTCGTGTAATAACTCACCAGAGCGTTGGGCGAGTTTTCGTCCTGCTTGTAGTAGCGGCTCCATGCGTCGAAGGAACTTTCGGCCACGCTCTGCTTGTGCCGCCCGGCACCGCGATGCACCATCGTGAGGGTACGGGCGAGCCGGCGGAAATAGGCCGCTTCGTCGATCAGCCCGGCACGCAGCAGGAAGAGGTCGTCGTAATAGGACGTGAACCCTTCAAACACCCACAACAGCTCGGTGTGATTTTCCTTCGACAGGTCATAGGGCGCGAAGGCCGCCGGCTTGATGCGTTTCACATTCCATGTGTGGAAGTACTCATGGCTGACCAGACCAAGGAAGTTCTCATAGCCTTCCCCGGCTTGCTGCCGGCCGCGGGCGGGCAGGTCGCTACGGCTGCACAGCAGGGCGGTGGATGCGCGATGCTCGAGCCCGCCGTAGCCGTCACCCGTCACCATGGTCATGAACACGTAGCGGTCGCTGCTGTCCAGAAACGGTGCGCGACGGCTTTGCGGTTCGAAGAATTCAATCTGCGCTTCGCAGATGCGGCGGGTGTCCTCGGCGATGCGCTCCAGATCCAGGTTGGGTACGACCCCGGTGAACACCATTTCATGCGGGGTGCCGTGGGCCTCGAAACTGATGACCTGCGGGGTGCCCATCTCCACGGGATGATCGATCAGCGCGTCGTAATCCGGCGCGCGGTACATGCCGAAGCCGTGCCGAGGCGCTGCTTGAGGATGGCTCGACGCTTCCGGCAGCGAAGTATGGACGGTCCAGTGCTCGCAACCTTCCGGTGCCTGGAGCAGCACGTGGCAGGGCCGGTCTTCCTGGCCTTCCACCGCCAGAAACACACTCGTGCCGTTGAAAAATGCGTGGGTTCCGTCGACATGCGCGCTGCGCACCGACAAGTCCCATGCGTAAACCACGTACTCGATGGTCAGCGGCCCTTTGCAGGGAGCGCACTGCCAGGAGTGATTGCCCGTCTTGCGCAATTCCACCGGCTGGCCGCCCGAACTGGCAACGATGGTTTCTACTTGCCTGGCGAAATCTCGAATAAGATAGCTGCCGGGAATCCATGCCGGCAGCGCAAGCGTCTGACCTTGCGGATCGGGCTCGGCAATGCTCAATGTCACGCGCAGTCGGTGCCCGCCAAGGTCATGCGGGACGACAGCGTAGAGTATCGGTTCAGTTTTCATACCTCAATATTAACGTTCAAAAAGGAGACGACATGACGACACCCATGGTGAAAACCGAGGTCAGGGGCCGTGTCGCGCTGGTGACGCTCGACCGTCCGAAGGCGTTGAATGCACTGAACAATGAACTGATTGATGAGTTGGCCGAAGCGCTTCGCGGTTTCGATGCGGATGACGGCATCGGCGCGATTGTGCTGACCGGCTCGGAAAAGGCCTTTGCCGCCGGCGCGGATATCGGCGCCATGCAATCGTGGTCGTACACCGACGTCTATAAGCAGGACTACCTGGGCGGAAACTGGGAATCGCTGACGCGTATCCGCAAGCCGATCATCGCTGCAGTGGCCGGATACGCCCTGGGCGGCGGATGCGAACTTGCCATGGTGTGCGACATCATCATTGCGGCAGATAACGCAAAGTTTGGCCAGCCCGAGATCAAGCTGGGCGTCATCCCGGGCTTCGGCGGCACGCAGCGCCTTCCGCGAGCCATCGGCAAGGCGAAAGCCATGGACCTCGTGCTGACGGGGCGCATGATGGACGCCGAAGAAGCAGAGCGCAGCGGCCTGGTCGCGCGGGTCGTGCCCGCAGACCAACTGCTGGACGAAGCCTTGAAGGCGGCCGAGACGATCGCCTCGTACTCGCTGCCGTCCGTCATCATGGCCAAGGAGTGCATCAATGCGTCAGACGAAGGCGCCCTGAGCCAGACCCTGATGTACGAACGCCGCAACTTCCATGCGCTGTTCTCCACCGAAGACCAAAAGGAAGGAATGGGCGCATTCCTTGAGAAGCGCAAACCGGAGTTCAAGCACCGGTGAACGTAGTCGGGTCAAGGCCTTCGCTGCCCGGATAGTTGCATTTGGGCTGGCCTTGGCTTGCTACGCTTTCTTGAAAAACGCTATACTCTCTGAGTTTGCCAAGTGCCTGGGTCGCTCTGTTACCCAGGCGGATAACTTGGCATTTTTATGTGCTGGCAGATTTGTATGGGCTTAAAGCATCGGTGGCTTGGGTTTAGGTGCTCTGGCGCTCTTATGGCCTGAAGGCGGCAAGTCTGAGTTTGACGGCAAGGCGATACGCAAGGAAACGAGGCACGACATGGATGACTACACCCCTATCGTGCTGAATGACGAAGAGCGCGCAAGGATTGGTCGGCGCGCCAACCAGGGCCTCATCCGGGCGCTGGTTGCTCAGGCGAGCATGGCGTTTTTTGCCATCGTGCTTTCGGGGCTCGTCGGCGGTACGAACGCTGCAGTGTCCGCTTTTGCAGGTGCGGCGGCGTACTTCGTTCCCAATGCGTTGTTCGCTCTGCGGCTTCTGGCCGGTTTCCTCGGTCCGATGAAGTCGGGGCCGATGTCCTTCTTCTGGGGCGAGGCCTTCAAGCTGAGCACCGCCATTCTGATCCTCGGGCTGGTGGCCTGGAAAGGAGAGGAGTGGCTGGTATGGCCGGCATTTCTATTCGGCTTGCTGTGTGTATTGAAAGGGTATGTGCTGTTGCTGGCGTTTCGCAAGCTGCCGTGACGGCACTGATTGGTATCGGGGAATTCTCCGGGTTGCGTTTACAGGATAAGGTTTCAGATGGCATCCGCTGCTGATATTTCGCCCCAGTCTTATTACATCCAGCATCACCTGGTTCACCTGAACAACATAGGTGAAAAACAATCGGCAGTCGCCAACTTCGGGGTCATCAACTACGACTCCCTGTTCTGGTCCATCCTCATGGGTGTGGTCGTCCTGTTCTTCCTGTGGCGCGCCTCTTCCGGTGCTACATCGGGCGTGCCGGGGCGCTTCCAGGTGGCGGTGGAAATGCTCATCGATATGGTCGAAGATCAGGCCAAGACGATCGTTCCCAACGAGACCAGCCGTAAGTTCGTGTCGCCTCTGGCGCTCACCGTCTTCCTGTGGATCGTCGTGATGAACACGCTCGACCTGGTCCCGGTTGATCTGATGCCATGGATCCTCAAGGTCACTGGCCTGGGTGCCGAACACGGCGACCCCGTCTATTACCACCGTATTCTTCCCACCGCTGATCTGAACATCACGCTGGGCATGGCCATGGGCGTGTTGCTGGTCGTGATTTACTACGGCCTCAAGATCAAGAAGCCCGGCGGCTACGTCAAAGGTCTGCTGAGCGGTCCGTTCCACGGCCACGGTATCGGCGCGGTGATTCTTGCGCCCTTCAACCTGCTCATGAATCTCATTGAGTACGCTGCAAGCACCGTGTCGCTCAGCATGCGGCTGTTCGGCAACATGTTCGCCGGCGAACTCGTATTCATGCTCATCGCGCTACTGGGCGGTGCTTGGTCCGGCTTCAATGCTGCGAGCATCGGCCTGGGGTTGGGCCATATCGTGGCGGGCTCGATGTGGGCGATCTTCCACATCCTGATCGTCCTGCTCCAAGGCTTCATTTTCATGATGCTGACCCTCGTGTATGTGGGGCAGGCTCACGAAAGCCATTAAGGCATGCCGGCCAAGGAGACTTTCCCCCCTCTGAACGCCGGAACCGCAGGGTTGCCGCCTGCAACGCAGTTTCTTTGACTATTTGAATCACACACGGTTATCTAACCAAGGAGTTATCATGACTGACGTCTCTTTCGTCGCTCTGGCTGCCGGCCTCATCATCGGTCTGGGTGCTTTCGGTTGCTGCATCGGCATCGCGCTGATGGGTGGCAAGTACCTCGAAGCCTCTGCTCGCCAGCCTGAGCTGATGAACGCCCTGCAAACCAAGATGTTCGTGCTCGCAGGTCTGATCGACGCGGCCTACCTGATCGGCGTTGGTATCGCCATGCTGTTTGCCTTCGCCAACCCGTTCGTTGGATGATGGCGGCCCGCAGTCTTCTGCGGGAAAGCGGTCGCTCGACGCACCCGAGTGCGTCTTGCGGCATGGAGATTAGTGGTTGGCGGTCAATCCGCCACCACTAAGGGTATTAAAGGGAAACGACCGTGAATTTAAACGCGACTCTCTTTTTCCAGATGATCGTGTTTTTCGTGCTGGCGTGGTTCACGATGAAATTCATCTGGCCACCTCTCACGAGGGCGATGGACGATCGTCGACAGAAGATCGCCGATGGCTTGGCGGCTGCCGACAAGGGCAAGGCCGACCTCGCGCAGGCGCAGGCGCGCATCAATCTGATGGAAGCCAACGCCAAGACCGAAAACCATTCTCGTATGGTCGAGGCCGAGAAGCAGGCGGCTGCCCTCATTGAGCAGGCGCGTCGTGAGGCAGAGTCCGAAAAAGCGCGTATCGTCGCGCAAGCCAAGCAGGACGCCGCACAAGAAGTGCAGCGTGCGCGCGAGGCCTTGCGTGCCGACGTGGCTGTCCTCGCCATCAAGGGCGCAGAACAGATCCTGAGGCGTGAAGTTGACGCCAAGGCTCACGCCGAGCTGCTTGATCAGCTCAAGGCGCAACTGTAATTTCAGGATAGGCCATGGCTGAACTATCGACTATCGCCCGACCGTATGCCGAAGCGCTGTTTGCTTCGGCCCGCGACGACCAGGCAGCCCTGGCGTCCTGGTCGTCCTTGTTGTCCGAGCTGGCCGAGCTGGCAAGCCTCGACGACGTGCGCGAGGCCTTGACTGATCCGCGCCTGAGCGCGACGAAGCGGTTTGAGTTGTTCACGGGCCTCGTCAAGTCCCCGTTGTCCGACGCCGCGCGAAATTTCATTCAATTGCTGATCGATAACCAACGCATACTGGCTTTGCCCCAGGTTGCCGAGCAGTTCGAGATGCTGAAGAACGAGCAAGAGGGTAGTGCGCTGGCCAAGATTACCAGCGCCTTCGCTCTTTCCGACGCACAGGTCCAGGAACTCGTTGCCGGGCTTGAGAAGAAGTTCGGTCTCAAGCTCAAGCCGGCCCTCACCGTAGACCCCGACCTCATTGGCGGTGTGCGCGTGATCGTAGGCGACCAGGTACTCGACACTTCGGTGCAGGCTCAATTGAGCCGCATGCGCGACACGCTGGCTGCCTGAGCACGCCAGATAACAGGATTCAGGAGTCTGAACATGCAACTTAACCCGTCCGAGATCAGCGAACTGCTCAAGGCCCGTATCGAAGGCCTGGGTGCGTCGACCGATGTTCGCACACAAGGCACGGTCGTTTCCGTGACCGACGGTATTTGCCGCATCCACGGCTTGTCCGATGTGATGCAGGGCGAAATGCTCGAATTTCCCAACAATGTCTTCGGTCTCGCGCTGAACCTCGAGCGTGACTCCGTGGGTGCCGTGGTTCTGGGTGACTACACCAGTGTTTCGGAAGGCGACTCGGTGAAGACCACCGGCCGCATTCTGGAAGTGCCGGTTGGCCCCGAACTGCGCGGTCGCGTGGTCGACGCCCTGGGCGCTCCCATCGACGGCAAAGGCCCCATCAACGCCAAGATGACTGACGTCATCGAGAAGGTTGCTCCGGGCGTGATTGCGCGTAAGTCGGTGTCGCAGCCGCTGCAGACCGGTACCAAGGCCATCGACGCCATGGTGCCTATTGGTCGCGGCCAGCGTGAGCTGATCATTGGTGACCGCCAGACCGGCAAGACCGCGGTGGCCGTCGACACGATCATCGCGCAAAAGGGTCAGAACGTCACTTGCGTGTACGTGGCTATCGGCCAGAAGGCATCCACGATCGCCAACGTGGTGCGCAAGCTCGAAGAGCACGGCGCGCTGGAATACACCATCATCGTGGCCGCAGCGGCTTCCGATTCGGCTGCCATGCAGTACATCTCGGCATACTCCGGCTGCACGATGGGCGAATACTTCCGCGACCGCGGCGAAGACGCGCTCATCATTTATGATGACCTCACCAAGCAAGCCTGGGCTTATCGCCAGGTGTCGCTGCTGCTGCGCCGCCCGCCCGGCCGCGAAGCCTACCCCGGTGACGTCTTCTACCTGCACTCCCGTCTGCTTGAGCGCGCTGCCCGCGTGAACGAAGAGTACGTCGAGAAGTTCACCAACGGCGAAATCAAGGGCCAGACCGGCTCGCTGACCGCGCTGCCGATCATCGAAACGCAGGCCGGTGACGTCTCCGCCTTCGTTCCGACCAACGTGATTTCCATTACTGACGGCCAGATCTTCCTGGAAAGCGACCTGTTCAACGCCGGTGTCCGTCCCGCCATTAACGCCGGTATCTCGGTGTCGCGCGTGGGTGGTGCTGCTCAGACCAAGGTCATCAAAAAGCTCTCCGGCGGTATCCGTACCGACTTGGCGCAGTATCGTGAACTGGCAGCGTTCGCACAGTTCGCTTCCGACCTCGATGACGCCACGCGCCGTCAGCTCGAGCGCGGCAAGCGGGTGGTGGAACTGCTCAAGCAGCCTCAGTACCAGCCGCTGGCGGTATGGGAGCAGGCGGTGTCCCTGTACGCGGTCAACAACGGCTACCTCGACGACCTCGGTGTCGAACAGGTGCTGGGCTTCGAAAAGGCATTGAAGGATTTCTTGAAATCCCGCCACGAAGCGCTGGTGAGCCGCATTCAGGACAAAAAGGAACTGTCCAAGGACGACGAGGCCGAACTGGCCGCGGCGATCCAGGAATTCAAGAAGCACGGAGCTTTTTGAGCCAGGCCGGCAATAGCGGGGAAGCCATAGGCTCCCCGCCTACCTGCCGGGCAGGAACTCTACATCGAGCCTGCCATAACGCCTTCTCAGGAAACAGCAATGGCCGGAATCAAGGAAATTCGAAACAAGATCAAGAGCGTGCAAAACACGCGAAAGATCACCAAAGCCATGGAGATGGTCGCCGCATCGAAGATGCGCAAGGCGCAAGATCGCATGCGCGCCGGGCGTCCGTATGCCACCAAGGTCCGGGATATTGCGGCCAACCTCATGCACGCGCATCCCGACTACAGGCACCCGTACATGGTCGAGCGCGACGTGCGCGCGGCCGGAGTCGTCGTGGTGTCTACCGACAAGGGTCTTTGCGGCGGCCTGAACACCAATATCATGCGTCTGGTGCTGGCCCGCTACAAGGAATTCCAGCAGAAGGGCATCGACGTCCAGTTCACGGCTTTCGGTAGCAAGGGCGCCAATACGCTCAGCCGCATCGACGCGAAGATCGTCTCGCAGGAAGTGCAGCTCGGCGACCGTCCGAACCTCGAGCGTCTCATCGGCGCCCTGAAAGTACAGTTCGATGATTTCATCGATGGCAAGATCGACGCCATCTATCTGGCATCGAACCGCTTCGTCAACACGATGCGGCAAGAGCCGGTGTTCGTGCGTCTGTTGCCGCTGCCCAGCGGTCTGGCCGACCCCTTCCAGACCGAGGAAGAGGCCAAGGCCAACCTCGAGGCTTCACGCTCGAAGTACGGCTGGGACTACATCTACGAACCGGACGCCAAGGCGGTAATCGACGACCTGCTTCTGCGCTACGTGGAAGGTCTGGTTTATCAGGCGGTGGCCGAAAACATGGCTTCCGAGCAGTCGGCACGTATGGTCGCCATGAAGGCCGCGTCCGACAACGCGAAGAAGGTCATCGAAGACCTGCAGCTGGTCTACAACAAGACCCGCCAGGCAGCCATTACCAAGGAAATTTCGGAAATCGTGGGGGGAGCTGCCGCGGTGTGACGCCGAGGCATCCCGTCAAAGATATTTAGCAAGGACTAAACATGAGCAACGGTACCATCGTTCAGTGCATCGGCGCCGTGGTGGATATTCAGTTCCCCCGCGACAGCATTCCCAACATCTACGACGCTCTCCAGCTCGCGGATGAAAGCTCCGCATTCGCCGAAGCCGGGCTGACCTTCGAAGTCCAGCAACAGCTGGGCGATGGCGTGGTTCGTACCATCGCCATGGGTTCCTCTGACGGCCTGCGTCGCGGCATGGCCGTGACCAACACTGGCGCACCCATCTCGGTGCCGGTCGGTGTCCCCACTCTGGGCCGTATCATGGACGTGCTCGGTCGCCCGATCGACGAGCGCGGCCCCATCGAAGCGCCCGAGAAGCGTGCCATCCACCAGGACGCGCCTGCATTCGACGAACTCTCTCCCTCCGTGGAGCTGCTCGAAACGGGTATCAAGGTTATTGACCTGATCTGCCCGTTCGCCAAGGGCGGTAAGGTCGGCCTGTTCGGCGGCGCCGGTGTGGGCAAGACCGTCAACATGCTTGAGCTCATCAATAACATCGCGAAGGCACACAGCGGTCTCTCGGTGTTCGCCGGTGTGGGTGAGCGTACCCGCGAAGGAAACGACTTCTATCACGAAATGGCGGAAGCCGGCGTGATTCAGCTGGATAAGCTGGAAGAGTCCAAGGTGGCGATGGTGTTCGGGCAGATGAACGAGCCTCCCGGCAACCGTCTGCGTGTGGCGCTGTCCGGCCTCACCATGGCCGAGAAGTTCCGCGACGAAGGCCGCGACATTCTGTTCTTCGTCGACAACATCTACCGCTACACCCTGGCTGGAACGGAAGTTTCCGCACTGCTGGGCCGTATGCCTTCCGCGGTGGGTTATCAGCCGACGCTGGCCGAAGAAATGGGCAAGCTGCAAGAGCGCATTACTTCCACCAAGACCGGCTCCATTACGTCGATCCAGGCCGTATACGTCCCTGCCGACGACTTGACCGACCCGTCGCCGGCCACCACCTTCCTTCACCTGGACTCCACGGTCGTGTTGTCGCGTGACATCGCCGCGCTGGGTATCTACCCCGCCGTCGACCCGCTCGATTCCACCAGCCGTCAGCTCGATCCGCAGATCGTTGGCGAAGAGCACTATCAGGTGGCCCGTGGCGTGCAGCAGACGCTGCAGCGCTACAAGGAACTGCGCGACATCATCGCCATTCTCGGTATGGACGAGCTCTCGCCGGAAGACAAGCAGATCGTGGCCCGTGCCCGTAAGATCCAGCGCTTCCTGTCGCAGCCCTTCCACGTCGCGGAAGTGTTCACCGGCTCCCCCGGTAAGTACGTACCGCTGGCCGAGACCCTGCGCGGCTTCAAGATGATCGTCGACGGTGAATGTGACGCACTGCCCGAGCAGGCGTTCTACATGGTCGGTTCGATCGACGAAGCTTTCGAGAAGGCCAAGGCCGTCCAATAAGGAATACACATGGCTTACCTGCAAGTTGATGTCGTCAGCGCGGAAGAGCAACTGTTTGGTGGAGAAGCCAAATTCGTTGCGCTGCCTGGCGAATCCGGCGAGCTGGGAATCCTGCCGGGGCATACTCCGCTGATTTCGCGGATCCGTCCCGGTACGGTGAAGATCGTGGCTCCCGACGACACGGAGATCAGCATCTTCGTAGCCGGCGGGATTCTCGAAGTCCAGCCCGGTGGCGTGACCGTGCTGTCCGATACCGCTATCCGGGCAGAAGACCTGGACGAAGCCAAGGCGATCGAAGCGCGCAAGCGTGCAGAAGAGAGCCTGGCTCAAGCCAAGGACAAGGCGGATATTGCCGTCGTCGAAGCGGAACTCGCCATGCTGGCTGCGCAGGCAGCCGCTGCGCGAAAGTTCAGCCTCAAGCGTCGCAGCCACTGAGTCGGAAGAACGCAGTAGAGAGAACCCACCCTTGCGGTGGGTTTTTTCTTTTGGGTATTGCGGACGGCACGTAGCTTGCAGCAGGGCATGCCCGGCTTCCTGGAACCTGGACATGCTCGATATCCCGCGCGATCGCACGCTTTCGCTGTTGGCTCGCCCCTATCAGTTCATCGACCGTCAGTGCCGCTATCGCGGTACCGACGCTTTCGGTACGCGCATCCTGCTCGAGAAGGCGGTATGCATCCGCGGTGCTGAGGCGGCAGAGATGTTCTATACACATCCGGCATTGCGCCGCCGAGACGCAGCGCCGGAGCCCGTCAAAGCGACCTTGTTCGGGAAGGGCGCTGTGCAGCAGCTTGACGGTGCCGAGCATCAGGTGCGCAAGGCGCTATTCCCAATGGTGCTCACGCCCGAAAATGTCGCTCGGCTTTCGCGGCGAGTGCGCCGTTACTGGAACGATTTCGAACGCTGGGCGCCGACTCGCTATCGGCTTCCCTTGTACGAGACCTCGCAACATATCCTGGCCCTGGCGATATGCGAATGGCTCGGTGTGTCCGTGCGGGGGCGCAACCTTGCTCGCCTGTCGGCGGATCTCTCTTCGTTGTTTCATGACGCGGCCGGACCCGGCCACTTGAAGGCGCGAAGGTCCCGTCGGCGGTTGGAGCGTTGGCTGGAAGGGCTAATCAAGGAGGCGAGGCGCCGGCCGCAAGCAACGGATTCGCCGCTGCTGAAACTGGTGGCCGATTACGTGATGGACACCGCGGGCGGGTCTGGAAGCGCACGGATCGCTGCCGTGGAATTGTTGAACGTCATGCGGCCGGTCGTGGCGGTGTCCGTCTATATCGTATGGATGGCTCACGCTTTGTTGTCGGATCCCGGGTTACGGACAAGGCTGGCGGACGCGGACACCGCTTATCGCCGGGCTTTCGTCGATGAGGTACGCCGCTACTATCCCTTCTTCCCCGCCGTGATGGCTCGGGTGTCGGATACATTCTCATGGCACGGCCAGCAGTTCGATGAAGGGGCGCGTGTGTTCCTGGATCTGCACGGTACCAATCGGGATGAACGTCATTGGGACAACCCGGGTCAATTCATGCCCGGACGTTTTCTGGGTGAACAGCGTCACCCGTATGCATTCATCCCCCAAGGAGGAGGGGACGTGGCCACTGGCCATCGCTGCCCCGGCGAGCCAGTGACTGTAAGCATTATGCTGGCGACACTCGATTTTCTGCTGGCCCGGGTAACCAATGATCCGGTGCCTACAGCGAAACTGAAGATAGACGCGCACCGCTTGCCCGCACTGCCCGCGCACCCTATCTATATCGCTTGCAAGCGAGGCAGCCAACGGTGGACGGTTGGCCCCAAATAATTCGCGTGGTGGGGCTAGCACTAGGCCCGGTACACGGCCGCGTGAGGCCGTATACCGGTCAGTGGAGTGACTCTAGTGACGACCCGTACGACGGGCGGCGAGCGGATTACCCCTGCGAATCCAGCCCCACTTGCACGCCCCAAAATAACCGTGCTATAGTTCGTCTCCTTGCTGATCGCGACCTAGGGTTTTCCCGAAGTTTAGCGGTCCTCGCAGCCAGCCAGCTGCCCCGAATTCGGGTGTCGCGGCCAGCCAAAGAGACAGGCAAGGCGAGCCGGAAACGGTTCGGTTGCAGGCTCCAAAAATCGTGTTATGATTTCGGATTCTGCAGCGAGATTTCCGAAGCGGAAATCGGCGGTTCAGGCGGTTTGAGAAGTTCTTAAGAAATTTCCCACCTCGCTTGACACACCAAAAAAACTGCTTCATAATCTCGTTTCTCTGCTTCTGGCGCAGTTTTCTGAGTCAGGTTTAGGCAGATGCTCTTTAACAATTAAACAGCCGATAAGTGTGGGCGCTTGGAATGAGTGAGCGCGCAGGCCTTTTCACGAAGGTCTTCGCCAACAAGTTATACCAAGAGCTCGCACAAATGAAGAAAGTAATGGTTTATTCGTAAACCGGTCTTTTTTCTTTGAGTAAGCTAAGCGAACCGTCCGACCATCGCTTCTCTTTGGGGAAGCGATATGGAAAGACGATTACAGGAATTGAACTGAAGAGTTTGATCCTGGCTCAGATTGAACGCTAGCGGGATGCTTTACACATGCAAGTCGAACGGCAGCGCGGACTTCGGTCTGGCGGCGAGTGGCGAACGGGTGAGTAATGTATCGGAACGTGCCCAGTAGCGGGGGATAACTACGCGAAAGCGTGGCTAATACCGCATACGCCCTACGGGGGAAAGGGGGGGATCGCAAGACCTCTCACTATTG